>CAYZEZ010000108.1:0-14750 GCA_964477295.1 uncultured Bacteroides sp. | reverse complement strand
GACCCGAACAGCTGAACAATGTTTTAAAATATCCAAGGCTCACCGCCAGGTATCCGACATCGCTGTCCTGCAGGGTTTGCATGACCTTGTTTGAGGTTTCATGACTGCCGAAGTCTACGGTAAGCATTCCCCCGAAACCGAAACCGGGATTCATTATTTTCTTAAGCATTTCGTGGTACGGATTGTTTTCCATACCGGGATAAAATACCTGCAATCCAATTTCCGCAAATTTATTGGCCAGGTACATGGCATTCCGGCTGTGCTGCTTCATTCTGACATGCAGGGTATGCATGTTCTTATGTATGCTTGATGAGCGCAATGGATCAAGTACCGGTCCAAGCAACATAGCTGTTCCGGTGTTTACGTCAGACAGGCTATTTATAAATTCCTCAGATCCACATATTGCGCCTGCCACGCAATCGTTCTTCCCATTGATGAATTTGGTCATACTGTAAACAACTATATCGGCCCCATTGTCAGCCGGGGTTACGATCATCGGGCTGAAGGTGTTATCGATCATCAGCGACAGGTTGTTCTGGTGTGCGATCTCAGAAAGGGCCGGGATATCAGCGACCTGGAGCAGCGGATTGGTGATCGTTTCAGTATAGATGAGGCGGGTATTGGGACGAATAGCCTTCTTAATACTTTCCAGATCGGCAATGTTCACAAAGCTCACCTCGATGTTGAATTTTGGGAGGTAATTTTTCAGAAATGCGAATGTGCCTCCATAGGTAGTCACACTGGTGACAATATGATCACCCGCATTGCAAAGCTGCAGGATGGAACAGGTTATTGCTGCCATACCGGATGCTGTAATCCAGGCTGATTCTGTATTTTCCATAGCAGCGAGTGCATCGGCCAGGTATTTATTTGTCGGGTTCCAGTGACGGGAATAGAGAAAGCAACCTTCTGTACCGCCATGGAATGTGTCTTCCATGGTGCCGGCCTCAAGAAAAGTATAGGTGGAGGAATCAGTGATGGAGGGATTCACTCCCCCGAATTCCCCAAACTGGCGTAAATCTTGTATTCTGCTTGCGGGATCAGTTTTCATGATTTTCTGGTTTTAGTTAATGATTTTTAACACTAATCGTAATAAATTGTCATAGATCTTGGTTAATTTAATTGGATTGTAATAATCGCCATTTTTAACAAGTTACGGGTTGCGGGTTATGGGGTGCGAGGTATCTAATATTAGGCATAATATTAAAAATATTCAATAGAAGTCATAGGTTTTGTAACACGTTTACCGTATTGAAGTACTCTTTAAATATTTACAGGGTTCTTACCTTCAATAAGCTGGTCAGCCTTGGATTATTCATCCTTGTAATCTCGTCACAAGATATTCATTCACAGGATATTAAGGATGATTCATTGTTTTATTTTACTGCCAGGATTATCGACAGGGCAATCAATGAACCGGTTCAGTTTGCTCATATAGTTAACCAGACCAGGGGATATGCCGGCATCAGTGATACCATGGGCTATTTTAAGATCGGGGCAGCCCGGAATGATCTTCTGCTGCTCACTGCCATAGGGTATTATGATTGCCCTTTCCATCTGAGTGACTCAATACTAAGTGACCCGGGTATTATAACCATCCATATGCTCCAGCGTATATATCCAATCCAGGTTGTTAGTGTAAATCAATTGGGAACATACCGTCAGTTTAAATACAAATTTTTACATCTGGATATCCCTGAACCAAATTTAAAGGTTAATCCATCTGTCTTAAAGGATATTGAAATGGGATCAGATTCGGTATACGTTACGGAGAACATTTCCCTGGGGAGTCCTGTCACAGCCATCTATATGGCCCTGAGCAAGGAGGGCAAATCGCTCAGGAAATATGCTAAGATCAAAGAGGAAGAACAATTCCGGCAAGAGGTAGCAGACAAATATAACAGGGAAATATTGGAGGAGGTAACGGGTTTATCCGGTCCCGAGTTGTATGAGTTTCAGAAATTCTGTGACCTGGGCAAAGATTTTATCAGGGGCGCAACAGCATATGAGATCATAGAAGCGTTGTATAAATGCCTTGAGGAGTTTAAAAAGAATAAATAGTAACTTGGCGTGCAATAAGTAATAGTAAGATGAACTTATTTATACCTACTTACCAGGATGTCGTTGAGGCCCATGACCGGATTAAAAAGTTCATACATAAAACACCGGTGCTGACTTCAGGCAGTATAAACAGGATATTTGACACCCGGCTCTATTTTAAGTGCGAGAACTTCCAGAAGATAGGTGCATTTAAATTCCGGGGAGCTTCGAATGCTATATTCTCCTTAAGTGAGGAAGAGGCTTCCAGGGGTGTGGGCACCCACTCGTCAGGGAATCATGCTGCAGCTTTGTGCCTGGCGGCAGGAATGAGAGGTATACCGGCTCAGATCGTGATGCCACGCAATGCCCCTGAGATTAAGAAAAGGGCAGTTGAGGGATACGGGGGGCAAATCACCTTTTGTGAACCCACGCTTGAATCAAGGGAATTGACCATGAATAAAGTGGTTGAGGAGACCGGTGTATATTTCGTTCCATCCTATAATCATCCGCTCATCATAGCTGGTCAGGGCACGGCAGCCAAAGAGTTGATTGAAGAGGTTGGAGAACTTGACATCGTTATGGCACCGGTCGGTGGAGGTGGCTTGATGAGTGGGACAGCCCTTTCAGTGAAGGCATTGCTTCCTGATGCAAAAGCTATTGCCGTGGAGCCGGCTAATGCCGATGATGCATACAGGTCGTTTAAATCGGGGAAGATCGTACCATCTGTAAATCCTGATACCATTGCCGACGGATTGCTTACATCCCTGGGCAACCTGACTTTTGAGATTATCATGGATAAGGTGGATGATATCATTACCGTAGGTGAAGCGGCTATTGTTGATGCCATGCGCCTGATCTGGGAAAGAATGAAGATAATCGTGGAACCTTCAGGTGCTGTTCCTCTGGCTGCTATTATTGAAGGAAAGCTTGATGTTAAGGATAAGAAGGTGGGAATTATCCTGTCGGGGGGGAATGTAGATGTCAGTAAACTTCCGTTTGATTAAGCTGAAGATAGCTCAATACGGGATAGTGGTCCGACAACCGGATCTTAGCCCTTTCATTATAAATGGAACGGATCAGCTTTGAGTGCAGAATATAATCTATCCGGAATGACGGCAGGCTGCCAAAATAGGTATTCCCCAATCCTGTTCCGGCCTCAACAAAAGAATCTACCAGGTCGCCTTTAACTCTATGGTATGTATATGAACACGGAGTATCATTAAAATCACCGCAGATAATCACACGATATGGTGATTTTGTGATGTGTTCTGCGATCACATCTGACTGTTCCGACCGTCTTATCGATGCATCCCTGATCCTGTCGGATATATCGATCAGCTCCCTGAACTGGCTGTCATCAGTTGGCAGTTTAAGGCTGTCAAAGATTGCATAATGGTGTTTATTAAAATGAATGGATTGCAGGTGGTTATTATATACCCTGATCGTATCATCACCGACAACAATATCGGAGAATATCGTTGTATTCAATGTATGTTCAAACCGGATGACCCCTTTATTAATGATCGGATATGAACTGAAGGTAGCAATGCCGTAACGGAAATTGCTGTTCTCACCAATAGTATAATGAATATGGCGGTATGGTGTTTTGTTTAGTATTTTATATAGGTCACTGGCAGAAAAAATGCCACGTTCCTGTGTGAAATATTCCTGGAAGCACAATATATCAGGATCTTCTTTAAGAACATATTTAAAAATTCTGTCTTTTGCTTCTTCATTATTTGCCCAGTTGTAAAGATTAAAAGCGCGTACATTATAGGTCAGAACCTTCAGGATTTTTTCTTCGTGCCTGATGTTTCGGGTGAATTGTTCTTTAATGTTTTTGCTTTTCAGGAATTTGAAATTAACCTGTACTACACTGCCCATGATGTTCCACCCGATTGCAATGAAAAGAAAGGATAGGAGAAACTCCTTTTTCCTGTTAACTATCCAGAAAACCATCATCGCTATATTGGCAATGAGAATATATGGGTATGACAGGCCAAAAAAGGCAAAATGCCATATTCGCTGCGGGCTGACCATTTGAGAAAGGTATGCCAGCAGCAGGAATATGACCAGGAGGATATTCACTCCCAGTATCAGCTTATAAATCAACCTCCTCACGATGCAATAATTATTTCCTTAATTTTAAAATTAGTTAAATATTCAATTTTAACTGGAAAGTTGAAAGGATAGTTTTAAACAGATAGCAGTGATCAGTGAACGGTGATCAGCGAACCGAGGGTGTGTTTTCAATCTTTTATTACCGAGTTAATACGGGTCATTATTTTTGATTTAAGCTCTTCAGGATCCTTGCCGGATATTGTGCAGGATTCTGACAGTCCGTTCGATTTGATCTTCATTTTTAATGTTATCTGGTTGTCCTGTTGATTGTAAAGTCCTGAAAGTTTATATGATTCGGGGAATTCCCTTGCATTTACAAAGATCAGCGATCTGTCATTTCCTTTTTGAGAGACTTCATTCAGCATATTATCAATGATGGCACTCAGGTTTAAAATATCTTCCAGCTCATTTTCGTCCTGAAAAACCGAACGGACAAAAACAGGTTTGATCCTTGCAAGGGGGATATTTTCTTTATCTGTTGAGTTCACTTCGCCGATATCAAAACTTTCTGCTCCAAACGGGCTAAAAACCTCAGGTTTCTGGATTCCTCCTATTCCTTCTGCCAGTTCAGGAACCCTTTCCCGGGCATACTGGTACAACAGGTTCACATCCACAAATCGCTCATCCCTGAGGGCGGTACCTTTTATTCCTTCCAGGAGGCTGTAGGTAAGTATTCCCTGTCCATACTGGCTGGCTTCATAGCTGACTTCATCAGCAGTGCATCCTGTAATAATGTGCATACCGGTCCGGTCTTTCATCCGGTCGAGCGCACGCAGCGTACTGGAAGAAATGTTCCTCTGAGTCACAAGGTTTTCAACCATTTTGCCTGAGGCACAGGCGTCGATTATCAAAACCTGTTTGAGGGCAGGTATTTTTTTGATGTATTCAACCATTTCATTGCTTGAGATTGTGCTGAGTTTACGTATCGCCGGATCATTATAAGCCGACGCTTCGGCTGTATAGGCATCTTTGGTTAGGTAATAAAAATCGCCATCCTGCCCTCCCCAATTGATCCCGTGGCCTGAAAAATAGAGTACCAGGATATCTGTTGATTTCGCTTTTTGGGCAATTTCCCCGAAAGTTCTGATAATGTTAGCCCTTGTAGGTTGTATGCTGCTGTTCTCCTGATTGGTTGTTAATAACCAGGTATATGTTTTATCGGTACCGAAGAGACGGCTGGCTCCAATCTCAAGTGCCCGGGCCATGTCTTCTGCATCCTTGGCTGCATATTTCAGATCTATTTCATTTCCGGTATAGTCTGAAATTCCGGAAGCGACGATGAACAATCGCGGGATCCCGGCCGGCTTTTCAGCTTCTGGCAAATAGGTAACCCTGGCACCCCTGCTGACCAGGTATCCTTCTCCATTGGCTGCTTTTACCTCAATGATATTTTTACTACCGTATTTGAGAAACGGGTGATCCTTTAAATCGAGTGAAATATTCAATTCTTCCGCATCGCGATCACTGCCCTCACCGCGTGCATCTGCAGCGATCTCTTTTCCATTGATGAATATTTTCACCGGGCCAATACCTCCTCCCCTGTTGGTCAGGTCAATTTTAAGCAGGCCATTATCAGGTTGGTTCAGTTTAATCTCAGGGTAGAGGTCGAGCTTTTCCAGTTTAGTAACATCCCTGACTGGCTCGTCATTAAAACCTAATATTTTCTGCAGCAGGCCAGGTTCGAAGTACCGGTCCTTTAATTGATCGAGTTCGAATATTTCAAATCCCTGGGTGTAATAGATCAGTTTCATTGCATCCGGGGAGGCATCGAATAGTCCTTCCGGGGTAGTTACGATCCAATCATCCTTCCCGAATGAAATGAGTGTAGCAACTTCTTTCCACCTGGCCGTTTCCCAGATTTTAATCGTTTTATCCTCAGAAGTTGTTATCAGGTATTTATCTGCGGAAGTAAAAGCTACGGTATTAACCGGTCCTGAATGACCGGTTAATACCTTAATTTCTGAAATATATTTTTGTTCAATATCCAGGATACGCACCGAATTATCGGTTAAGCCGGCGGCAAGATATCTGTTATCTGAACTTAAGTCCAGGTCGCTTATTTCAGGCTCACTTCCACTGTATGTAAGAATAGTTATGAATCCGCGCTTTTTGGAATTAGTCGCCATGGGTTCAAAATAGTATGAACGGCTCTTCTCCCCTCTCTCGAGGTCCCAGATAAGTATCATTGCTTCAGAAGTTCCGGCTATGATAGTGCTTTCATCCTGGCTTACTTCCCAGCAGGAACCTGAGGTATATTCCTCCCCTGTGCTTTTTAATATTTTATCGCTGCTGATATCATAAATAAACAGGGAATCTTCACCTCCGTAATATATATGCTCATTCGTAGGATTGAAAGAGACCTGTTCGATAAAGTTATCGTCATTCTCAAAATTCAGGATCCGGGTTCCACTTTCAATATTCCATAAAGAAATTTCATCTCCGACCAGCGAAAGAATATACTTTCCATCTGAACTAACATCCAGATCATATACACTATATGCCTGACCCGGGAAGGATTTTATTAATTTTCCGGTTTTCAGGTCCCACTGGCATACTGAGCCATCTTTTTTTCCGGTAATAATAAAAGTATTGTCGGGACTAAATGCTGTGGCAGTAAATGGCCCGAGTTCAACGGGTAGTTTTTCAATCCTGTTATTCTCCTCAACGGACCAGGTTTTTAGTACATCATCATCACCTCCGGACAGGAATACTTTATCTTCAAAAGGAAGGGCCAGTGCATTTAAACTGGATTGCTGTCCCAGGAAATGTGTGTTTACTAATTCTCCTGATTCAGTATCCCAGACTTTTAGTGAATCATCGGAACAAATTGCTGCAATGAATGTATCGCCGTTTAAAAACTCTGTGGTCAGAATATCCTCACCGCCGTAAAATTCCCTGATAAGAGCACCGGAATTTACATCCCACAAAGTGATAAAATCATTGTTAGTGGATGCCACCAGTTGATTATTATCGGAACTAAAACATAAGGTTGATACATTATGTGGATGGCTGTTGAATTCGCTGACTAATTGTTCGGTTTCAATGTTCCAGACCCTGATTGTATGGTCACCGTCTTCGGACGCAAGCAACTTACCATCCGCACTGACGGCGATAATAAAGACATCGTCTTTGTGACCGGTAAATGATCTGTATACTTTCTTCTGTGCCAGGTTCCAGACAGATACTTTTGTGTTGCTTGATTCTGCCAGGAATGGCTGATCATTCTGATCAAAAAACAAGGCAGAATTTTGATCACCGAACAATACAGAGAAATGATCAGTGTGATCATTAAAATCTTTAATTTTTTCCTTTTTTTCCAGGTCCCATATCTTCATCTCATTGACCTCATTTCCTGTAAGCAAGAATCTATTGTCGTGGCTCAAAGCAAGTTGTAATACAAGAGATTCTGAAAAGGTTGCGATCTCCTGCCCGGTTGCCAGGTTCCAGATTTTAACCATATCTGACAGGTCTGATGCTACCAGGAGGTTATTCTTAAAATCACAGGTTAATGTTGAAACCATATCAGGTAGTCCGTAATATGTGCGGATCTCCTTTCCCAGAGAGATATCCCAGAGTTTAACTGTATTGTCAAGGCTTCCTGTAACCATATATTTGCCGTCCTGGCTAAAATCGACAGAAACTATCCGGTCAGCATGCCCGAGGCTGGTCGTAAGAATTGGAAGGTTCCCATATCGTTTTTGTATTTCAACCTGCGGATTTTTCAGGAATTCATGGATATCTCCTTCTTCATAGTAATCAATCCAATAGGTAGCTGTTTCTCCATCGCTGTTTTGAATCCCCAGATCTGCTTCATTGATGTACAGTTCAATAAATATTTCGGTTTTATATAAGCTGGCAGCAATCATTATTGGAGTCCATTTTTTATTGGTCAGGGCATTTACATTTGCGCCATATTCTAAGAGAAGCCTCACCATTTCAAGGTCGTCGCAGAATACTGCAACATGCAAAGGATAATAATTGAAATCTTTTTTTCTGGTCCATACCTCGTATTCACCACAGTTAACTTTCTGAGCATCTGTGGGTGCTTCAGTTTCTGCTCCTGCATTTAGTAATCCTTTTGCCACTGCGATCTGCTTATTCTCAACAGCAACGAAAAGAGGGGTTTTTGAATCGTTCGACCTGGCATGTATATCTGCGCCATTTTTTATAAGCAGCTCCGCCATTTCATTGAATCCATAGCAGGCAGCAACAAACAGAGGTGTCCAGCCATCCTTGTTCCTTATATTAAGGTCGGCTCCAATTGAAATCAAGCTGTCGGCTTGTTGGATATTATTTGCCTGAACCGCCTTCCAGTACAAAATATCATTATCTGTCTGCGCGGAACTAAAAGTGGGAGCAAGGAGGGAAATTAACAGGAGGAGATAAATTAAAGCAGGAAACTTTCTACTTGGCATATGTGTTCATTATTATATAAGTGGTTTATAATCAGTCCAGTATTAAAATAAACAATATATAATACAATTCAAAAAAGATTGGGATTAGTATCCATTGCCATCGGCTTTAGAGGCTGTGTAAAAATAGCAATATTTTCAGAAAATAGTCATCCTGAATTTATTTCAGGATCTCATTATCAATTAGTTACAGAATGACTATTAACTTAGTTTTTACACAGCCTCTTTAGCCGGCGGATCAATAAAGATGAAATTATCCGGGCTTTAACCCCGGCATATTAAGGCTTCTGGCTCTGCTTAAAAAGTGTTTCCTTCTCATCTTTGGTAAGGCTATCGTATCCGGCTTTGGCTATCTTTTCCAGGATCCTGTCGACTTCGGCCTGCTCGTCTTTTTTTCTTTTATTATATTCCATGTCGTCTGCAGTTTTGCGGTGCGAGACCTTGATGCGGGGTTTCGACTTGAACCATCCGGCAATAGTATCCAGCAGACGGCTGAAAAATCTTGTCATGTCTTTGCCTTTTCTGAACTGCACGATAAAAAGATAGCCGAATAAAGCTCCCCCGATATGTGCCAGTTTCCCCCCTGTGTTCATTGAAAATTCAATGACCGAGGAAGACAGGAAGCCAATCAGGGCAACGTAGATTATTTTTACCCTGCCAAAAAATAAAAGATAAATGGTATAGTTGGGCGAATAGACTGAAATAGCGATCACAATAGCCATAACCGAGGCGGAAGCCCCGAGTGCATAGGAGAGGGGCAATTGTTCATGGAAGACCGGGAAGATATTAAAGGCCAGGATATACATCAGAGCACCCGATAGTCCCCCTAAAATATAAACTCCAGCCAGTTTCTTTTCATCGAGGTACTCCAGGAATATCCGGCCAAACCAGTAGAGCCATAATAAGTTGAACAGGATATGGAAAAAGCTTTTATGCAGGAACATATAGGTTAACAGCGTCCATGGCCTCCTGGCCAGCATGCCCAGGTCAGCCGGCACTGCAAAAGCGAGCAGAAAACGGGAATAAGAATCATGCTGGTTGAAAAGGAAATAAAAGATCTCAACGGCATTTACCAGGAGGAATATAGCCAGGTTTATATAAATCAACCTGGTCAGCATTGATCCTTTTTTAAAGGACTTTTTTATCTCATCAAAAATTGCCATTCTGTCAGTAAAGGTTGTTTTTGTTGGTTTTCCAGTACCGGATGAGTATAAAGCCAAAAATCATACCACCAAGATGAGCGAAATGTGCGACATTACTTCCTGACATTGTAAGGCCATACGTCAACTCGAGTACTGCCATTCCAATCACCATATATTTGGCCTTGATGGGGAAAAAGGGAAGGAAGATAAGTACCAGCGGCATATTGGGGAAAAGCATACCGAACGCAAGCAGAACACCATACACAGCACCTGAGGCCCCAACCGTTGGGACATTCATTTTGGCATTTACAAATTGATCGACAAACCCGATGGCTTCATGGGTATAAGATGAATTATTCGGATCGGCGATCCACCCCTGGATAAAATCATATAATTGGGGGGATGATCTCGGGACATGTTCCTTCACAAATGTAGAAAATAGCTCTGCGGAGGGTGTATTGCTGAATGCCGTAGCATCCCCGATCAATCCTGATAATTCAAAATGCATTACCAGCAGATGCAGAGCAGCAGCTCCAAGACCGGTGAAAAAATAATAGATAAGGAACCGTTTCCCGCCCCAGACCTGTTCCAGCACCCTTCCAAACATCCACAACATGAACATATTGAGGAATATATGGGTGACGCCGCCATGCATAAACATGTGTGTGATTAACTGGTATGGCTGGAAATATTCTGATTTGAAATAGTGTAATCCCAATACCATGTTCAGGTCAACTCCGAATCCCCTCTCAGCAATAAGAGAGATAAGGAACATAAGGATATTAATGATGAGCAGGTTCTTTAAAACCGGCGGTATATTTGCAAATATTCTGAATCTTCCATTCATGTCTGTTATCTGTTATTTTTGCTCTTTTTTAATGCCCATGCTCAATGCCCAATTCCCATGCTACCCGGCACCTCGTACCCTCTTATCAAAATCCATGCCCACATCTCAAAACTCATGCCACCCAGTAGCTGGTACCCGGCAACCAGCACCTAGTTAAACTTCTTCTCAAATTCCTCCGTGGTAAAAATAGTTAATACCGGTTTGCCCAGCGCTGTTTGTCCCGGATTGCTACAGGCGAATAAATTGTCAACCAACTCCCTCATTTCAAGGTCGGTAAGTGATTTATTGTAGCCGATGCATGAAGCGCGCGCAAGGGATATGGCCACTTTCTCTTTTGCCTTCACTTTAACATCTGACTGAAATTGTTTGTATTCTTCCAGCAGGCACTCGATCATCTCTTTTGGTTCAGACATTATGGCATCGGAGGGACATCCATGGATGACAATGGCGTAATTTCCCAGGTCGCGAATATCGAATCCAAGCTCCAGCAGATCATCCAGTATCTCCATTAAAACAGTATGGTCTGATGCATTCAGTTCCAGCGTCGTTGGGTAAAGTTCCTTCTGCGATAATCCTTTTTGCTGGTTGATCGATTCCATGAATTTCTCAAAAAGGATTTTCTCATGGGCCCGTCGTTGATCCACTATCATCAGTCCCGATTTAACGGCTGTAATGATGTACTTGTTCCTGACCTGTAAAAATCTGCCTGTACCAGGTTCAGCGTTTGTATCTGTATTTGCACGAGAGGCTGGTCCCGAAATATCTTTTATTCCCTTATACAATTCCTCCCATTCCGGGATCCTGGCCCTCTGGTAGTTCTGAAAATCGCTTCCCACGGTCGGCCTTTCATAATTTTCCCTGAAAGGATTAAAACCGGACTGGAGTTCTATTTCAGGATTATGGGCCTGTTTGGTCTTATCGAAAATGGGGATGTCGATGATCCCTTCCTTATCGAAATCGAGACTGGGGACCATGTTATGCTTTCCCAGCGCTTCCCGTGTTGAGGCAAGCAGGATCTGAAAAACCGATCGTTCATCCTCAAATTTGATTTCAGTTTTGGTCGGGTGGATATTGATGTCAATACGTTCGGGACCGGATTCGAAAAAGATGAAATAGGATGGTATTGTTTCGGGTGGCAAAACCGATTCATACGATTCTATTATAGCCTTATGAAAATAGGGATGCCGCATATAGCGCCCATTCACAAAGAAGAACTGTTCGCCGAAAGTTTTTCTGGCAGCTTCTGGTTTGCCAAGGAATCCCTTAATATTGACAATGCTCGTTTCTGTTTGTATCGGGATGAGATTCTGGTTGATGGCCTTCCCGAAAAGGGCAACGATACGCTGCTTAACATTGGTTTCGGCCAGGTTATAGATATCGGTGCCGTTATGTATCAGGGAAAAATGGATATGGGGCCGTGCGATGGCAATACGCATCAGTTCATTAATGGCATGTTTCAGTTCGGTGGAATTACCTTTCAGGAATTTCCTGCGGGCAGGGACATTGAAGAACAGGTTTTTCACCTGGAAGTTGCATCCTGCAGGGCAGGATACGGGTTCCTGGCTCTTAACTTCTGATCCGCTGATATCGACCTGGGTACCCACCTCATCTTCCTGCCGCCTGGTCTTTAACGTGACCTCTGCAATGGCTGCAATGGATGCAAGCGCCTCGCCGCGAAATCCCATTGTTTGTATGGCAAACAGGTCCTGTGCCTTGCTTATCTTTGAGGTGGAGTGCCGTTCAAAAGCCATTCGCGCATCGGTTACCGACATACCGCACCCGTTATCGATGATCTGGATTAGGGTACGGCCTGCGTCTTTCAGGTTGACTGAAATTTCGGAGGCGCCGGAGTCGACAGCATTTTCAACCAGTTCTTTCACCACTGAGGCTGGACGCTGAATCACTTCACCGGCGGCAATCTGGTTGGCCACGGAATCAGGCAATAATCGTATGATGTCGGACATCCTTAGCGGAATAAAATAAAGTAAGTGATGAAGAATAATAACAGGATCAGGATGATCAACCTGAGGTTGGACCACCGCTGAACCTTTTTTCTTTTGGTATACGTTGAAGAAAATGAACCTCTTACAATGGAAGGACTGTATTTTCTGTCATCCTCTTTGTGTTCAATCCCCATTTCTCTTTCGATGCTCCTGATCCTCTCTTCGCGCTTTTCCTTCGCCTCGTCATAATAAAGCGGCTGGTAATCAAAGCGCTTATGCTGAGGGATCCTGAAAAACCTTGGTAATCCCATGTTGTTTATTATTTGATTACAAAGCTATTAAAATAACATGAATTGCCGTCGGTTTTAACCGACGGATAATAAATGTAACTATTAACACACCTGTTTCCCTCTACCTGCATCCTCAGTGATCATTTTACAATTTAGCCCCGCATTCTTTACAAAATTTAGCATCCTGTTCATTTTGTTTGGTTCCGCACTCCTTGCAGCTTTTACCGTACTTGTTGCGCATAGTGGTAGTAGCTACTTCATAGGTGACAATACTGGTTGGTACAGCGATGATGCCGTAACCCAGGATCATAACAAATCCGGCAATGAATTTTCCAAGGCCGGTAACAGGAGTGATGTCACCAAACCCGACAGTGGTCAGGGTGACCACCGCCCAGTAGATACCTGCAGGAATGCTGGTGAAACCGCTTGCTTCACCTTCCACGAGGTACATTACCGTACCGATGATCAAAACAATGGTGGCCACGGCAAAAAGGAAGACAAGGATTTTGATACGGCTCGCCTGGAGGGCCTCAATAATGATCTGGCCTTCCCTTGAATACCTGGTGATCTTGAGGATCCTGAATATACGGAGCAGTCGCAATCCCCTGATTACGGCAAACCCCATGGCCCCTGTAAATATCAGGTCGAGGTATGTGGGAATGATGGCCAGGAAATCAATGATGCCATAGAAGCTGAAAATGTAGCGCCATGGTTTCGGTGAGGCCCATATCCGCACGATGTATTCCATGGAGAAGATAATGGTAATGATCCATTCTGCTGCTTTAAGCATCGGGCCGAACCGGACATTTATTGATGAGATACTTTCAAGGACAACGGCAATAACACTCAGCAGGATAAACACAATGAGGGCTACATCGAAGGCTTTTCCGGGAACTGTATCTGCTTCGAATATAATCTGGTACAGTTTGTCGCGGTAGTTTTTCTTCATCAGGAACAAGTTAACAATTTAAAATTAATACAAATTGAAAAAACAGGTACGATAATCTTGAAAATCTGTCATTAAGCGACGGGTGACAGGATGTGTGGGTTTGGGTGGGGGTAATGGGCCATGATATATTGTTTCCTATCCTTTTCCCTTACGTCACGCGTCACACATCACTTCCCAGATCAAAGGCTGGAACATGCTTTTACGAATAACTAAAAAGGTAAATCCATAATGCTGGTCAAGACATATGCCTCCGCAGTTCATGGGATCCATGCAACTACAATAACCATTGAAGTAAATATTTCCCGTGGTATAAACTTTTTTATCGTGGGATTGCCCGACAGTGCTGTTAAGGAGAGCCAGCGAAGGATTGATGCTGCTTTGAGGAATTCAGGATTTGAGGTGAAAAAGAAGCGTGTGATCATCAACCTGGCCCCGGCAGATATCCGCAAGGAAGGATCTGCATATGATCTCCCCCTCGCGATAGGTATGCTGGCAGCATCGGAGCTGATGCCTGTAAAGAGATTAGCGGAATATATCCTGATGGGCGAATTATCGCTCGACGGGACACTGCAAAAAGTAAGGGGAGTGCTTCCTATGGCTATCAATGCACGGGATGCAGGATTCAGGGGGATGATTGTTCCTGCTGTTAATGCCCGTGAGGCGGGTGTAATAAAGGATATAGAGGTGTACGGGATGAGTAATATCGTGGATGTGGTTGATTTTCTTTCGGGGCGAAAAACATTCGATCCGGTTCGGGTGGAAGTAGAGGAGGAATTCTTTAAAAATGTGAATAATTACGAGTTTGATTTCTCTGAGGTCAAGGGGCAGGTAAAGGTGAAAAGGGCCCTGGAGATAGCGGCCAGCGGAGGCCATAACATAATTATGGCTGGTTGTCCTGGGGCAGGTAAAACTATGTTAGCCAAGAGGTTAGCCAGTATTTTACCTCCCCTTTCGCTCGAAGAAGCGCTGGAGACGACTAAGATCCATTCCGTGGCCGGGAAGATCG
>CAYZEZ010000107.1:0-14807 GCA_964477295.1 uncultured Bacteroides sp. | reverse complement strand
AGGTACTGGTTGCCAGGTACTGGTTGCCAGGTACTTGCTGCTGGGTACTGGTTGCAGGTACTGGTTGCCAGGTACTGGTTGCCAGGTACTGGGTAAAGTGTTAATAGTCAATAACATAATTTAAAATAGTAATTAAATTCGTATAATTTACTAATTCATATATAACTGTGATTCAGACACCTGGCAACTCGTAACTAGCAACTTAAATCAATTAGTACTTGCTAATTGTAAAACCTAATGAACTAAAGAAGAGATTTTCTGAAAAAGCGGCCACAGATAAGGCTAAGATTGCCCTTGGCTTTGCTATGTCTGGGCTGAGTGCCCGAAACTATAATCGTATTGAAGGATCCAGCGAAATGCTCAGGGATTTAATTATGGGTGTAAATTTAAGCGGTAAAGCACTTGCCGGGAGCTTTGCGAAACAGCCAAATTGCGAGGTAAAACATATCTGCGATGTTGATTCACGGGCTGCTGAAAAAGACGGTGCTTACATTACCGAAATTCAATAACTGAAAATAGAAATCTTCGGAGATTTACGGAAGTCACTGGAAAGTAACGAGATTGATACAGTGGTAATCGATACCCAGGATAACAAAGTTTAACCATGCACTGTTTTTAATGTAACCGTGTTTCGGCTATATTCATTGATGAACTTTTAAGGATTGATAAATATCATATCAACCAGAATGTATGGAGCACGGAACAATTGCAAATGCCTAACATTGAAGGCTGGACTGACCATGCCGATGAGGAAAGCGAACACAGGGCTTTGAAAAGACAAACCCTTTTGAAAGAATCTAACAGGAAACACTGGGTAAAATCAGACAGAGGAGATTATACAATTGTTGATTCTGATGAGGATAACGGTTATTTAACCGTCTTAATCTGGTAAAGAAAATATGTGCCAGTCTTTTTTAGGGATTTTTTTAGTATTTTCGATCTCACCCCGGATGATTATGAATTTTAACCCGGCAGGTCTTTCGATTATAAATACCTGTATTATGCAAATACCAGGGGGATTTTTGAAATTCCACCTGAAATCGTCCACATAATATCTAATGACAATAGGATAATATAAATCACTTTAATTTGGAGGATATGAACAATGAATAATATACCGGAGATTATCAGTAATGAACCGGAACTGGAAGAGATATTATCCCGTCCGGGTTCAGACCTGGTTAAAATGATTTCTAACCTCGACGGAGACATTCTTTTTCTCGGGGTGGGAGGTAAAATTGGCCCTTCGCTGGCACAGATGTCAAGGCGAGCAGCCGAGCAGGCAAACGTACAAAAACGAATCGTTGGTGTTTCCCTGTTTGAATCGGATGAGCAGCGCAGAAAGATTGAGCAGATGGGTATTGAGACAATTCACGGTGACCTTCTGGATACCCGTTTTATCAATGAACTGCCAGATATCAAGAATGTCTTCTTTCTGGCCGGGATGAAGTTTGGCTCTGAAGAAAACCTCTCCGTGACCTGGGCGGTTAACTCATTCCTTCCTGGGCTAATTGCAGAAAGGTTCAAATTCTCACGTATAGTTGCTTTTTCCACAGGCTGTGTATACCCACTGGTAAAGGTAAATTCCGGCGGATCAATTGAGACTGATACTCCGTGTCCAATAGGTGAATATGCCCAATCATGCCTGGGACGAGAGCGTATGTTTGAATACGGTAGCAATAAATATGGTACTCACGTAACCCTGGTAAGACTTAATTATTCGGTAGAAATGCGTTACGGTGTGCTGGTCGATATAGCCACGAAAGTGAAGAATGAAGAGATAATCGATTTGTCCATGGGACATTTCAATGTAATCTGGCAGGGTGATGTGAATGATATGGTACTCCGTTCACTGGAGTACACAAACAGCCCGGCCAAAATAATGAATATCACCGGTCCCGAAATACTCTCGGTAAGAGAAGTAGCTCAACTGTTTGCAAAGCAATTTGGAGTAGAGCCCAAATTTGAAGGAAAAGAAGCCCCTACAGCTCTTTTGAGTAATGCCAAAAATGCTTTTAAGTTGTTTGGTCGTCCCACGATACCTGTCAGCCAGATAATTTCCTGGATCTCCGGATGGATGAAACAGGGTTTGGGCTTACTGGGCAAACCCACTCACTACGAAGTACGCGATGGGAAATATTAGTTTTGATGAGTTGAAAGTACATAATATAAATTGTAAATGCAGAAACATCTTACACCCGGGAAGGAAGAATTACTTCGAAATGGAGTTGTTATTCCGGCTATGCCTCTGGCACTGAACAGTTCACGCAAATTAGATGAGTGTCGCCAGCGCGCCCTGATTCGCTATTACCTGGAAGCCGGTGTAGGAGGTATAGCTGTGGGCGTGCATACAACACAGTTTGAAATTCGCAAACCTGAAGTGGGTCTGTATGAACCGCTGTTGGAGCTTGCAATTGAAGAGATTGGCAGATACGAAAAGAATAATCATCGTTCAATACTTAAGGTTGGAGGCGTGATAGGAGATACCCAACAGGCTGTTGCGGAAACCCGGCTGGTCGCAGAGAAAGGGTACGATATTGTGTTGTTAAGCCTTGCTGCATTAAAAGAAGCTTCGAATTACAGGTTGATCGAGCACAGCCGTACTATTGCCAGTATCCTTCCGGTGATGGGCTTCTATCTTCAACCGGCAGTAGGAGGCCGGAACCTGGATGTTGACTTCTGGCGTGAATTTTCAGGAATTGAAAATGTTGTGGCAATAAAGATTGCCCCGTTTAATCGTTACCAGTCCCTGGATGTGATCAGGGGAGTTATTGAATCGGGCCGGTCTGAAAAAATTGCCTTGTATACGGGTAATGATGATAACATCCTGGCTGATTTATTGACGGAGTTTGAGCTGTGGGATGGTACAAAAATGGTAAGAAAGCGAATTGTTGGAGGTCTCCTGGGGCATTGGGCCGTATGGACGAAAAGAGCGGTTGAACTATTGGAAAAGGTCCACCACGCAAAGACTGCAGATGACATAAATGAGTTATTAACCCTGGGAGTAAAAGTCACTGACTGTAATGCAGCCTTTTTCGATTCAGCTAACCACTTTGCGGGATGCATTGTCGGGATTCATGAAGTATTGAAACGTCAGGGGCTGCTGGAAGGAACATGGACACTGAATCCGGAAGACCAACTGTCTCCGGGGCAGAAAGAGGAAATACAAAGGGTATATACTTCATATCCGGAGTTAAACGATGATGAATTTATTTCACATAATCTGGTCAGATGGATGGGAAAATAGCATTTTTCGAATAATCACAATAACATGATCGATACAGAATTGAAATTACGAAAGATGCATATCAACGATATCCAGGCTGGATTACGGCTTTCCAGTGCAGAGAAATGGAACCAGACAGTATGGGATTGGAAATTGATGGTTGATAATTCAACTAATGTTTGTTTGGTTGCGGAGATCAGGGGAGAGGTAGTTGGCACTACTACAGCAGTTAATTATGATAATCAGATAGCCTGGATTGCCATGGTACTGATTGACCGGGAATACAGGGGACTGGGGATCAGCAGGATGTTACTGCAGGAGACAATGGCAGGTCTTATTCCCACCAATACAATAAAACTGGATGCTACCCCTGCAGGTATGCCGGTTTACAGGAAGCTTGGATTTAATGAAGAATATAAAATCCACCGTATGACCCGTCTGCCCGGAGGGGACCGAATATTTAATCAGGAAGAAGCTTTTGTCCCGGTACCTATGCATCCGGAATACCTGAAGGAGGTTGTACGAATGGATAGCATTGTTTTCGGTGCAAACCGCGAGAAAATTGTAGGGGAAATGATAAAAACCTATCCGGATATATCATGGGTCCTAATGCAGGGAAGCGAAGTTACTGGTTTTGTACTGGGACGTCGTGGTTCACTTTATACACAGATAGGCCCGGTTTGCGCACAGACAGATCTTGCTGCCAGGGCACTTATCTCTGCAGCATTCACGCGACTCCAAGATACCCCTGTTGTTGTAGATATTCCGGAAAGCAAGAGTAGCCTTTTCCGATGGCTTGAATCGAAGGGATTTGTAAGTCAGCGTTTATTTACCCGGATGTACCTGGATGATAATCCATATCCCGGGATTGAAGCAAACCGATTCCTTATTTGTGGCCCGGAATTCGGATAAAATGTGATTATTCTTCTTATTGCACCCACTTGTTAGTACCCGGAGTTTATTGATAGTAAAGTTTTTTCTCATCAATGATTCCCCATAATTGTAGTAATTTAGATTGTAATTCCGAGTCATTGGGATCCTCTATTTTATCCCATGATAAAACATTACATTCATCACTAATCTTCACAATGGATTCAGGTGATTCAGCTATTTGATTAATTGCATCTCTTTCGCAATCATTCTTATCGAATTTTGGTTCATCTGAATTGGTAAAAATGAAAATTACCAGCATTATCAAAGGTATATACCAGGACTTTTGTCTAAGTGAAATATTATTAAGGATGAGAATTGTCATTTTACCAAAGATGAACATTAAGCTTAATGTTATTGGCATTATGGTATCATATCTTAAAATATACTTACGATAGTCCCGATAACCACCAAAAGGCAAAAGTAAAATGTAGATTATTGCAAATATTCCGATCCATTTAAATGTCTTCAATATTTTCCTGCCTTCTATTGTCTTGAATTGAGATTTTATGATTAATGTATTAATAATCAATATTGAGAATAAAACAGGAAAACCAAGTTTCTGGGTAAATTGATAGTATATCCCTTCCGGTAATTTTGCATATAATGAAGCCAGGGACATTTTATTGCTCAGGCTTACCGAATTATATCTGCCCAGGTAAATGGAGTACAAGGAAAAAATGACAATAGGAATGATAAAGAAATAATATACTCTTGGAATTTTTTGAATTGAATATTTTATCCTGTCTAATATATTTTCATGACCTGATTTTCTAAAATTCATTATCAGGTTATTAATAATAAGTAACATGCTGAAAATTAATGCTATTCCTGGATTCATTGGTCCGCTCAAACTACAAACCAAAGCTAATGGGATCCATAAAATACTGATGTACTTAAATCCTTTAAATTCTTTTCCATAATATCTTTGGAGTATGAGCGGACTAAAATATAATAGCAGAAGTGCGGTTGGAAGTGCATAAAAGAATGTATATGTTGTTGCTGGATCAATTATCCCCATATGACTCCGATACCCGTTTGTCTGAAAAAAAGGTATGATGAGAACAGCGGCCAGTAAAGACTCAAATTTAAACATGTTTGTATTTCCGGAAATTAATATGGAAAGCAAAACAATCAATATAATCTGGATAATAATCTTGGATATAGCACATGACAGGTAAACGCTATCCAGCGGATTAACAAATTTCTGTAATATTATTGGGATATGGTTAAAGTATTTATTGAAAAGCCAATGGCAAAAAAAACGGTTCGGATTTGGATAGGTTTCTTTTGTGATAAATACCCTCATTCCTAAAGGACTTTCCAAAATTGGCCTGACTTCTTCTGAAGGCACAATACCTCCAGCCATACTTCCATCTAATGGTGTATTGTAGTGTTGCAGGAATGAATATCCAATATCTGCCAGAATAAAAACCAGAAAAAGAGAATAGAGAATTTTTCTTGTCATTCTTTGTATTTTATTGAAGCTGTATCATTCACTTGTTTCTAACTATTTGTGATATTAAACTACTTGGGAGAGCATAAAAAAGAATCAGCTTATTTTACCACAACTTTCCCACGAATTATCTTATCTCCCTTTATTTCAATCAAATACAGGCCTTGTGATACGTTGTCGCGGCTTAATTTGACCTGGCTGTCAATAATATTATTCATTTGTTTCACAACCTTGCCTGTAACATCAATTTCCAACTGAAGATCACCATCGTTATTGTCAGGAGTATTTGGATTTTGTTTATATATTATCAGGCAGTACCCATTGGTCCCTTCATTTGGATAAATCCATCAACTCACAGAGAGTTCAGAATCACATAGAGTAACTGATCCAATTTCAATGTAATCTTCCATTCCATCAAGTTCACAGGCTTTGTTATCTGAACCAAACCTGTTTTCTGCACCTGTAGCTCCTGTTACCACCCTGTCAAACCCATTCCCGCTCTTATCATTCGCATTTCCATTAAGCGGATACCAGGCCACCAAGCGATCCTGCAGGGTTAACCGGGGGAAGGCCGTAGTATAAACAGACAAGAAAATCACCGGTAGAATAAAACAATCTACCCACGGGAAATGATTTTGCAAACAAATCCAGGTCGTTAACTAGCTTAAATTTACAAAAATGTGGAAGAACCTGTCAGGTATACAGGCTTGATTATGCCCCTCTAATAAAAATGGCCCCTGTTCTGGTTGCCAAAACGGGGATTCACAATATTGTTATAAATCGCCCCGAATGTATAGGATATACCTACGTCGAATTCATATGCAAAACTTGTCTCCAGTTCTTTTACCTGCAATAAAATATCTTCTGTTGAAGCACTTTCTTTGGCCAGATTCAGCTGATTATGAATGAAGCTGATTCCGAGGTCAATTTCCAGTTCAAGCCCTTTGGTGATCCTCAGGCTTATTTCATTAAAAAAGGACAGGCTGTTTTTGGTCCAGTCGCTGAAGTAATTCATCCAGTTCAATGATGTCTCAATAGAGCCCCATTTTTGAGTTACTTCATACGCTATATCAAATTGATGGCCCCATAAGGATTCATGGGTCTTATTGTAGATGGTTGAGTCGTGATAATTGTTAAATGTGTAACCTCCACTATACATAAACCTGAGTTGTCTCCTTGTCGACTCGGAATAGGGGAACAGGTCATATTCAATTCCAGGGAATAATGAAAAGGTTAATTTATAATTGCTGAAAATCGAGGTGCCAATCATTGTATTTCCGCCCACCGACCAGTGATCACTGATACTTTTCACTAAAGTGAAATAGCTGGCGTGGCTGATCCGTGTTCCATAAATAGTCCCTTCATCCCCGGTAATATACTTATCTTCACTGATCCTTGAGAAGTGGTCCCAGTCAAATTTCCACTCAGGAGTTATCTTATTCGCCGACAACCAACCCATCAGGCTCATCTCGCGGCTGGATTTCTCCCCCTGGAAATCACCCATTAAGCTGGTGTTGAAAATCCAGCTTCGCCATTTGTCTTCCACGATCGTCTCCTCGGGTTGTCCGGAATAATTAATAGAGATCTGAGAGGCGATCGGTGTCCGTGCCACATATCGCATCAAACCCATCTTCAGTGTTTTGATCTGTCCAGCACGTTCCATCTCATCTGTATCATCGGGCTTCATGTGAAAAACCAGTGTATCATTCAGATTATTATATCCATTTTGTCCCAGGAATGTAAACGTGTGTGCCCTTCCACCACTGCCGGTCCTTTCACTGGTGACCATGACATGTACGTCGGCTTCTTTCCGGTCGCGCACATAATTTACATACGGTACTTCCCGGCGGATATGGTCATTATCGCAAAACTGACAATCGAAAAACACTTTCAGAGCCCCATATCTCAGGCTATCTGTTTCATTCCCTGGTTGGGCATTGGTTATACATGGAAGAGTTATAATCAACGATAATATGATGTGGCGCCTCATCTGTAAATTATTTGATATAAATGTTAATCAAGGTGTTATGATAATTATTAATCTTATTTCGTGCTGACACTCCTGGTGAAAATCAGCGCAACGGTCCGGTATAAAATATGGGCAAATTTGGTGTAGGGGAGGTACAAAAGGATCATCCAAACCAATACCAGGTGTGAAAAATAGAGATGATAGGCAGCCCCCCAGTCCAGGAACCTGGCTGCTTCAACCACAATCCCTGAAATTGTCAGCAACCAGAATGAAACCAGGAAAAACCAGTCGGAATAATGGGACTTTTGCTGTCCATTTTTTCTCAGCCGGCTGATAATCATTGTAGTGGTGCCAACAATAAGCATAACAGCCCCAGTGTTCCCTGCAATTTTTATTGGATTTAAAAAGGACAATGGATAATTGAAAAACAGAGTAGATAGTATTGCAAAAAAAGTCACAAACAACAGAAGGATAAACCCGTAAAATACGAGTAGATGTGACCACGAACGGCTCTTGTTTTCAGTGCATTCATTAAAATCTTTATGAAGAATTATGGATCGGATCACATTCCATATTTCCCTCAACCTGATTTTTTTTATACCCTCAGGGGCCTGGCTCGCAGCCATATTTTTCCAGTATGCCCTGATCCCGGTGACCAGCCCGGAAACACAGAGCAAAAACAGGATTGTAAATGATCCATTCAGCCAGCCATGCGGAAAAAATGCAGAATAATCCACGGGCCCCTCCGGCAGGTATATTGATCCTGCAAGAAACAGAATCAGGCTGATAATGATCATCGGAAAGGCTATCAACAGAGGCAGAAAAGTGATATCCTGCATCCAACCCGCCAGGAAACGGGGCCTCGAATAATGCCTGTACTGGGCCTGGCGAAGGGCAGACAATATATCACCCGGCCGGACCTGGCGAGGGCACGTTACGGTGCAATCACCACACTGGTGGCACGCCCAGACCCACGGATCACCCATCAGCCGGCCCTTCATCCCCCATGCCGCCATGATCATCTGTTTGCGCGGAAATACATCCTGATCGGCTGAAAGTGCACAAGACGCTGTGCATGCACCGCATTGCATGCATGTGCTCAACGGCGACCGGGATGACCGCTGAAGTTCTTCGATGAATGATATATCGGGCTGAACATCTATCATTACATGTCTTTAAACGGATTGGGACCGATGGCTTCAATCACCTCCAAATAATCTTCTATTATTTTCGGGATGCGTTTATATTCATCTATCTCCAGGAACTCAGTATGTATTCGCTCCGGCTCGAGCATCATCGTTTGAAGTGTTTCCTGGATATTTTCCGAGCGTGTCTCCATCAGCTCACTTCCGGTGATGAAATGACACTGATAATTGTCCCCGGGCTTACAACCAATCTGCAAAATCCCGTCAAACCCGGCAGACAGGGCATCCGAAAGCCAGATTTTATTAATCGATCCGATGCAACGGACTGGTATTATTCTCAGATAAGGGCTGATCTTAATCCTGTGCAGGGCGGCTATATCAAATGCGGGATATGCATCGTTTTCACAAATAAAGGCCAGGATCCTCGGTTTCTCCTCAAATTCATCCGGCATGGAAACAGCCTTGATCATCGATGAGACAGCATGGATAGAATAATCGTCGAAATTGATAATCCTTTCCGGACAGGATCCCATGCATATCCCACACCTCCTGCACCTTGCCGGATGGGGCAACGGGGTGCCTTTTTCCGTTTCATCGTATGTGCCAAAAGGACATTCTTCGGTGCATCGCTTGCAATCGGTACAACGCGACATGAACAGGTCAGGGAAACTCTGATCACCCGACCTCGGATGAACCGCTTCCCCTCTTTTAACGCTTTCAATACACTGGATGGCTTTTACTACAGCTCCCGAAGCATCATCCATACAATCCTGGATCCCCTGTGGTATCCTCACCGATCCGGCCGCATAAATCCCCGTACGCTGCGTTTCATATGGGAAGCAAATAAAATGAGAATCCGGGAACCCATATTTGCGTTCCGGCAATCCTTCACCTTTCCTGTATTGCAAATGGAGATCCTCTGATGCATTGGGGACCATCCCGGTGGCAGCAACGACCAGGTCAGCAGATATCCTTAACTGATCATCAAACAGCGATTCATCAACGGTAATCCGAAACTGATCACCGTCGACCAGCTCAACCGATGACACCATTCCTTTCGTCATGAAGATCCTGTTATCGCGCTGCACCTCCTGGTAATATTGTTCGTTCTTCCCGGGTGTCCTTATGTCTTTGTAGATGATGAAAACATTCGAATCGGGATAATTCTCTCTTATATATAGTGCCTGTTTAAGGGTAGTCAGGCAGCATACATTAGAACAATAGGGGAGGTGGTTGGTATCCCTGGAGCCAGCACACTGGATAAACAGGATATTATCGGGTATTCTACCATCGGATGGCTTTGCGATTTTTCCATTTTTAGCCATCTCTTCCAGCTCGATCTGGGTGATGATATCCTGCTGTTTATCATATCCCAGCGGAGTAAGTTTGCTGGCATCGTATGGTTTCCAGCCATTGGCCAGGATAACTGAACCGACTGTCAGATCTGTTTTTTTCCCGTCGTGAATGATTTTAACGGAGAACCGGCCCGGTTCCCCTTCAATAGATTCAACCTCGGAGGAAGTGAGTAGGTTGATTCTATCTGATGAGTCCAGCCTATCCAGCTTATCCTGAAGAAATTCCTGAGGATTTGTTTTTGGATTCCCCGGGATGGGAATGATATTATTCAAGCGATTTAACCAGCCACCTGGAGAATCCTCCTTTTCAACCAGGTGTACGCTGTATCCTGCCCGGGAAGCTTCCAACGCGCTCTGGATCCCTGTAATGCCACCTCCCAGTACAAGTATGTCAGAGGATGGCACCTCTAAAAAATATGGTTCAGGATTTTTCGAATTAACGGTCCGCTCAATACCCATTCGCATATAATCCTCAGCGGCTACCTGGGTATCTTCCTCCCCCGGTTCCATGATCCAGGCAACACCTTCACGAAGGTTAACCCGCTCAGTATATATTTTATCAAACCTGAATGCAGCAGTCTCCACCCTGTGGGAGCAAGCAACGATCACAACTTTTTCCAGGGACTCATTAATGATATCATCGGAAATATTCTGACAGGACTCTTTACTGCACAGGATTTCATTTTTTTTACATTGCTTAACAGAAGAATATTCACCTGCGATCCTCTCCAGGCTATCCGTATTGATAGCCTGGCCAATATTACAGCCCGTACAAATATAAACCCCAATATTATTTGATCCTTCTGTCATTCCGTATTGATATTCAATGCATTGATTACCAATCCAGTGGATTCCCGCACAGTGGATGCCACATCTTTCGGATCGGTACAGCATCCGCCGGCAGAAAAACCATTTTGTAATTGGTTTTTATCGATAAATCCATCCTGATCGGTCGTGATACCGGAGAGATCCGGAATGTTTGGAGTGATGCCCATAGCCAGAACAACAAGGTCATAGTTGTTATGAATTTTCCTTCCCGACAGAATATCTTCTACCTCAACCTGTAATTTGTTATCCTGAATTTCAACTTTCACCGGTTTCCCTTTGATCAGCCGGACCTGTTCCTTATCCTGTACAGCTGCAAGAAAATCCTCATTTCTTCCTGTCACCCTCAAATCGATATAAAAGATATCGGCCCTGTTTTCATCATCTTGCCGGATAAAGTACAATGCTTGTTTGAGTGAAGCCGAACAACAGACTGCAGAACAATAGCGCTGGTGATTTTCATCCCTTGATCCCGCGCACTGTATAAAAGCAACCGATTTTGCCGGTTGCTGATCAGAAGGCCGCAATATCTTACCTTCAGTAGGCCCGTTTGGCGCACCCAGCCTTTCCATCATAACGTTGGTAATGATATCGGGAGACTTTTCCGGGGAAATATCCGTCAGGTTTGTTGCATCATACGATTCCCATCCTGTGCAAAACATAACATGTCCTGCATGGATTTCCTGTTGCTGGGCCCGGGCTGAAAGGTTTATGGCCTTAAACTTACAAGCCTCCACACATTTTGCACAATCCTCTTTCCTGCACGACGTTTCATCAATATTATACCGGGAAGGGTAAGCCAGCTCATGTGGAAGGGCGATGGCCCTGCGGTTGGTCATACCATAATTGAACGGATCGGGTGCTGAAACCGGACATACCTCAGAACAATCCCCACAACCAGTGCAATCACCTGTAACCAGTTCAGGCCTACTCATCATAGTTACCGTGAAGTCACCAGGTCCGCCGGTTATATTCTCCACTTCAGTATTGGTTATAACCCGGATCAAAGGATTGTTCCTGATGCGTCTAAAATTGATCTCGAGACCACACCAGGGAGGACACAACTTCGGGAAATATTCATTCATTCGGGCTACCTGGCCTCCAATGTAAGGCAGCTTCTCGACCAGGATAACTTTATTACCTATTTCAGCCAATTCAACTGCTACAGTAATACCAGCCATCCCGCCACCAATTACGAGGGTTGGAATTTGATCCGTATTGTTTGAAGAATTATGGTTCATACAATTAATTAAAATTGCCAGGTAACCCGCAACCCGCAGTTAAAGTATTTTATTCCACCATATCAATCACCTCTTTCCTGAGCATCTCCCATGAATCCTGATCAGGATCCCACCGGCAATTGGCAAAACATTTCCAATCCTGCTTCATCTCCGGGAAGTCACTCCTGAAATAATACCCGGGCCACCTTGTTTCTTCCCTGAAGAGCATCGTACGGATATGCGATTCTGCCTGCCACATCCTGTGCACATTTTCCCAGCAGCGCATGAGCTCATGGGTGTCCTCTGCGGCAAGTTTCTCAGAATCTTCCTTTAACAACTGCAGGTTATCAAGACCTTTCTCCAGAAGTGCTTTTGAGGTTTTAAAATGATTTGAAACTCCCCCTGCATACTCATCCATAATCTTCTGCAGCCTGAACATGAACATCTGGGGTTTCAGGTAATGGGGATTAATATTTTTATCCTGTGTGTATTCATTGTGATTCTCAAACAGCTGCATGGGCTTGAAAACCATTTCCTTAAGTTCTTCGATGTTTAGCTCTGTATTCCCGGCTTCAGGGTGTTCAACACAGAACCGAATGGCCGATTTAGCTGCTATTCGTCCTTCGGTAAAGGATCCGGATGAGAACTTATGACTGGAAGCCCCGGACGCATCACCGGCAGCAAATAATCCTTTAATAGTAGTCATCTGCTCATATCCCCATTTGTAATTTTCCGGGGCCATATCTTCCGGTCCGCTAACCCAGGCGCCCGATGCTCCTGAATGAGAGCTGATGAAATA
The DNA here is from genome assembly GCA_964477295.1 of uncultured Bacteroides sp. Taxonomy (GTDB): domain Bacteria; phylum Bacteroidota; class Bacteroidia; order Bacteroidales; family SM23-62; genus CAYZEZ01. The sequence goes on along the minus strand of CAYZEZ010000107.1, from coordinate 1,882 downwards.
GGGTTCACAGGCTGCTATCTCTGAAGGTGTTTCTTCAGGTTTTACATTGGTAGATGCCCATAGTAGTGCCTGGCTGACCGTCATATCAAGAAAATCTTCCCACGCCTCCGACTCAAGGTGTTTTAGCTTCCGCCTGGCTTCCTTTTCGTCGTCAAACTGGTTAACAATATTTTTAATGGCTTCATCGGTCCTCATAAAGATCGGGTGGTTCCCTTCTTCCACTTCTATCATCATCAAATGATTTCTGAGATTGGTTGGAATGGGTTTGGAGGTTCCGTAAGGCGTCCACTTCTCGAGTTCCGCAGCCCGTGTTACCATGTATTCTTCATTTTTAGCATTGGTGGCTTTTGCCTGGAACAACAGGAACCATGCGCCTACAGGTCCATAGGCATCCTTAAACCGCACCGGGACGAACCTAACTTCCTGGCAGGTCATTTCGGCACCGGCTTTGAGGGTAAAGTATGCACTTGCTCCGGAGTTAAACGGCGGGTACCACGATCTGCCCAGTCCCTCACCAACTGAACGAGGTTTAAACACATGAACAGCACCTCCCATGGCAGCGAGTACACTTTTAGCATGAAAAATGTAGAATTTATTTTCCCTCACACTGAAACCAACTGCACCTGTACATCGATCGCCGCTCATCAGCGGTTCAATGATAAAGATCCGTTCGTAATATTCTCCGTTCTCTCCCAGTTCAGAGAGTGCATTTTTTGCCGCTTCTGCTACAATTGTTTTATATGATTCACCATGGATCATGATCTGCCACCTTCCCTCGTTGATGTATTTACCTTCATCATCCTTCCAGATAGGGAGTCCCCACTTTTCAAAAAGGTGAACAGATGAATCAACATGCCTTGCTATATTGGCCACCAGGTCATCCCTTGCAATCCCCATCAGGTCGTTCTTCACATATTTTACATAGTCCTGGATGGTATTGGATTGCTCTTTAAGTCCGATATACATGTTAATGGCAGATAATCCCATCGCTACAGCACCTGAACGGTCCATCGATGCCTTATCGACCAGGGTGACTTTCAGGTTGTGCTGTTTTGCCCAGTGAGCTGCTTCATAAGCTGCTCCGCATGCGGCCATGCCCCCTCCAAGTATAAGAAAATCGGTATGGACCTCAACGGTCTCAAATTGATTGCTGATCGACATAGTTTATAATTTTGGTAAATCATCTATACCGGCAGAACCCGGTTCGGTTCGTAGCGTTGGGTTGCTCAGGTCATCCGTACCGGTTTCAAAGCCGGCATCCGGCTGGGCCGATCCTTCAGGTGTTGTACGGGTTGGGAATTTAAATCTTTTAACCTGTCCATCCCTGAATTTAACCGACCACATAATAGCATCTGAACTTCTGAGTGGCTGGACTACACCTCCAAGTGGCATGAAGTCGGCATAACCCCTTACTTCAATGGCCTGGGTTGGACAAATCTTAACACAATTGTAGCATTCCCAGCACATCTCAGGGGCCCGGTTGTATGCCTTGCCGGTTTCTTTATCCAGAAGCATCAGGTCATTGGGACATATATACTGACAGGCAGTTTTGTCGAGTGCCTTACAACCGTCACATTTCTCGGTAATCACAAAACTTGGCATGGAATCAGGTATTAATAGTGATGTGTACAAACATAGCCAATTCAAAAGAAAATACATATCGTGAGTCGTGAGTTGGGAGTCGTGAGTCGGGGGGAGGAGAATTGGGTTAGGAGGTGTAATTGTCTGTTTAAAAGACAATTAATGTAATGTGGTGTAGGTTCAATAGATACTTTCTAAATTAAGTCGTTTAACGGACTAACTCACTGGCTGGTACCCGGCAGAGATCCAGTTTGTAACTATTGACCGGCAGTTGCTTGCTTTGAGCTTTTTGCAACCAGAT
>CAYZEZ010000106.1:0-14947 GCA_964477295.1 uncultured Bacteroides sp. | reverse complement strand
TTTTCATATGTCAGGAGGGCCTCTGATTATTCAAGAAGCTTCTCTGCCACCTTCAATTTCTTCCCGGATGAAAAGATTTTTGGGCTCGGGGAATCATTTACAAGCTTCAATAAAAGAGGCCAAAAAGTAGTTTTGTGGACCGATGATGCCAACGGAACACAGAATGAAACCATGTACAAGCCAATACCATTCTTCATGAGCAACAGGGGATATGGCATATTCATGCATACTTCCACACCCGTTTCCTGTGATTTCGGTAAATATTTCAACGGCGTTTATTCACTGATGATAGGTGATGAGGACCTCGATCTCTTCATTTTTCTTGGCAATCCGAAGGAGATCCTTGACGAGTATACTAATCTTACAGGTAAGGCCCCTGTGCCGCCGCTCTGGTCGTTCGGATTCTGGATGAGCCGGATAACCTATTTTTCGGAAGAAGATGGCCGTGCTGTGGCAGACAAGTTACGGCGCTATAAAATCCCGGCGGACGTACTTCATTTCGATACCGGCTGGTTTGAAACTGACTGGCAATGCAATTTCAAATTTTCAGAATCAAGGTTTGATGACCCCGAAAAAATGATCAAAGATTTCAAAAGGCTGGGAATTGAGACCTGTTTATGGCAATTGCCTTATTTTGTGCCGAAGAATTCATTATTCCCTGAAATCATTGAAAAGGGGATATTTGTTAAGAACAGCAAGGGGAATCCTGTCACAGAAGATGCTGTGATTGATTTTTCAAATCCGGAAGGAGTGGAATGGTACCAGCAAAAAATCAAGGGATTACTTGACCTCGGAGTAGGTGTAATAAAGGTTGATTTTGGTGAGGCGGCACCGGCTTCAGGTATTTATGCATCGGGAAAAACGGGTTTCTACGAGCACAACCTTTATCCCCTGAGGTATAATAAAGCAATCTCCGACATTACCTTCCAGGTTAAAAATGAACGCATCATCTGGGCCAGGAGCGCATGGGCCGGGAGCCAGCGATATCCTGTGCACTGGGGAGGGGATCCTGCCAACACCTATTCTGCAATGTCGGCTACCCTGCGTGCAGGGTTGTCTCTCGGACTATGTGGATTTTCGTACTGGAGCCATGATATCGGTGGGTTTGTTCTTAAAACTCCGGAAAATGTATATCGTAAATGGACCCCCTTCGGGATGCTTACATCTCATGTTCGAAGCCATGGTGCACCTCCGACCGAACCATGGGAATATGGTGAAGATTTTATGAATGCATTCAGAAAGGCAGCCAACCTTCGTTATACTTTGATGCCTTACATATACACCCAGGCACATGAGTGTTCAGATAAGGGATTGCCTATGGTCCGTGCACTTTTTGTTGAATTCCCCAAAGAACCGGGGTCGTGGTTGATAGATAACCAGTACATGTTCGGATCGGATATCCTGGTAGGTCCATTATTTGATGATAACCTCTCGAGAGAAATGTATTTGCCTCCCGGTAATTGGATTGATTACCAGACAGGTATAAAATATTCAGGAGGATGGCACCATATTGAATCCGGTGATATTCCAATCATTATGCTGATCCGGGATGGGGCCGTCATCCCTCACATCGGACTCGCACAATCAACTAAGTTCATGGATTGGTCGAAAATTGAGTTTATCGTATTTGGTGAAGATAACAATAAGATTCAGGCGAAGCTCTGCCTGCCGGATGAAGAAATAATCAGAAAAGTTGAATTGCAAAAAGAATCAGGTGGTTATAAGGTAAATACCAATCCATTTGGGAACAAAGTATCGTTCACCATCAGGCAGAGATGATCCCTGTACAGGTTTATTCCTTAAAAAAGTTGATGTACCAGTTACTTTCGTCTAATAAATAATTATAAATCTGTTGACGCTGACCGGAAGGAAATTTAGCCGAAACCTTTTCTGCCAGGAAAGATGGGTCCTGCCTCCTTTTAGCTACCCGCATCAGGTCATAAAACCGTTCCCCCTCAAAGGCCAGTTCCCTGGCTCTTTCATCCAGTATTTCTTCTTCGAGAAATAATTGTTTGGCTAACAGGTTGCCGGTCAAGTCGGTATATCCTATTATTTTATTATTGTACGGATCATGCTGATAAATGATATTCGCCACCCTTATCCCATCATATCCGCCACCCAATCCTACACGTCCACGGATTCCCTGCTGTGATCTGTCACCCCTTGAACTGTAATTACTTCCATCATTAACAATATCGACTGCATTTGAAGTGAAGGGGCTGACAAATCCTCCCCGGTCATAGGCCCACCAGGTATAAAGTTCAGCCATATAAAGATGGATACCGGCAGCACGGTAGACTATAAAATTAGCATCCTGGTCAAATACATTTTTCCCAATGGAGTATTTAAACGCTATGGTATCCACACCCAGGGATTTCCTTGAAGGGCCGGGGAAAGGTGAAGATTTAAGGCCCTGGTCACTTTATCTCGATCAGCTTGACAGAAGGTTGTCCGGACCAAAGGGTACCGGTTCATTTAATGTTAATATTACAGTCAGAGAAGCAGAAACCGGCAATGCCATACCTGGCTGTAATGTTGAGATTTATGGTGAAATGAAAACAACGGATGGATATGGCAAGGCCTCAATTAATGAGGTTCCCGAAAGCTTTTTTCTCAACATTGAACAGGTAGATTATTTCCCATTAAACCAGCAACAATTGGTTATTTACAGTGATACTACAATATATATCTCCCTTGCAGCAAATTTGATAAATATTACCCTGAAGTTGGTGGATCAGGAAAACAGCGATCCCTTCTGGGGTGTAAATGTCACCCTGGGTTCAGACAGCGAGGTAACTAATACAGAGGGAGAAGCAAATTTCACCCTGCCCCCGGGAGCATTAGATTATCATTTTAATAAGACGTCGTACCATAAAGGACAGGGTACCTTAATCCTCACATCCGATACAACAATCCTGTTCTATTTAATCCGAACCCATGCAGATGTTAAATTCTATCTGAAAGAAGATATTACCCCTGTCAACAATGCCATTGTTGTCATATACGGAGATACGGTGCTGTCCAATTCAATCGGCAAAGCGCTTTTCAGTCAGCTTCCAATATTGGAAAATTACAGCTATCTGATCAGCAAGGATGGCTACGAGGAACGGGATGGATCCTTCTTTCTGGAGACTGATACTACCATTCAGATTTCCATGCTGGCAATTTCAGACAATACAGAAGGAACTCCTGATCATACAAGAATTGAATACTGGCCAAATCCTGTAAATGACCTATTGTATCTGAATGTTCCGGAATCCTTTATTGATAGCACCATCCGGATCACAGATTTAACCGGGAATGAACTGTATTATCAAAAAAATAAAAATGGCCTGCTCAGAATAAATGTTATGCATTACCCGGCCGGTGTTTATATAATCAGTGTATTTTCCAATGAGAGCCAGGCCTCTTATATGCTGATCAAAAAATAAGCTTAGACTTTGCTGCTGTTGTGAGTCCTGGTTATACCGGGCAGATAGCCTTCAGATGAAGTTCTTTGCATTGAATCTCCCGGCAGCAAGCTACTGGAAATGCGCTCGCAGTATTCAACCAACCTCCACCTTTTGATTTTAAGCCTGTTATATATAATTTTATTGAGATGAGTTGAAACATGAGACAAATATTGATCCACATCCTTTATTCATTGTGACAGAAGGTGAAGTGGAGGAATGGGAAATAAGCAGCTCATAGAGCATGGGATAAATTCAAGCACCTTTCTGAAAGGTTTAAGCAAGGGAGATATGTAAATAAAAAATGCAATGATTGCTTTCCATTTATAAATAACAACAAATATTTATCCTATATTGATATTTCAAATACAGGTAACACTCAATATGGCAAATTAACAGAATATTAATGCAAAGAGAAGATTATTTATTGCGGGAAATCGAAAAAATCGGTTTGATGCTCCAGATGATCATTAAAAAATTGATCGTGAAGCAGGAAAAACTGCCCAACCAGTTCGATTACCAGTTAAAGGAGGCGAATGAGATGTTCCGTGAAATCGGATTTGAAATGGATGAGTTTTTGCAACTTGATCCTTCAGCGATTGAAGACTACCTGATGAAAATCGACGGAATGAGGGAGCCCAACATTGAGCTTCTTGGTGATCTCCTCAGTGAAATGGGGATGAGTACCGAACCAGATTTGTGTCGGGTCTACCTTGAAAAGGCTTTGAACATTTATGAATTATGCAATTCCCGGGACAGAACATATTCAATCGACAGGGAAAACAAAATCAACAATATAAAGAATATGTTATCATGAGAAAACTACTAACGGGCCTCCTGGTAATTCCAGCTATGCTTCTTGCCGGTTGTATAAATGAAAAAGAGAATGCATATACGGCGGATGTAATAATTTATGGAGGAACCTCAGCTGCCATTACCACTGCTGTCCAGGTCATAAAAATGGGCAAATCGGTCATCATTGTTTGTCCTGATATTCATTTAGGAGGTCTCACCTCTTCGGGACTTGGCTATACCGATACCGGGAATAAGGGTGTAATCGGCGGATTATCAAGGGAATTTTATCAGCGTGTTTACCGGTACTACCAGGAACCTGAAACATGGAAATGGCAGAAGAAGGAAGAATATGGGAACACCGGGCAGGGAACGCCGGCCATCGACGGTGACCTTAAGACCATGTGGATCTTCGAACCCCACATTGCGGAACTGGTTTTCAATGATTTCGTGTCGGATTACAATATCCAGGTGAACCGGGATGAGTGGCTGGATCGCGGGAAAGGGGTTGTTATGAAAAAAGGCAAAATACTCTCAATAACCACATTATGTGGCAAAACGTATAAAGGAAAGGTATTTGTTGATGCAACCTACGAGGGAGACCTGATGGCTGCCGCCGGTGTGAATTATACTGTTGGACGTGAAGCTAATTCGGTGTATGGAGAAGAGTGGAACGGTATTCAGGTGGGTGTTTTACACCACACTCACCATTTTGATGATATGCAAATCAGTCCGTACGTTGTCCCCGGCGATCCGGCAAGCGGTGTACTGGCAAGGATTTCAACAGAACCTCCCGGTGAAAAGGGTGCGGGAGACAACAAGGTACAGGCTTATTGTTTCAGGACCTGCCTGACAAAGGTTGAAGCAAACCGTATACCCTTTGCCAAACCTGAAGGTTACGATTCCACACAGTATGAACTGTTATTAAGAGTATATGATGCCTGCTGGAGACAAACCTTCAATAAATTCGATCTTATTCCAAATGCAAAGACCGATGTGAATAATCACGGCCCCTTTAGCTTTGACAACATCGGGATGAATTATGATTACCCTGAAGCCAGTTACAAACGCAGGAAGGAAATCATCAGGGAACATGAAACCTATCAGAAAGGATTATTGTATTTCATTGCCAATGATCCACGTATCCCGGAGGAGGTCCAATCCGAGATGAAACAATGGGGCCTGGCAAAGGATGAGTTTTTAGATAACGGGCACTGGCCGCACCAGATCTATGTTCGTGAAGCACGCAGGATGATCGGGGAATTTGTGATGACAGAAAATGAGATTATGGACTGCAGCCTTGTGGATGAGTCGATCGGGATGGGATCTTATACCATGGATTCACATAACATCCAGCGATACATCAAACCAGATGGGTTTGTCCAGAATGAGGGCGATATTGGAGTACGTCCGCCAATCCCCTACCGGATCGCACTGGGCTCTATCCTGCCAAAAAAGGATGAATGTTCTAATTTACTCGTCCCGGTAGCTGTATCAAGTTCCCATATTGCTTTTGGATCGATCCGGATGGAACCGGTATTTATGATACTTGGTCAAAGTGCAGGAACCCTGGCAGCCATGGCAATAGAAAGGAAGGTTGGGATCCACGACCTGTCCTATGAAGAAATACGTTCAAAGTTAATTGAGGATGGCCAAATCCTGGAGTATAAAGAATAAATTACCCGGGATTAAGCCTTCGGAAACGAATGAGAGTCAATGGAACATATTGAAAACAACCTGCTGAATAATTTTAATAATGAAGTAGGGCTGAAATTTCAGCTTTATAACAGTCTTTTTACAGCATTGCCGTTTCACCGGATTGAGAAAACCGGTGTCCTGGTATCCAGTTTTCTTCTGCACTGTGAAGAAGGCTTTAATAATGGGAATGATCCGGTTGAGATTGTTCGTACTTTCCTTGAACAATATACAAATTACCGGACTGAAACCGAATTTATCGACCTGTTATTCAGGTTTGTGCAATATGCCGAGCGTCAGGTGGTATTATTCGATGCCCTTGAAGATGCATCCTTTTCAAAGATCAATGACATGAACGGCTCCGGAACCCTTAATCATTTACAATCGGAGGTTGTTCACCACGAGGCAGAGCCCTTGCTGGCTGAAAAATTGAAGGATTTCTCTGTTCGGTTGGTCCTCACGGCCCATCCCACACAATTTTATCCCAGTGAGGTACTTATCATTATCAACGACCTTGCCAAAGCCATTGAAAGCGATAACACCTTACTTGTAAACAGCTATTTACAACAACTGGGGAAAACACCATTTTTTAAAAGTGAAAAACCTACCCCATTCAATGAAGCAATTAACCTCATCTGGTATCTTAAGAATATTTTTTACTTTGCAGCGGGTGAAATCCTGTCCAATCTGAAAGAACATTTCCCGGAAATAATTCCTGACAATAACCGGTTGATACGGCTCGGCTTCTGGCCAGGAGGGGACCGTGACGGCAATCCGAATGTTAAATCTGATACGCCGATTAACGTTTCCAGGGCCTTACGGAATGCAATTATTACCTGCTATTATAATGATGTCAGGAACCTGAAACGGAGGCTTACTTTTAAAGGTGTATATCAGCAGGTTTCATTACTCGAAAAAAGGCTTTACGAAAGCATTCTGAAGCACGATAAGAGGAAAAGCATATCACGGGAAGAAATACTGAATTCCTTAAAAAACATCAGGCAAATCCTGATCGATGTTCACGAAGGTCTTTTCCTCAATCATGTAGAAGATATGATCAGTAAAGTAGAGCTTTTCGGAATTCATTTTGCCTCCCTGGATATCAGGGAGGACAGCTCAGTTCATTCCACGATTTTAAAATCCATTTCAGATAATTCTGATTTACTTCCGGATAATTATGACGCGCTCGGGGATGACGAGAAGATTAAAATCCTGATGGAGATTAAGGGTCAGGCACGACCCGCTCCAAAAGGACAGGATATCTACAGGAATGCTTTTGAAACCATTGCTTCTGTCAAGAAAATCCAGGAATCAAACGGTGAAGATGGATGCCACCGCTATATCATCAGTCATACAACCTCTGCTCTGGACGTCATAGAGGTGTATGGTCTTTTTCTCCTGGCCGGATGGAAAAATAGCAGGATCAGGGTGGATTTCGTGCCCCTTTTCGAATCCATTGATGACCTGGTCAATGCTCACGATGTGATGAAAGAATTGTATGAACTTAAACCATACAGAAAGCATCTTTACAGGAGGAAGAACATCCAGACTATCATGCTGGGCTACTCTGACGGGACCAAGGATGGAGGGTACCTGATGGCCAATTGGAGCATATACAAGGCCAAAGAAGCCCTGAGTGCACTTTCAGCTGAGTACGGAATCCAGGTTGTCTTTTTCGATGGCCGTGGCGGGCCGCCCGCTCGAGGTGGTGGACGGACCCACCAGTTCTATGCATCCATGGGATCAAACATCGCCAATAAAGAAATTCAACTGACTATTCAGGGACAGACGATCAGTTCCAACTTTGGCACCATCGACTCGGCAAGGTATAACATTGAACAGCTGATGCATGCGGGCATGTGGAATTCGGTTTTTTCATCATGGGAACCCACTCTCACCCCGGATGAAGATTTATTAATTGAAAAACTGGCAGCTGAAAGCTATGAGGCCCACAAAATCCTCAAAAACATGCCCGATTTCCTGGAATACCTCGACTATGCCAGTCCTTTGAGGTATTATGGAAAAACCAATATTGGCAGTCGTCCCTCCAAACGAAAACCAGGAAAATTAAACCTTATAGATTTACGGGCAGTACCTTACGTAGGAGCCTGGAGCCAACTGAAACAAAACCTGCCCGGATATTATGGTGTAGGAACTGCATTTGAGCATCTTGAAGCGGAGGGGCAATGGAGTTCAATTAAGAAGCTATACCATCATTCACTATTCTTCAAATCTCTTATGGATAATTGTGAAATGGCAATGACCAAATGCTTTTTCCCGCTGACGGCACACCTTTCCGATCATGAGCGTTATGGTAAACTATGGAACATGATCCATGATGAATATGAGCGAACCAGGAAATATTTATTACGTCTTTCCGGTTCAACTAATCTTATGGCTGACAGGCCCGCAAACCAATTGTCTGTTAAAATGAGACAACGTATTGAATTACCACTCCTGACCATTCAGCAATATGCGCTTCAGATGATCAGGGAAAGTGAAGAAACAGGTGTAAATGAGGATGTGAAAAAAGTCTATGAAAAACTGGCCATGCGATGCTCATTCGGTATCATAAACGCTGAGCGAAATTCTGCCTGAGCTAACAAGGTAATATTATATTTGTACTGATCCGGGAAACCAGTAAACTATGAAGAAAACAATTCTGCTTCTCTTAATTATAGGGAGCCAGGTCCTGGTTAAGGGGCAATCAGAGCCCTTTGTCACTCTTCCGGATCAGCTTAATGATGATTCCTTCGCTGAATGGATCGCTCCCGAAAACGAGACAGGGATGGGAGTGTATTATTTTCGTAAGAAACTGGTACTCGAGGTGGCTCCCGATCAATTCATAATACATGTTTCGGCAGACAACAGGTACCGGTTATTTGTGAATGGAGCCCCTGTTTCATGGGGGCCTGCCGTAGGTGACCTGCTGAGCTGGAACTACGAAACAATAGATATAGCATCCTTTCTGAAGACAGGGAAGAATATTTTGGCAGCCCAGGTATGGAATATGGGGCCGTTGAGGGGTGCAAGGCAGATAACCCATAAAACAGCTTTTATACTGCAAGGTGAGACGGGAATGGAACAGGTTGCCAATTCCAACCATTCATGGCTGGTTAAAAAGGATGAAGGATACCACTGGATTCCAATTACAAGCGAAATAGCCGGTGGTGGTTATATCGCAGGAGGATCTGATAGCCTGGACGGCGGTCTGCACTCATGGGAATGGAATTTAATTTCGTTCGACGACTCTGACTGGAAAGCGGCTAAAGAATCAGGAAAGGGTAATCATTCAGGCCTGGATACATGGAAAGGAACCCCATGGTTACTGCAGGCAAGGACTATCCCGCTTATGGAACAGACTCCGGAAAACATACCCGGCCTGCTATATGCACATGGGACCGATTATCCCATAGACGGTTATGATGGTTCACTTGATCTGAACATACCTTCCAACACCCATGTTGAATTATTATTAGACAACCATGTCTTAACCATGGGATTCCCGCAATTGTCTGTTTCCGGGGGTGGCGGATCAAGGATAAAAATTCAATACCAGGAAGCATTGTTCGACGGGGATGGCAACAAAGGAAACCGCAATGAATGGCAGGGCAAAGAAATGAAAGGATATTATGATGTTTTTATGCCCGACGGTGATGACCGAATGTTCGAACCCTTATGGATCAGGGTCTTCCGGTATGTCAAAATAACCATTGACACTAAACAGGAAAGCTTAAGGATTTATGATTTCCATAATTTATTCACAGCCTACCCATTGGTGCAGAAAGCAAGCTTTCAGTCAGACGATGAGTCACTGGGGGAGATATGGAATGTCTCCTGGCGGACCGCCAGGCTCTGTGCCTTGGAAACCTATATGGATTGTCCTTACTACGAACAACTGCAATACATCGGTGATACCCGTATCCAGGCACTGCTTTCGATGTATATTGCCGGAGAAGACCGTCTGGCGAAATCAGCAATAAATCAATTCTATAACTCGATGCAGCCAATGGGCCTGACACAAAGCAGGTATCCCGCAGACGGAACACAGATCATTCCTCCTTTTTCTCTTTTATTTATAGGCATGGTTCATGATTACCATATGCTGCGTGATGATCCTGAATTTATAAGGCAATATATTCCCGGCATAAGGTTTATCCTCGACTGGTTTATCAACAAGATAGATGAAAGCGGAATGCTAGGTCCGCTGCCCTACTGGAATCATATCGATGGCGGGACAAAGTTCATGAATGGTTCGCCTCCCGGTATCAGCGGGGGAGGTTCTGCCCACATGACCATCCTACTTGCATACGCCATTGACAGGGCGGTGGAAATATTTGAAATGTATGAATATAAATGCGATGCAGATCATCTGCGTATGATTTCCAGTTCGCTTAAAGAAAATACGCTTAAGCATTGCTTTGATAAACAAAAAGGACTCATTGCAGAAACCCCATCTAAAAAGGTCTTTTCCCAGCATACCAACAGCTTTGCCATTCTTACAAACATGCTGGATGAAGAAACGGAAAGAGCAGTAGCCCGTAAAGTAATGGATGATCCGGAATTGATCCAGGCTACACTCTACTTTAATTTTTACATATTCCAGGCATTGAAGAAAGCAGGTCTTGGAGGTGAGATTGTCAGGCTTATGGATAAATGGACAAACTTTCTCGACTATGGTTTTACCACCTTCCCGGAACACGGGATTGAAAGCCGCTCTGACTGTCATGCATGGTCAGCCCATCCCATGTATGATTTCCTGAATATTACATGTGGCATCGGGCCTGCAGCGCCCGGTTTCAAGAAAGTAATGATTCGTCCGCAACCAGGCAGATTATTGGAAATGAGGGGCGTTGTCCCGCACCCGTCAGGGGAGATCAGCGTTACCATGAACAGGGATACCAAAGGCACTGCACATTGTATAATAGAGTTGCCGGAAGGTTTGGATGGCACTTTTATTTATGGGAATAATGCATGGGATATTACCGGAGGGAAAAGTGAATTCAATGTGGATATTCAACCTGATCAACAGCCTGTAAATGAATAAAATGAAAATCAATCCGGAGGAAGGTATTTCCAGGCGGTTCATCCATCAGGAATGGATGCATGAAGTGCTGACGGAACGGATGGTATATCAGGATATGCAAAAACTTAAACCTTCTATTAATAATGCATCAGGATAATATATGAAAGACAAACAGACAGAACTATTAAAGAACCCGGATGGTAGCATCTATCATCTAAAGCTCAACCCGGAAGATATTGCAGAAAAAATAATCCTGGTAGGAGACCCTGAGCGGGTGGAAATGGTGTCTTCATTCTTTGACACAACAGAACTCAGGAAGGAAAACCGGGAGTTTATTACCCATACCGGAATATACCATGGCACCAGGATCACTGCCATGTCTACCGGCATAGGAACCGACAACATCGATATCGTGATGAATGAAATGGATGCCCTGGCTAATATCAATCTGATTACCCGGGAGGTCAAACCGGACCATAAATCACTTCAGCTTGTCAGGATTGGAACCACCGGGGGATTACACCAGGATATTCCACTCAACTCCTATATCCTCAGCAGGTATGCCTGCGGTTTTGATAATGTATTGAATTTTTATTCGCGACGCGACATGGTTTGCGATAAGGAGATGGAAAGTGCATTTATGAAACACACTGGCTGGAGCAGTATCCTCCATACCCCATATTTTGTTCGATCTTCTGATGAGCTCTTCAACCTTTTTCCCAATGACCTGGTATCGGGGATAACCATTTCTGCCCCTGGATTTTTCGGGCCCCAGGGCAGGGTACTCCGTCTTGCTACAATGGACCCTGACCTTAATAACAAGCTTCAGACATTCCGGTATGGTGATCTCAGGATAACCAATTACGAGATGGAGAGCTCTGCACTGTTCGGACTTTCAAAATTACTTGGCCATCATGCCGTTTCTATTTGCCTGATGGCCGCGAACCGTGCCACAGGGAAAGCAACAGATAATTATTACAGCTATATGAAAGAGTTGATCAAATTCACACTTGATATATTCTGTAACAAGAACTGACTCAATGGCAAAAAAAGAAGACCTGATAAAACAGCTTAAGCCTCTTCTGAGTAATCCGGCCAGGCTTAAAAAATTTCTTATTGAGAATTCAAATCTGCCAGGTCCCAGGTCAAACCTTGAGCTGGCATTTGCTTTTGCAGAAATATATAATAATGAAAATGAAATAAAAGCCTGGGTTAAGATAACGGCAGATCAGGCCGGGGTGAACGATCCTGCTTCATTTCCGGGATTTTGTGCGGCAGTGAGCCTTGGGAAGATATATGTCAGGAATAAGGATAAGGAAATCATAAATTTGTTAAAAGGACTGGCAAACGATGAAAGATGGCGGATGAGAGAAGCTGTTGCTTTTGGGTTTCAGACAATTGGCGAGAATGATTTCGACGAATTAAAAACAATTGTTACTGAGTGGATTAAAGAATCAAACAATTTTGAGAAGCGGGCAATTCTCGTTTCACTCGCTCATCCCAAATTTTTAAATCCGGCAAGAGCAAAATTCTGTTTAGAGATATCGGATAAGGTATTGCAGAATATGAACCCCAGGGAAGAATTTGAAGTATTGAGAAAGGGATTGGAATTTACAATCAGTGTTTTTGTTGCAGCCAATCCTGAGCAGGGATTTGGTTTTATGGAAAAATGGATAGGCAAAAACAAACTTATCGATAAGATAATGAAGCAAAACCTTAAGAAAAACAGGCTGTTAAAAGCAAATCCTGATGAGGTGAACAGACTGGCAATGAGATTATAAGATGAACAATCCGGTGATCGAATGGAAATTACAATATACAAAAATTCAGGAACGGCCATTGCTAAAATTAATTCAGCATGACCCATTTAGGTTTCAGAGTTTAAACGACAATTGCACCCGGAAGCTTATATTTCTTTGAACTATATTCTCAAAAGTTGACCATACTTCTCAAATATCTCATCACAGGCATAATCTTTGGATTAACTGCTGGTATCTCCCCTGGTCCGATCCTGACACTGGTTATCAGTGAGACCCTCAGGCACAATAAAAAGGAAGGGATTAAAATTGCAATTACTCCTCTGTTTACCGACATTCCGATCATCGCTCTTACCCTGCTGGTATTTTCTCAGGTCACAAATTCTGATCTTATTTTAGGAATGATCTCTGTCCTCGGTGGAGGATTTATTGCATACCTGGGATTTGAAACAATAAAAGTTAAGAGCATGGATATAGAACTGGGCCAGCTAAAACCAAGATCACTCAGAAAAGGGATAATTGTCAATTTTCTCAGCCCCCACCCCTACCTATTCTGGCTGGTAGTTGGATCACCCCTGCTTTTCAAGGCATACCAGGAAACGCCTTTTGCAGCCGTTGCTTTCGTTGTAACATTCTACGGTTGCCTCGTTGGCTCCAAGATTATCATAGCTTTTCTGGTCGACAGATCGAGATCATTCCTGAATAACAGGGCATTCCTTTTGACCATGCGGATATTGGGACTGGTATTACTTGTCTTTGCAGCTATTTTTATTGTAGACGGTTTGAAGTTTTTCAATATAATTTCATCCTGAAACAGACTAAATGCTGTTAATTCAAATAATATGTCGAGAATTATAACCATCGCTTCCTGCCAGGATGATGTATGCGGTGAAATTAAAGTCAGCCTCTATTCTGTCAGGAACCAATTGAAAATTGCGCGGAACAGATCCGGTGTCCTTATAAGCAAAATTGATCTTGATAAAAAATTCTATGATCCGTCCTCAACGTGGCGGGTCAGGGTATTGAAAGGAAATTTTACCAGCAAGCGACAACCAATTGGCATCATGCTATACCGGAAATCTTTTGAGCAGTTTATCGGCCGCTTCCCGGTAAGCAGCATGCGCACCCTTCCGCCTGATCTCCATTCCAGCCTGTTCATTCATTCCTTTAGGGGTGGTTGCATGCGTAACCAGATGCTTAAAATCGGCGGATTCTGAAACACAGGCAGCATTGGACAGGGAGTAGAACATATCTGCAACATAACGATCTGAAACTGCTTTGTCTACTCCTTTCGAAGCGGCCCATTCACTCAGTTCCTCCAGTAATTCATAATAAGGTGCGATCAGTCCGGTTAAGGTCCATAATGCATGAAGCTGGTCTTCAGAGTCAACGATCAGGGGCTGGCCGATATGACCAAAGATATTTTCAACTACAGGATTGGGATTGAAAACAGGGATAGGGCATTTATGATGCACAACAGTTGGTAAAGGAATCGCCCTGCTGATGGTCCGGGCAGGGAGAATGATCTCAGATAAAATTGATATCGTGGTATAAGGGATGAGAGAGATAACAATATGATCCTCTTTAAAATCAAGATTTTCAATAATTTCTCTTGCCTGGGTTGGGATCAATGCAATGAAGACTGTGTTGGCGTTATCAAGAACGAGTTGATTGCTCTCCATTCTTTGTACATTGGGATATGTTTCAGACAGATGCTTTGATCTCTCCTCATTTCTTGGTGAAACATAAATATCAACCTGTTCCATGTCAGAAATACAAATTGCATTTATCACTGCGGAAGCAATTTTACCGGTTCCAATAAATCCTAATTTCATCGATTACTGTTTTTACTATTTCTGATACCGTCCAAAGTTAACTATTACACAAATAGATTTATATCCTTATGAGATGGCAATGGCATAAATATATATAAACATGGCAGATATTATCAAAAAAAGGATTGCCAGATTATCACCTTTTCACCGGTTGCCAAATTGATGAAGGAGATATTAGGGAAAATGAATGAAATCGACTAATTTTCCATCTTCCAACCACTATAACAAAAAAACAATGAAAAATTTCAGACTCACGTTGACATTCCTTTTGTTTATCCTGATGCCTGCATGCATTTTTGCCCAGGATGATATTAAAAAACAATTAGAGGCGATTGCCGTTATTGACCAGAAGGTAATGATGCCTATGCGGGATGGGATTATGCTGGCCACCGA
>CAYZEZ010000105.1:0-14969 GCA_964477295.1 uncultured Bacteroides sp. | reverse complement strand
ATCGATAAAGGCAGCAATTCCGCCGGCTTTTTGAGCTTCGGCAATGGCATGCAGGGCAAGTGTTGTTTTTCCTGAAGCTTCGGGGCCAAAGATCTCGATTACCCTTCCTCTTGGATAGCCTCCTACGCCAAGAGCCAGGTTTATTGAGAGGGAGCCGGAATCGATGACCGATACATCCTCAACGGCCTGGTCACCCATTTTCATAATGCTTCCTTTGCCGTAATCTTTTTCTATTTTGCTCAGTGTCAGCTCAATGGCCTTTAACTTTTCAATCTTGACCTTATCATCCTTCGGTTCAGTCATAGTATGGATTTTTTCTGCAGAAAACGCTATGCGTTTAAAGCTGTTATTATTTGATTCGTATGATCTTTCGTGTCGACTTTTTCAATGATCATTATAATTTTTCCTGATTCGTCAATGACGAACGTTTTCCTGATGATCCCTTCATATTCCTTCCCGTACAATTTTTTTGTTCCCCAGGCATTGTATGCCTTCAGCATTTCTTTATTCGTATCAGAGATCAGGTGGAAGGGTAATTCATATTTGCTGATAAAATTCTGATGCGACTTTTCACTGTCGGCGCTTACCCCGATCACCTCGAATCCCATTTTTTTCAGTTTGCTGAAGTTATCCCTGAGGTTACATGCTTCGGCTGTACATCCCGGCGTATTATCCTTGGGATAAAAATACAGGATCACTTTTTTCCCTTTCAATTCACTCAATGATATGCTGTTGCCATCCTGATCTGTTCCTGTGAACGCAGGAGCCATATCGCCTTCTTTCAGTTGTGCCATTTTCTTCCCGATTTAAAAAAAATAAAATTACAATAATTGGATCAAAGTTTAACGTCATGTTGATAACTTAGGAGAAGAGTTGATCTAAGATTAATAATCAAGGATATATGATATATGATCTTTTTCTTCCAAAATCAAAGATCGTTAATCGTTAATCGTTAATCATAAATCAAATCTTATCTTTACTCCTTAATGCTGATTCTTGTGATTTATCGTAATCAACAAACTTTTTTTTTGCTGTAATGTTCAGAATTGCTGTTAAATCTGCTCTGATCGCCGGGATCCTTCTTCGGTTCACATCGGCATTTTCTCAGGACACGACACCGTGGTTTGCCGCAGATACCGGTTACAACGAAATGCTTTCACAGGCCATATTGTTCCAGAAAAAGGCCGATTCCTTAATGTCGGTGGCTTATGAACTTCGAAAAGAGATAATGTACATGGATGACAGCGAGAAGAAGGGCCGCTTGCAGGTCGAGGTGTCAAGGATTGAGCGGGAAGCGAGCCAATTGCAATCCTGGGCCGATGATATTTTTTCCAACCTGCCGGTCCCGGTGGAAGATGAAGCAGAGACAAATTCGCGTAACCCGTTCATCATCCTGGACACGGTGATCAATGACATCAAGGTATATCATTATAACCTGGAGGCAATGGCTGAAGCGGAAGACCCTGGTGGAGTGCCAGCAGAAACAAAAGAACCCGGCTCGGATGAAGGGCTTACAGTGGCCGGTAATCATTTCCTGATACATAAAGAATCTCCATATTCCGCTGAGAATCCATTTGAGCATTCATTTGAATTGCCTGAAGGGCCGTTTTACCGGATCCAGCTGGCAGCATACGGCAACCCGGTTGAGTATGATTTTTTTGGCGGGATCAGTCCCATCACAACCGAGGTGACCGAAAAAGGGATCACCCGTTACTATGCAGGAAAATTTGTTTCCTTTGATGCGGCCGGGAAAGCCATTAACCAGTTGAGGTCTGCCGGCTATCAGGATGCCTTCGTTATAGGGTATTTCAATGGTCAGCGTATGGCCGCTGAACGCGTCCTAGAATACGAAAAGAACGTTAAATAGCAGATGCCTCGTAACCCATATCCCGTACCACGCACCCAACTTGTAACCTGCAACTTGCAACTTGCGACCGATTTTATTATTAACTTTGATAACTCTTTCTTAAATTAGCACAATATGTCAGGTAATAATAAGCCCAATGAGTCACCATTTTTCGAAGAGTATTACGAGGTTACTGGCGATGGTGAAAATGCACTGATCCTGCACAATGATGACGTAAATACATTTGAATATGTCATCGAATGCCTGATCGAGGTTTGTGAGCACACTATGGTACAGGCTGAACAGTGTACCTATCTTGTGCATTATAAGGGTAAATGTGATGTCAGGAAGGGTTCGGTTGAATCGTTAAAACCAAGGCGTGAGGCTTTGATTGACAAAGGCTTAAACGCTACCATTGACTAATTGTACCTGCTAACTTTAAGGTATGTCCATACTTGCCATTATTCTGCTGATTGTGCTGGGAATGATACTTTTCCTGGTGGAGTTTTTCCTGATACCGGGAATAACCATAGCCGGTATCGGGGGGGCCATCCTGATGGGGATATCTGTTTATATGGCTTACCGTACACATGGCACTGCAGTGGGTAGCTGGATCCTTTTTGCCGCACTGCTCTTTACCATTTTAACCATGGTGTTTGCCTTGCGATCAAGAACATGGCGCAGGCTGATGCTGAAGAAAAACCTCGACAACAAGATGGAGGTTGCTGGAATTGAGGATCATATGATAAATCCTGGAGACATTGGTGTGGCCATGACGAGGCTGGGACCTGTTGGCAGAGTTATGGTCAATGATATTGATGTGGAGGCAAAATCGATCCAGGGCTATGTCGATGCACATACAAAGGTTGAGGTGACCAAGATTGGAACAACACAGATAATTGTTAAACCCATTAAAAACGAATGATATGGAGAATGCAGGAGTATTTATTTATGTAGTTATTATTATCGGAGCTTTAATTGGATTATGGCTCATTTTCTATTTTATACCGATCGGACTCTGGTTTACAGCACTGATCTCCGGTGTGAGGATCAACCTGTTGCAGCTTATCCTTATGCGCTGGAGGAAAGTGCCGCCAGGAGTGATCGTGCGATCGATGATCGAGGCCGAAAAGGCTGGCATAAGTCTTATTAGGGACGAACTGGAAGCCCACTACCTGGCAGGCGGGCACGTCCAGAATGTGGTCCATGCACTGGTTTCTGCCAATAAGGCCAATATTGACCTGTCGTTCAAGATGGCTACCGCCATCGACCTGGCAGGCAGAAACGTTTTGGAAGCAGTACAGATGTCTGTTAATCCCAAGGTTATCGATACACCTCCGGTTACTGCTGTAGCCAAGGATGGTATCCAGCTGATCGCGAAGGCCAGGGTAACGGTCCGTGCCAACATCAAACAACTCGTTGGAGGGGCAGGAGAAGAGACCGTACTCGCAAGGGTTGGTGAGGGTATTGTATCTTCTATAGGTTCAGCCCATTCCCATAAGGCTGTGCTCGAGAATCCCGATTCTATTTCACGTACGGTGCTGGAGAAAGGGCTGGATGCAGGTACGGCGTTTGAGATCCTCTCGATCGATATTGCCGATGTGGACATTGGAAAGAACATCGGGGCACAGCTCCAGATGGACCAGGCCGATGCCGACAAGAACATCGCCCAGGCCAAAGCCGAAGAAAGAAGGGCCATGGCCGTTGCCACCGAGCAGGAGATGAAAGCCAAATCACAGGAAGCACGGGCCAAAGTGATCGAGGCCGAAGTGGAGATCCCGCTGGCCATGGCCGATGCTTTCCGCAAGGGCAACCTTGGCATCATGGATTATTATAAATTCAAGAACATCCAGGCCGACACCGAGATGCGGGATTCGATATCGAAATCAACGGGTGACGGACCTAAGAAGAAGTGACGTGTGACGAGTGATGTGTGACGCGTTGAGCAAAAATGTTTCAAAGGATATAGAAAGGGCTTGTGGTTGAACCGCTGGCCCTTTCTTTGCGCTGCGCCCAAATTCAAACATCATGAGATTCCTGCAGTTCATACCTTCAGCAGGTAGTTCATCCCAAATATTTGATAATCCGATCACACTGTTGTAACTTATTAGTTCAACTGATTCCTATGCTTAAACCAATTATCTCAGCTATGAAAAAGTTACACTTCATTTTTGCGATCCTGCTAATTTCTTCCTCCGTTTTCGCACAACCATTTATTGAGGTACAGGACACCATCTGGGAAAATACAACCTGGAGTGCAGATACTGTTAAAGTTACTGGTGATATTGTTGTGGTTGACTCCGCTTTGCTGACCATCCTTCCCGGGACATATGTTGAATTCCAGGGATTTTTTTCAATAACAGTAAATGGATTTTTGCAAGCCATAGGAGCCGAAACTGACAGCATAACTTTTACGGTAAAGGATACAACGGATTATTCAGCCAGTAGCAGTGCAGGGGGAGCCTGGGATGGGTTGGATATAAAACCAGCCTTTCAGTGGAATGGTGATACAATAAAAATGGACTATTGCATATTTGAATTCACTAAGTGTCCTACTGGAGTTACATCTTTACAATCTACAATCAGGACCAGGAACGATTGCATACTAAAAGTTTCAAACAGCCGGTTCAAAAATAACTGGAAAGCAACGGTTGTTTTTTCAGAAAAAGCTATGGTTTATAGATGCCATTATCATAATAACACAGGATATATTTTACGGTCTCCTTCCTTGGTCAGGAACTGCGAATTCAATTCTAACTTTGGGACTGCAGTTTATCTTCTTGGTGATGATTGGACAGTGCAGATCATTTGTAATCATATTCATAATAATCAATCATACCAGGGGGGTGCCATTCGTGTCGGATGGATGGAATATGTCGAGATAATCGGCAATCTTATCAATAACAACACAGCAAGTGATGATGGGGGTGGCATCTTTGTAGAGGGATCACATATAATTATAGCAAACAATACAATTTGCAACAATGAAGCAGATAAAGGAGGTGCAATATTTGTAAGATATAATTCAACTTCCAAAATCTTTTCTAATATTATCTTTAATAATTCTGCAACTCTTCCCGGAGATCAGATCGCTCTTGAAGCTAATTCACATCCAACCATAACCGATTGCATCCTGGAGGGAGGGATAAATTCCATAAATACTTCACAAAATCCTGGTTATAATGGGCAACACAGTAATATACTGGATGTAGATCCCCTATTTCTGAATCCGGTTACTGGTGTTGGTTCTGGATTTTATTCTTCAGTAAATGATTGGTCTTTATTTACTTCTTCGGCTGCAGTTAATTCCGGTAGATTGTCTGTCCCCGGATTACCATTACTTGATCTTGCCGGGCAAAGCCGGATATCCTACCGTCAAATTGATATGGGTGCACTCGAATACTATATGGAGAGCATTGAGTGTGGGTATTCTGATGAACCTTTATCTTCGTCAGTAAGTAGCAACCAACGCTGGATAGCTGATACAATTAAAGTCAATGGGGGTATCCAGGTTGCATCGGGTGCAATCCTGACTATTGGTCCGGGTACATATGTTGAATTCCAGGATAATGAACCATTTGAAGTTGAGGGGACATTAATTATTGAAGGATTCTCTGATAAAAAGACCGTTTTGGCAGCTAAAGATCCAACCGAAGGATGGGGAGGGATTGAAACGGGATCTGATATTGCTGAGGACAGCATAATTATCAGTAATGCACATATTAAGGACGTTCCGAATGGATATGAGGCCATTTTCATCAGCGGCTACAAGCTGTTGCGGATTGAGTATACCGATTTTTCAAATAACCATGATTGCATAAAAGTAGAAAATACCAATGTTGAGATTAACTCATGCCGATTTTTCGATAACAAATTCGAGGAGTTGATAGCAGTTGATTATGGGGATGTTTCAATTCGTAATTGTTCCTTTTTTGACAATTATTGTGATGAAGATCCCTATTCAATATTGATAGTTGAAGGCGGTAGTTTGGAGTTGATTTCAACTGTGATCATGAATAATAATTGTTACGGAGTTGGTTGGGAAGGGGATGGAGCGCATTTAATATGGCACACAGGACTCCATTTTTTGATGAATAATTGCCTGATTACAAATAATATCGATACGGCGGACCATCCAATTATGATTGAACCTATTATAACAGCAAAGATCATTAATTCAACCATTGTTAACAACCTTCATAAAGGGGCATCTGAGTCAGTTTATATTGCTTCTGATTATAGTACCTCAGTTGCAGGAATTACCAATTCAATTCTTACTGGAAACAGATTTGGGTCGGGACTTAACCAGAGCCAGTTGTATTTAGCAGGAAATTATGAGTCGAAGGTACTAAATTCAGTAATCGAAGGAGGGGTGGATTCAATTCGGTTGGGCCCGGGTGAATCGGGTTTTGTTTATGAACACATTTACGATACAGATCCGTTGTTCAGACTTGCATTGACTGAACCGGGGATTTATACCTCTGAAGAGCCATTCGATTATTCCCTGACAAACTTCTCTCCACTTATCAATAAGGGTCGCTCTGATTTACCAGACCTGCTTGTAGCAGATTATGACCTGGCTGGGAATCCAAGGGTATATCCTGATGAGGTAGATATCGGTGCCTATGAAAACCAGGCCGGTGTCCCGGAGATCTCAGGACAGCTCTCAAACCTGTTCTTATGTGATGGGGAAAAGGCAGAATTCCAGATCGAAACAAATGATACTGCCATTTTCAGGTGGTTTAAAGACGGGGAACTGCTTCCGGGCGATACTCTAAGCTCAATGGTAATAGATTCCGTAACAGAATTGGATGAAGGGAATTATCATTACGAACTGGAGAATGGATTTGGTAAAGTGGTCAGCAACCAGGCCTATATGCTTGTCAGGCAACCCCCGGGAATTTTAGTCCAGCCTGCTGACCAATGGGTCACCCCGGGTGATAACATCCTGCTGAAATCCATTGTTACAGGATCTGAACCAGTGACATACAAATGGTACTATGATGATAAGTTACTTACAGGGGTATTTGCTCCTGAATATAGCATTATTGCTGCTGATTCATCCATTGAGGGAACCTACAAGTTGGAGTTGTCAAATATTTGTGGATCAGCTGAATCAGCACCTGCGAACCTTTATTTAGCGCCTGAACTTTGTATGGTCACTGTTGATCCGGCAACCGGAAATAACTTGGTGATCTGGGAGAAATCATCTAAAGCTCCCGTGGATTATTATAATATTTACAGGGAGGGACAGAAGGCAGGCATATACGATAAACTTGGGACAGTGGCACATGAAGATCTGAGCATCCTGGTCGACGAAACAGCCGATCCGACCGTTCAGGCTTACCTGTATAAGATCACGGCAGTAGATACCTCGGGATATGAAACCGACATCGATCTGTGTGAGCCACACAAGACCATCCACCTGGTGGTTTCTACAAATCCTGAATTAAAAACCACCCAGCTTCAATGGGACCGGTACTATGGTTTTGAGTATTCCACCTATAATATTTTACGAAGCGCTACAGGATCAGGCTTTTTACCTGTTCATTTCCTGGCAAGTTCACTGGCCTCATGGACCGATCCGGATCCATTGCCCGAAACAGGATTTTACAGGATCTCTGTTGATAAGCCAATTCCCTGTTTTCCGGCTGGTGCAGGTAAAAAAGCCGATTCCGGACCGTACAGCCATTCGCTTTCCAATGTCGAGGACAACCGTTTGCAGGCCGGGGAGAGCCCGCCCGACACGATTTTCCTTACGAATTCAGCCATCAAATCCAATAACCGGTTCGGGGACCTGGTCGGCCGGCTGATAGCCGTCGATGCAGATTCCCTTGATTCGCATACCTGGTCACTCGTGGTAGGAGAAGGGGATGAAGACAACATGAGCTTCACGATCCTGGGCGACCTCCTGTTGGCCGCAGAAATCTTTGATTATGAAGATCAGGATGAATATTCCATCAGGGTGCGTTGCAAGGATGAAGGCAACCTTAGCAGGGAGCAGGTGTTTACGATCCATATCTGGGGACCTACAGGGAATGCAACAATGACGACTCGGCAAGTGGCAATATACCCCAATCCGTTCAGCCATTCTACGATGATTGAATTTGCAAATCCCGATAAAGCAAAATACAGGATGTACATCACCGACCTTGCAGGCAAGGTGGTCAGGTTCGAAGACAACATTTATTCGGACAAGCTCGAGATCACCCGCGAAAACCTCAAGGAAGGAGTCTATTTTGTTGAGTTGAGAGGGAATAAGATCTATCGGGGAAAGCTTGTAGTCGAGTGAGCTGCTCCTGCAAGCCTGTTACGGAAATTTAAAGATTTTAAAATATAAATGCCATGAGAAAAAAAACAGTATGTGCCTTGCTGATATTGGCATCCTTGTCCATGTCAGATCTTGTTTTTTCACAGAACTGGATAGAACAGTTTAACGATACCCGGGTGAGCGGTGGATATAACGATTATTTTGGATACCAGGTAGCCATTGATGGTGATTATGCTATTGCAGGTTACAAATCCGGAGCAACTATTTTCAAACGGACTTCCGGTACAAACCAGTGGCAGGAGTTTAAGGAGATAAGCCTGTATGATCCGGGTTCGGTGATAGATGGGTATTCAGTTGCAATCTCCGGAGATGTAGCAGTTGTTGGATGTTATCATTTAGATAGCGTATGGATTTTTTACAAAGACCAGGATGGACCGGATAATTGGGGAATGGTTACTTCTTTTAGTGATGATTACCCATTAAGCGGTCAGGCCTTTGGCTGTTCAGTTGATATTGATGGCGATTACCTGGTGGTCGGTTCCAAATGGAGAAATAAAACTCCCAAGATACAGGTTGGAGTGGTAAAAATTTATTTCAAGGACCAGGACGGACCGGATCAGTGGGGACAGGTTAAGGAAGTATGGTCCCAATATTACCAGATTTATAACTATTTAATTTTTGGACAATCTGTAAGTATTTCGGGGACCAGGATTGCAATCGGATCTTTCGAACAGGATGGTGCAGTATATATCCTTGAAAAAGACCAGGGTGGAACAAATAACTGGGGATTAGTTAAGATAGTTTATGGTGATGATATTTATGATTCAGACTATTATGGCACTTGTGTTGATTTGAATGGAGATGACCTGCTGGTCGGTTCTCCTTATGATGACGGATCAGGAGCTGCCTATTTATTCAATAAAAATGAAGGAGGATCAGGAAACTGGGGACAGGTGAAGAAGATTCTACCTCCGGCCCGGTACACAAACATAGAATTTGGTAGGGGAGTTTCTATATATGGGGATTATATTATCTGCGGCGCTCCAAAATATTTTATTGATGCAACTAATGCAGGTGCCGCATATGTTTTCAGCAGAGAACAGGGAGGACCAGATAACTGGGGATATTTTTCATTATTGAAGGAGGGCCACCTGGGATCATCACAGGCATTTGGTACCTCTGCTGCTATCTTTGAGGACAATGCGATTATTGGAGCACCGACCATTTCAACAACGGACAGTGGGCAGATTTCTATCTTTCATAACTATCTTCAGGCTGCTGAAATAACCGCAAGCGATATTACTTCGGACCAGATGACCCTCAGCTGGACCAGCGGGAACTATACTGCCAGGGCGGTTTTTGTTTTCGAGGGATCCACAGGTAGTGCTAATCCTGTAGATAATATTACCTACACTGCTAATCCTGTATTTGGTTCCGGTTCCCAGATAGGAGGAATATCCGGATGGTACTGTGTTTACAATGGAACAGGATCCACTGTATCAGTTACAGGCCTCTCTCCGAATACAAACTATCGCATCAGCGTATGCGAGTATGAGGGTTCACCAGGCTCTGAGGATTATAATATATTGACTGTCACAGACAATCCTGTTACAGTCAGGAGTGGTATTGACCTATCGGGTGTAGGCGTTCATGTGGCAAACGGGCAAATCACGGCCACCACATCAGCTATGCAATACAGCCTTAATTCTACTGACGGCACCAATGGTGATTGGTTTGATTGTACTGATGGTAATACAGATGTTACCTTTCATTCTGGTTTAGTTTATGTAAGGGAAGCAGTATATCCCACCAACTATTATAAGGCAGCCACAATTATGTCTCCTGGTTCAGCACCGGTTTATTCAATTGACTATACCCTTGAAACTACTGTTCAGGTAGTGCCCACATCCGTGGAATACTGCCCTGATATTGGATTTGGCGAAGGGGTAATTGACGGACAGGACACAGAAGTGTCGCTCACTCCTGGAGTGGATCTCTATTTCAGGTATAAAGCAACAGAATCAGCACTGCCCTCCCTGGTATTTACTTTAAACGTTCCCGCACGGCCTGCCACACCGGCAATAACAATTGATTATACTGCTGAGGAAACCGTTGAAGCCATACCCGCCACGGTTGAATACAATACTGATAATATTTTCTCTACGGCAAATGTAGATGGGGGGAATGCGGTAATAGCAGTAACTCCGGGGACAGACCTGTATTTCAGGGTAAAATCCACGGTATCAGGTTTTGTATCTGATATTCAGCATCTGGTTGTCCCGGCCAGACCTGCAGCCCCTGCATATGGTATTGATTACCTGACAGAGACAACAACTGAAGCAGTCTCGTCAGAGGATGAATATTCTATCCTGGATGGATTTCTCAGTCCGGTTGACGGAGCAGGTGAAAAAATTATTCTGGTACCGGGAGAAGATTACCATTTTAGAAAAAAAGTTACCTCTTCTTCTTTCAGTGGTGAGATACAGGATCTTCTTCCTCCATTCCGACCCGCAGCAACCACATACTCAATTGATTACGAAGCTGAATTAACTACCGAAGCAATTGCAGCCGATGATGAGTACTCAACCGATCCGGGCATGACGGATCCTGTTGATGGCACCGGGGCACAGGTTGTCCTTACTCCGGGTACTGATCTGTATTTCAGGCAAAAAGCTACTGTTTCATCGTTCAGCGGAGAGATCCAGACCCTGGTTGTTTCAGCCAGGCCAGCCGTTCCGGTTGTCTCATTGACAGATAAAAACTCTGCCGCAGCCAAGTTTAAAAAATCATCTGACGGAACAGGATCGGATGTTTCCACGGGTGACGGTTATGAGTATTCCCACGATGGAGGGACCAGCTGGAACAGCATTTACGATGGTTTAACGGTGGATGCAACAGGCCTCAATAATATCATTGTCAGGATTAAGGAGACCTCCTCTTCATTCAGGTCGCTTGTTACTGGTAATCTTGATTCAGAGGGACTACCGGTAGTTACTGCTGCTGCTCAATCCGTCTGTAACGGACCGGGTGAGCAGGTGGTCATACAGAGCAGTACCGACAATGGATTTGTTTACCTGGTACTTGATGGGGAGGCGCAGGGCACCCAGGCCGAGCTGGATGCTGCATTAGTTGCAAATAAGGGAGCAAAAGCTGTTGTGATGAATGCTAACATGGATGTGGATGTCGGGGTAACTGGCCTGGCTACCGGCAACTATTATGCCTATGCAGTGAATGAAATAGGAGAACTTTCCATGAAGGGATTGAATCCTGTAAGTATCCATCAGATCCCAACGGTTGACCTGGGAGAAGATCCCGTCGTTTGTGCCGGTACTGATGTAACCTTTGATGCCGGGCCGGGATTTACCTCTTACCTCTGGAAACCCGGGGACCAGGCCACCCAATCCATTACGGTGACAGAGTCCGGATACTATCAGGTGTTGGTAACCGATGCAAATGGCTGTACCAACAGCGATACCGTCCTGATGATTTTCAGTATGCCATACCAGGAGGAAGAGATTTGCATTGTGACAATAGACCTCTCCACAAGCAAGAACATTGTAGTTTGGGAAAAAACGCCCAATGCGGGTATAGAAGCTTATAATATCTACCGCGAAACTACAATCGGGGAGTACAGCAAGATTGGGACAAAAGGAGTAGCCGAACTGAGCGTATTTCTTGATGAATCCAGCAAACCCTGGAACCAGTCTTACCTTTATAAGATAACTGCCGTGGATTCCTGTGGAAATGAGTCCGAATTGGCAAATAACTCCTATCATAAACCCAGCTTTCTTCAATACGTTGGTTCAGAAGGGGGCATAAACCTGAACTGGACAGATTACCGGATCGAAGGGGTGGACAATATTGGTGAATTCCTGAGCGCATATGTTATCTATCGTGGAGTTGATTCCATGGGGCTGGCAGAATACCAGACGGTTGGGAGTATCAACGAATTTACCGACACCGATCCGTCTGCCTTCCTGAAAAAGTATTATTACAGGGTTGCGGCCGTTATGAAGGATGCCTGTATCCCCACAGCTTTGAAGAAAGTTGACAGCGATCCTTACAGCCATTCCATGTCGAACCTCGAAGACAACCGGTACCAGGCTGGAACGGAAATTAACCAGATTACAGATCATTTCTTAACTATCTATCCAAATCCTTTCACCCGGGTAACCACTATTCATTTCCTTAATCCCGACAGGTCCGGGTTCAGAATGTATATTACAGATCTGGCGGGGAAAGTGATAAGGATTGAGGAAAACATCACAACGGATAATTTTGAATTTAACCGTGATGATCTTCCCGCAGGAGTGTACTTCGTTGAATTGAGAGGTAGCAAGGTTTATCGTGGCAAGCTGGTGATTGAGTAGTGTATTGTTCAAATCCCTGACAGGCCTCCATCGTGTAAGCGCCTGCAGATTAGTGGCGCATAATTTTCCCGGTGCATGCATTCTATGCTGACTGCATATTTTATACCTTTAGCTGCCAACATTAAATCTACCTGACAATGCATACGTTACAATCGCTTTTATGGCGCATCGGGGTCCTGTTGCTGCCCGGAATAATTGCCATCTCTGCATGTACCAGGCAGGAAACACCCAACGTGGTCATCTTCTACATCGACGACCTGGGTTATGGAGATGTAAGCTGTTACGGTGCGACCGCCATCACCACTCCAAATATAGATGAACTGGCCGCCAACGGCTTGATGTTTACCAACGGGCATTGCCCCTCGGCCACATGCACTCCGTCGCGTTATGCAATGCTTACCGGTGAATACGCCTGGAGGAAGAAAGGTACCGGGATCGCCACCGGCAACCAGGGAATGATCATTGACCCGGGAAGGACCACCTGGCCGGTAATCATGAAAAAAGCAGGGTATACTACAGCGGTTATTGGGAAGTGGCACCTGGGACTGGGACCGGAAGAAGGGCCCGATTGGAACAATCTTATTGAACCCGGACCGGGATCGATTGGTTTTGATTACTCTTTTCTTGTGCCTGCCACGGGTGACAGGGTCCCCTGTGTATTTACCGAAGATGGCCGGGTGGTTGGTCTCGATCCTGGCGATCCGATAACTGTTAGTTATGGCGAACCGATCCTGGTGGAGCCACTCGGGAGGGACCATCCGGAGCTGTTAAAAATGCACCCCAGCCATGGGCACGATATGACCATTATCAATGGCATCAGCCGGATAGGATATATGTCGGGTGGCAGAAATGCCTGGTGGGTGGATGAGAACATTGCAGATACGATCACCGTGAAAGCGTTGGAATTTATTGAAAAAAACAGGGACAAACCTTTCTTCCTGTATTTTGCTACCCATGATATCCATGTTCCCAGGGTGCCGAATCCAAGATTTGCAGGTGCCAGCGGTCTCGGGCCGAGGGGAGATGCCATCCTGCAAATGGACTGGTGCATAGGGAAGTTAATGAATAAACTGGATGAACTGGATCTTACCGAAAACACCCTGGTAATTTTTACCAGCGATAATGGACCGGTGGTGGATGATGGTTACCAGGACCAGGCAGTCGAGCTGCTGGATGGTCATACCCCTGCAGGCCCACTCAGGGGAGGGAAATACAGTGCTTTTGAAGGGGGAACAAGAGTGCCGTTTATTGTTTCGTGGCCCGGAGTGGTTGAGCCCGGTGTTTCGGAAGCCATGATGTCGCAGGTCGATTTCCTGGCCTCGTTCGCTGCCCTGCTCGGCGTGCCTGTTGAGGAAGGTGTTGGTCCCGACAGCCAGGACATGCTTGACCCGCTGCTCGGAAATTCATTGGAAGGCCGGGAGGAATTGGTTGAAAACAACGTACGTAATACATTGTCTTTACTGAAGGGCAACTGGAAATACATTGAGCCCTCGCCCGGACCGAAAGTCAATAAAAACACGAATACTGAACTGGGAAATGATGAACAGGGTCAGCTGTATGATCTCAGCAGGGACCCGGGCGAGCAAAATAACCTTATCCTGGAAAATCCCGATAAAGCTAAGGAGATGGCCGGAAGGCTTGAAGAGATAAAGAATGAGTAACATGCCTGCCCGTGGCAGGCATGTTAAAGAGAATATTAAGTCTTATATTTTTTCCAGGCACCCAGTACCAGGCCGGCAAGACCCAGTCCGACGGTTGAAAAACCACCGGTGATCCATGCCAGCCCGTAAGGACTCATGTTATACATACCTGTCCTCATTGCATCCAGAAGAACAAATACAAATCCAATTTCCAGTCCCCATAATAGCCCTTTTAGAAGGGTGTTGACATTCATTTTAACAAAGATGTACGCAAGCAGGTAGACAGCGGCTGCAGAAGCGACAACATTGGTAATCCATACGCCGGCTCCCGGGGGATTTGCTTCGATGGCAGCCATATCGAGGCCAACCATATCCATCCATGGAGCGCCAAACAGGGGACCATACCAGAGAAAACCAATAACAAATTGGAGTACTATACCTGCCAGTACAGCCAGGTGGTTAATTTTCAATTCTTTCATAGATAACGGATTTAATTAGATAATGTGGATAAACATTACTTATCAGGGCAATATTAGATAATTCAGAAAGACTAAAAAAGAATGTGGGATATTTTAGTATTTATTTAACGAAATCAGGCATCAGGGGATTTTTGACTTTCCTGAAAATTATAGTAACTTACAATCCAGGAGATCTCTGGAATAGAAATACCCCTCAAAAACTTCAACCAGGTTGAACAATAAATTCCTCTGTTTATGGAGGAATACATAGGCCAACTAAGTTTAAGTTCCCTGAAATGGGACGATATACCTGAATTTTGATGATTATATTTATCCAGCAGTTTTATAGAAACATCACCATTAATTATGAATGATTTTGTATCA
>CAYZEZ010000104.1:12940-14998 GCA_964477295.1 uncultured Bacteroides sp. | reverse complement strand
AAACGGCTGGGAGTGCAATTCAGCAGGACGCCCCATTTGTACCGGGACGAGGCATAGCTCAGTGTTACCTTTTTCATCGCACGGGTTATTGCCACATAGAACAACCGGCGTTCTTCTTCCAGTTCCTCCCTGGTGGATGAGGATAATCTTGAAGGGAAAAGATCTTCTTCGAGCCCGGCCACAAAAACCTGCTTAAATTCCAATCCTTTCGCCGAATGGGCAGTCATAATGGCCACCTTGTTCCTGTCCTCTTCCTTATCGGTATCCTGATCGGTCAGCAAAGCAACATTTTGCAGGTATGCATCCAGGGTGGATGATTCTGCTTCATCCTGACTATCCGTATATTCCTTAATACCGTTGAGCAATTCCTGAATATTTTCGTATTTGCTGATATTCTCGGGCGATTTTTCAAAATGAAGGTCCTTCAGTATACCCGAACTCTCAGCAATTGTAAATGCAAGGTCAAAGGCTTCCATACGCTTGAGGCCGTTCCTGTAACCGCTTATTAACCTGACAAATCCAGTTAGTTTGGAAATGGTTCCCTTGTTGAATAAATCGGAATGATTATCAATTTCAAGCATTATTTCCCAGATCCGTTTATTGTATTTGTCGCTTAAACCCTCAAGTTTGCTGACGGTGGTGTTGCCGATACCCCTGGCAGGGTAATTAATGATCCTGAGTAATGCCTCTTCATCATAGGGGTTTACGGTGAGCCTGAAATAAGCAAGCAGGTCTTTGATCTCTTTTCGTTGATAGAAAGACAGGCTGCCATATACTTTATAAGGAATATTCAGTTTGCGGAGGGATTCCTCGAAAATCCTTGATTGCGCGTTAGTGCGGTACAATATCGCATAATCCCTGTATTGAAAATGATCGGAGTAGATCGAATCCTGGATCATATTTGAGACCAGGTATCCCTCCTCATTATCAGTAGCCGCCCGTATCAACCGGATCTTGTCTCCCGGTTCATTATCCGACCAGACCTTCTTGCTGATCTGATCACGGTTATTGTTAATCAGACTGTTAGCAGCATTGACTATGGTCTGGGTCGACCGGTAATTCTGTTCCAGCTTGTAGAGCTTGTACTGGGGATAATCGTTCCGGAAATTTAAGATATTCTCGATACGGGCGCCGCGGAAAGAATATATGCTCTGCGCATCATCACCCACAACGCAAATGTTTTTATTCTTATCCGAAAGGTTCTTGATGATCATGTACTGGACATAATTGGTGTCCTGGTACTCATCCACAAGGACAAACTGAAACAGGTTTTGGTATTTTTCAAGGACCTCGGGGAAATCGCGGAACAGGATATACGTATTCAGCAACAGGTCATCAAAATCCATCGCATCTGCCTTTTTCAGCCGCTGGGAATATTTCAAATAAATATTTGCGATCTCCGGCCGCCTTGTTCTCCTGTCCGTCTCCATCAGCTGGGCACTGCTGGTGTATGCTTTGGGAGTGATCAGGTTATTCTTGGCAGAAGAGATCCTTCCATAGATCTCTGCCGGTTTATATAGCTGGTCATCAAGGTTCATTTCTTTAATGATAACCTTAAGGATATTCTTCGTGTCGGTAGTATCATAAATTGTATAGCTGGAAGGAAAATCCAGTGCCTTGCCCTCCATGCGCAATATCCTGGCAAATATCGAATGGAAAGTTCCCATCCAAAGGTTAAACGCCAATTCAGGCCCAACCAGTTGCCCGATACGGTCCTTCATCTCCCTTGCCGCCTTGTTGGTAAAGGTGAGCGCAAGGATATGAAAAGGGCGCACACCCATGTTCAGCAGATGGGCGATCCGGTAGGTCAGCACCCTGGTCTTGCCCGATCCTGCTCCGGCGATAACCAGTGATGGACCCTCGTAATGCTCAACTGCTGTTCTTTGTGCGGAATTTAAATCCTCAAGGTATGTTCTCACGGAATCATTAAGATTAAAGGGCAAAAATAATATTTATTCACTACCCGCCAGTGTTAACCGGCGGATAAATAATTTTGAAAAAAGGACCTGACATCCCTTGCCGTCGGTTTCACCAGACCGACGGATTACAGGGTTGATA
>CAYZEZ010000104.1:0-12840 GCA_964477295.1 uncultured Bacteroides sp. | reverse complement strand
AAAACCTTGCCTTCCCTTACCGTCGGTTAAAACCGCCGGCCGTGTATACTTTTGTTCATTCCAGGTACGTCAGCTAAAGCAGACGGCAAGTGAAAAGATTATTATTTATCTTTGGCAATCCATAATAAATAAACGATAGGGCAGTTATTCAATAGAATTGTTATTGCATGATACATAACAATAAATATTTATTACGGGGTTTACTTTTCTCTTTATCCGTTTTAATTGGAAATATCGGTTGTGGATGGTCGCAAATATCTTCCCCGTGGTCTGATTACTCGGATACCATTGACTATCCTGATTTTACTGGTACTGACCTCTTTTATATTTTCCATTCACCCCTCGATGCAGTGCAGAAAAAAAATGGCAGGTTATTGGCCAATCCGCCCCCGGGTTCCACTCCCGGATGGGATTTTGAATGGAGCTTGTATGATACGGTAAAGAAAGAATTCAATGCCCCCTTTTTTTCACAGTCAGGTGTCTCCTCTTCCGAAGTATCCGGACTGGAGTCAGGGGGCTATCAGGTCAGGATTACCGGTCCGGATATTGATACCATCTTCAGGGCCTGGGTGTACAGTAATTCTCCCGTGGTAGAAGTTGAAAAGAATGATAAGGGATTGATAAAAAGGTTCAAGTATACCTGTGATTACATTCAGCTGAACGGGACTCTCATCCCGGAAGAGCACATTTATTATGACCTGTCGAGCAATAAAAGGTTATCCATTCCCAATGCCATGTCTTTTGAATGGACATCAGATAATGATGAGGTAAAGATCTCTTCCCCGTCCTATTTCCTCAATCCCCGGCTGGGCTCAAACCTTCCATCTGTCGATACCTGGTTTATTCTGACCGCCGTGGACAGCTTCGGCCTTGTCCAGGACGATTCGGTATTCTATGAAACCATCCATACAAAAGCTGAGTTTGAAGTGTTTTATCAGAAGGATACGATAAATGGTGATTTTGTACGTCCGGAAGAACTTCCGGCAGATAAAGATCCGGAAGCTCCCCTCGTTGTTAGATTTAGAAACACTTCAGAAAATGGATCAGAGTTTCATTGGGTTTTTGTTGACAGCGCAAAAACTGGTGAGGGAAGCACTGCAATTACATATTACAAGGAAGATTCTGTTGAGTTTACCTATTATATCCCGAATTATTATTTCCCGAAATTGGTCTCGATAAGTGAGGAGAATTGTGTGGATTCCTTCCCGAACAGTTTTCAGGGGGAAGAACCCATCGAGATCCAGGTTGTGCCATCGACGCTGGATATGATGAATGTATTTACACCCAACAACGATGGCTATAACGATATTTTCATTGTGTATGCAAAATCGTTAAAGGAGTTTAAAATCAGTATTTATAACCGCTGGGGGAAGCTGGTATATGAGCATGTCCAGACAAAAGATAATTGGGACTGGCAAGGATGGGATGGGACCATCCTGGGAAAAGGAAACCGCAGGGCAGAACCCGGTGTATATTTTTATGTGATCGAAGCCGTTGGCTGGGATGCGAAAAAATACCGGAAAGGGATCTACAGGGGATTCGTATACCTCTTTATGGAGTAGGAAAACCTTTGAAGAAATGACTAAAATTGTTGTCCAATTTTAGTTCATTTGTAATTCCAGCTCATTCTGGTCAATTCTTCTTACTCTTCTTCCTGTTCTTCATCGTAAGCCTTAAGCAGCTGCTCCTGGACATCCGGAGGTACCTGGGTGTATTCAGCATACCTCATCGTATACATGGCACGGCCATTCGTTATCGAGCTCAAAGCAGTGGAATACTTATTCATTTCAGCCAGGGGTACTTTGGCCGAGACCTTCTCAAAGCTCTTTTCACTGGTCATTCCCTGAACAACAGCACGCCTTCCCTGCAGGTCGCTGATTACATCACCCATCCGGTCGGAAGGCACAAAAACTTCAAGATCGTAAATGGGTTCCATGATCTTTGGCCCGGCATTTCTGAAAGCTTCCCGGAATGCATTTCTTCCTGCGAGCTTAAAGGAGATTTCATTGGAATCGACCGGGTGCATTTTTCCATCATAAACATATACTTTAATGTCACGGGCGTAAGATCCGGTCAGCGGTCCTTCTTCCATCTTCTCCATGATGCCTTTTAAGATAGCAGGTAAGAACCTCGCATCGATTGCTCCACCTACAATGCAATTGTGAAATACCAGCTTGCCGCCCCACTGAAGGTCAATATCTTCTTTATGTCTGATGGATACCTTGATCTCTTTTCCATTGACTTTGAACATACTGGGATCGGGCGATCCTTCAACATAGGGTTCTATGATCATATGCACTTCTCCGAACTGACCCGCACCGCCGGATTGTTTTTTATGGCGATAATCGGCCTGTGCCGTTTTGGTTATGGTTTCACGATAAGGTATACGCGGAAGCAAGAATTCAATTTTCAGCCCGAATGTGTTTTCAAGGTGCCATTTAACGATGTTTAAATGGTGTTCACCCTGACCACCTAAAATGATTTGTTTAAGCTCCTTGGAATATTCAATATTCACAGTATGGTCCTCTTCGTGAATGCGGGTGAGGGCTTCCCCTAATCTTTCTTCGTCTCCTTCGTTCGCCGGTTTAATGGCAGTCCTGAATTTAGGCTCCGGAAACTCTGTGAAAGAAAACTCAAATGAGGAGGAACCTATGGTAAGCGTATGGTTGGTTTTGGTATTCTTCAACTTAACAGTTGCGCCAAGATCGCCTGCCGACAACCTGGTGACTTTTTCCCTTGTCTTGCCGGCAACAACGAATAGCTGGGATAATCTTTCCTTGGTCCTGGTATTGTTATTCGTAAGATCAATCCCTTCTGTAATTTCACCGGAGATGACCTTAAAATAATTGATCTCACCAATATGGGATTCGTATTCAGTCTTGAAAACGTATAAGGAGACGGGACCGGAAGGATCACATTTTATCTCTTTGTCATCGGTTGTTTTATAACTCCTTGCCTGGCCGGGAGTCGGAAGTACATTGACTATAAACTCCATCAACCTGGTGACACCTGCATTGGTTTTGGCCGATGTACAGAATACCGGCGATAATTCAGCCATTTTTAAACCCTCCAGAATTCCTTTCCTGATCTCATTCTCATCCAGGCTGTCCTTCTCAAAGAAAAGTTCCATCAATGATTCATCATTCTCAGCGGCCTTTTCAACCAGCTCATTGTGTAATTCAGCAGCCTTATCTGCTTCATCAGCAGGGATATCAGTTACTTCAGTTTTGCCTCCGTCCGCTGAAAATTTATAACATTTCATGGTCAGCACATCAATGATTGAATCAAGGGTTGTGCCTGTATAGATCGGATACTGTGCAATGACAAGCCTGCTGCCATACCTTTCCCTGAGTGATTCGATCGTCTTCTCATAGTTAGCTTTATCGTGGTCACACTGGTTGATGACAAAGACCACTGGAATCTGGCTGTCTGTCGTATAGCGACTATGAATATCGGTTCCAACTTCAACGCCATTCTGAGCATTAATGACAATTAAGGCTGTGTCAGCAACACGCAAACTTGAAATGGCACCTCCGATAAAATCGTCAGCCCCGGGTGCATCAAGGATATTTATTTTGTGGTCGCCAAATTCAGTATACATTAAGGTAGAATAGATCGATCTTTCGTTCTCCTGTTCAATTTCCCTGAAGTCTGACACGGTATTCCTGCTTTCTATATCACCTTTGCGTGAAATAACCCCTCCCTCAAATAACATGGATTCTCCCAGGGTGGTTTTACCTGAGCCTGAATGTCCTAGGAGCAAAATATTCTTAATTTGATTCGTCTGGTAAGTTTTCATTCATTTAAAATTTTTGCGTCGGCCTTTTATTTATTTGTCTTACAGTGAACTCGTTAAATCAACTCTCAGAAGTGACTTGCAAAAGTAATAATTTTCTATAAAGTACCAAGTATGACAATCCATTTTTGAAGCCGGGAAACAGGATGTAAAAAATACGTTAAAAGGAGGGGCAAAAATTCAATATTACAGTCCTCAAAATTCGATCGAAATGCCAGTAAAATCAGTAATCAAAGGTGAATTCTGAAATTCATAAAAAAAGTTATTGTTTTCAAAAAAAAAAGTATACCTTTGCGAACCAATTTATTAACCTGATTTTTAATTATTAAAGGGTTTAGCTATATGCCTACAATTCAGCAATTAGTAAGAAAAGGGAGGAAGAAACAAATTGATAAAAGTAAAGCCCCTGCACTTGATTCTTGTCCGCAGCGAAGAGGTGTTTGCGTACGTGTCTACACGACAACACCCAAGAAACCTAATTCAGCGATGAGGAAAGTAGCCAGGGTAAGGTTGACCAACCAGAAGGAAGTGAACGCTTATATCCCGGGTGAAGGCCATAATCTCCAGGAGCACTCCATAGTGCTTATCCGGGGAGGCAGGGTTAAAGATCTACCGGGTGTGAGGTATCACCTGATCAGGGGTGCACTCGACACATCAGGCGT
The DNA here is from genome assembly GCA_964477295.1 of uncultured Bacteroides sp. GTDB lineage: Bacteria > Bacteroidota > Bacteroidia > Bacteroidales > SM23-62 > CAYZEZ01. Next base: position 8,382 of record CAYZEZ010000104.1, on the reverse strand, counting down.
AGAGGGCCGTACCCAAAGGCGGTCGAAATATGGTACCAAGAGGCCTAAGAAGTAAGAAACGATACTATATATATTATATATATGAGAAAGAGAAAACCAAAAAAGAGAATATTGCTTCCTGATCCGAAGTTTAATGACACATTGGTAACACGATTCATTAACAACCTGATGCTTGAAGGGAAGAAAAGTGTTGCATTACAGATTTTTTATGATGCGATGGCAGAGGTGGATGAGAAATTGAAAGCAGAGAATAAACCTGCTGTCGAGATTTGGAAAAAGGCACTTGAAAATATAACTCCGCAGGTGGAGGTTAAGAGCCGGCGGGTTGGGGGTGCTACCTTCCAGGTCCCAATGGAGGTAAGACCCGACAGGAAGGTTTCCCTGAGTATGAAGTATATGATTCATTACGCCCGGCTTAGGTCCGGTAAGTCGATGAGTGAAAAACTGGCTGCTGAGATTATTGCAGCATATAAAGAAGAAGGCGGTGCTGTCAAGAAAAAAGAAGATATGCACCGTATGGCAGAGGCAAACAAAGCTTTTGCTCACTTCAGGTTCTAATTTGATTTCAATAAAAGCTGGTGAGCAAGGATTTAAAATATACGAGGAATATTGGCATTATGGCTCATATCGATGCCGGCAAGACCACAACAACAGAAAGGATTCTGTATTATACCGGTCTTACACATCGAATGGGTGAGGTTCATGATGGCGCCTCCGTTATGGACTGGATGGTTCAGGAGAAGGAGCGCGGGATTACCATCACCTCGGCTGCAATTACCAGTTATTGGATTTACAAAGATCAGCAATATAAGATAAATATAATTGACACTCCCGGTCATGTGGATTTTACCGTGGAGGTAGAACGTTCCTTAAGGGTCCTGGATGGTGCAGTGGCCCTTTTTTGTGGAGTAGGGGGAGTGGAACCCCAGTCAGAAACAGTCTGGAGACAGGCTCAAAAATATAAGGTGCCCATCATTGCCTTTGTTAATAAACTCGACAGGGTTGGGTCTGATTTTTTTCGGGTGGTCACTGAAATGCATGATAAGCTGGGAACTCATCCTGTTCCAATGCAATTGCCTATCGGTTCTGAAGATAAGTTTAAAGGGGTAGTTGACCTCATCGAAAGAAAAGCAATTACTTGGACTGAAGATGACAGCCAGGGAATAAATTTTGAATATTCTGATGTGCCTGAGGCTATGGCAGAGGTGGTAGAAGAATGGAGGGAAAAGCTGGTTGAGGCGGTCTGTGAATCAAACGATGAAATATTAGAGAGATTTTTAGAGGACAGGGAATCGATTACTGTGGAAGAATTTCTTGAAGCAGCCAGAAAAGCAACCATCAGCCTTAAGATTGTCCCGGTATACTGTGGTGCAGCTTTCAGGAATAAAGGAATACAACAATTGCTCGACGCGATCGTTACAATGCTTCCTAATCCTGTTGATAAAGGTGCAGTCTCCGGGTTGAATCCTTTCATTAAAAAGGAAGAAGAAAGGTTGCCGGAGAACGATCAGCCACTGGCAGCACTGGCCTTTAAGATTGCTACCGATTCGTTTGTTGGTCGGCTGGCCTACGTCAGGGTTTATTCCGGAACAATAAATGCAGGAATGCAGGTATTGAACAGCAGGACTAATAAGAAAGAAAGGATAACAAGGATTTATCAGATGCATGCCAACAAGCAAAATCCAATTGATAAGATTGAAGCAGGAGATATTTGCGGCATCGTAGGTTTTAAGGATATTAAAACAGGAGATACCCTTTGCGATCCTAAGCACGCTTTTACACTCGAATCGATGATCTTCCCGGATCCGGTGATCAGTATTGCCATTGAACCCCGGACACAGGCAGATATCGATAAAATGACCCAGGCTCTGAATAAGCTTGCAGAGGAAGATCCAACATTCCTGATTAAGGTAGATGAAGAAACCGGTCAGACCATTATCAACGGTATGGGTGAGCTTCACCTGGAAATCCTCATCGATCGGTTAAAAAGAGAATATCACGTGGAATGTAATCAGGGAATCCCCCAGGTAAATTATAAAGAAGCTATTACAGGAACAGTTGAACATAGGGAGGTCTTTAAAAAGCAAGCCGGAGGAAAAGGAAGATTTGCAGAAATATTGTTTGAGATCTCTCCTACCGATAATAAAGAACCAGGCTTCCAGTTTGTGAATGAAATCCAGGGAGAAAGTATTCCAAGGGAATTCATCCCATCCATTGAAAAGGGATTCAGGGAGTCGATGTATAATGGCCCCCTGGCAGGATACCCGATCGATAACCTGAAAGTAGTCCTTAAAGACGGATCGTACCATCATGTGGATTCTGATCCCCTTTCATTTGAAACCGTTGCCAGGATTGGATTCAGAAACGCTGCCCAATCGGCTGTCCCGATATTGCTTGAACCTATCATGTCGGCCGAGGTAGTTACTCCGGAAGAATACATGGGAGATGTAATATCCGATTTTAACAGGCGAAGGGGCCAGGTGGAGGGGATGGAAAGCAAGGCCGGAATGCGTGTCATTAAAGCAAAGGTTCCTTTAGCAGAACAGTTCGGCTATGTTACAGTGCTCCGCACATTGACTTCGGGAAGGGCAACTTCAACCATGGAGTTTTCCCATTATGAAGATGTGCCCCAGGTCATTGCGAGGGAGTTGCTCGAAAGAATAACAGGGAAAACACTTTTTGTCTGAAGACAGAATTCAAGAGAACTAAGAACTAAGAACAATAATATTATATAATGAGTCAGAAGATCAGAATAAAATTAAAGTCATACGATCATAACCTGGTTGATAAATCAGCCGAAAAGATTGTGAAGACGGTTAAGTCGACTGGAGCAGTTGTAAGCGGCCCCATCCCGTTGCCCACTCATAAAAGGATATTCACGGTGTTGAGGTCGACCTTCGTAAACAAGAAAGCCAGGGACCAGTATGAATTGAGTTCATACAAAAGATTGCTGGATATTTACAGTTCTACTCCAAAGACTATTGATGCACTCATGAAACTGGAATTACCCAGTGGTGTAGAAGTAGAAATTAAAGTGTAATAAAACATTAAGATATGCCTGGATTAATAGGAAAAAAAGTTGGAATGACATCTGTCTTTGATGACCAGGGGAAAAATGTTCCCTGTACTGTCATTGAGGTAGGGCCTTGCGTTATAACACAAATTAAAACCGAAGAAAAGGATGGTTATAAGGCCGTTCAACTGGCTTATGATGAAAAAAATGAGAAGCATACTACTAAGGCAATGTTGGGTCATTTTAAGAAAGCAAAAACCACACCTAAAAGAAAAGTAATTGAACTGAAGGGATTTGTGAAAGATTGGAAAACCGGTGATGTGATTACGGTGGAATATTTCCATGATGATACATGGCTTGATGTGTCAGGCATAACCAAAGGAAAAGGATTTCAGGGCGTTGTTAAAAGGCATGGCTTCAAGGGGGTGAATGATGCTACTCACGGACAGCATAACAGAAACAGGGCCCCCGGTTCTCTGGGTGCCTCTTCGTATCCCTCAAGAGTTTTCAAAGGAATGAAAATGGCTGGCCAGACCGGAAATAAAAAAGATAAAATAATTAACCTGAGAGTGGTCAGGATTATCCCGGAAGAAAACCTCCTGTTGCTGAAAGGTTCAGTGCCAGGCTCTAACGGATCATATCTGATAATTGAAAAGTAATGAAACAGACATGATTTTTTTAAATCAACAGAGAACGGGCAGGGCTGGCCGTAAAGAAAATATCTGGTTGACATTTTCAGAGAGGAGCCAGGTAGAGGGGGGGGCAGGTTGCATTCGTTCTTATTTTTTTAATCAGCATATAAAAGATAATTATAAAAAATAAAACTTGTGAAGGTAGATGTTTTAAATATTACCGGAGAAGGTACCGGCAAGAAGGCCGAATTGAAAAAATCGATCTTTGAAATTGAGCCCAATGATCATGCCATTTACCTGGATGTAAAACATTTTCAGAACAACAACCGCCAGGGAACAAGCAGCACTAAAGAGAGAAGCGAAATTACCGGAAGTACAAGGAAGATCAAACGCCAGAAAGGAACCGGTACGGCCAGGGCAGGTAGTATCAAGTCTCCTGTTTTCAGGGGCGGTGGCAGAGCATTCGGTCCAAGGCCAAGGGATTATGACTTCAAACTGAACAAAAAGGTGAAGCAACTGGCACGGAGATCTGCACTTACCTATAAGGCACAAAATCAAAGCATTATTGTTCTGGAAGATTTCTCCATAAATGCTCCAAAAACGAGTGAAATTGCGGATATAAGAAAAAACCTTAAGATAGATGATAAAAAGTCACTCATGGTTTTATCTGAACCGAATAAAAATATATATTTGTCATCCCGTAATTTGCCTGGCTCCAAAATTACAACTGTCTCAGAATTAAACACATATGACATTATGAATGCTTCTGTCCTGGTGTTTCTCGAGAGTTCTTTGGATGCTTTGCAGAAATAGGATCAAAAAAAACTGAGGATTGGTCATGGAAATTTTAATAAAACCAATAGTAACTGAAAAACTGACTGCCCAGGGCGACACGATGAATCGCTATGGATTTGTGGTGGATAAGAAAGCCAACAAATTGCAGATCAAGGAGGCAGTTGAAAAATCCTACAACGTAAGTGTTGATTCGGTGAACACTATGCAGTATGGCGGGAAGAGAAAAACCCGGTATACCAGGACAGGATTGCTTTCAGGAAAAACCAAATCGTATAAGAAGGCAATTATTACCCTTGCAAAGGGAGAAGTGATTGACTTTTATAGCAATATATAATTAAGATGGCTGTAAAAAAATTTAAACCTGTTACACCAGGTCAGAGGCAAAAGGTAATAAGCACCTTTGATGAAATCACCAGGCCAACACCGGAGAAATCGTTGATCAGGCCTATGAAAAAGTCGGGAGGAAGAAACAGCAGCGGTAAGATGACCATGCGGTACATGGGCGGTGGACATAAGAAAAAATACAGGGTAATTGATAATATGAGGGACAAAGATGGTATGCCTGCAGTGGTTAAGACTATTGAATATGATCCCAACCGCTCGGCAAGGATCGCGCTCGTAGTATATGCTGATGGTGAAAAGAAATATATTCTGGCACCCAATGGAATCAAGACAGGTCAGAAAATTCAATCAGGAAAGAACACCCCTCCTGAGGTTGGAAATACACTCTTCCTGTCAGATATTCCTCTGGGAACCATCATCCATAACATTGAACTTCGTCCCGGACGGGGTGGTGTTCTGGCCAGGAGTGCCGGATCATATGCACAACTCACATCCCGCGACGGGAAATATGCAATCATTAAGCTTCCATCCGGTGAATCGAGGATGATCCTGGTCACTTGCAGGGCTACAATAGGAAGCATATCTAATCCGGATCATGACCTGGAGAAATCGGGCAAGGCCGGAAGATCGCGTTGGCTGGGAAGAAGGCCCCGCGTGCGCGGTGTAGCTATGAACCCGGTTGATCACCCAATGGGTGGTGGAGAAGGGAGAGCCTCAGGAGGACATCCCAGGTCGAGGACCGGCTTATTGGCCAAAGGTTTTAAAACCAGGTCGCATAAGAAAGACTCGAATAAATATATTGTGGAAAAAAGAAAATCGAAAAAATAAAAGATTGAATTTATGAGCCGTTCAGTAAAGAAAGGTCCTTTTATTGACTTCAAATTGGAGAAGAGACTTACAGAGATGAATGATTCAGGGAAAAAGTCCGTAATTAAAACCTGGTCAAGGAGATCTGTCATTTCACCCGACTTTGTGGGTCATACAATTGCAGTGCATAACGGAAACAAATTCATTCCGGTATATATCACTGAAAACATGGTAGGCCATAAGCTTGGAGAATTTGCTCCTACCAGGATTTTCAGGGGACATGGCGGGAAAGCCAGGTAAATCACCGGGAAACAAATAAAATGTAACCAAGATATGGGAGCAAGGAAAAGAAACAGAGCCGAAAAGTATAAAGAGGAAAGGGCAAATAATTATTTTGCCATATTGAATGATTGTCCTTCTTCTCCAAGAAAAATGAGACTTATTGCTGATCTTATCAGGGGAGAGGAAGTAAACAACGCATTGAATATATTGAAATTCACCCCACAACATGCATCCAGGAACCTTGAAAAACTGCTGCTTTCAGCTATTTCAAACTGGCAGAATAAAAATGAAGGGGTCAGGATCGAAGACAGCCATCTATTTGTGAGTGAGATCAAGGTTGACCAGGGAAGGACGCTCAAGAGGTTCCGTCCGGCACCACAGGGCAGGGCTCACAGGATCAGAAAAAGATCTAATCATGTTACCCTGTATCTTGCCTCAGCAAACCAAAAAGAAGAAACTGAAAAACAAACAGAAAAATAAATGGGACAAAAAGCTAATCCAATTGCAAATCGTTTGGGCTTTATCAAAGGATGGGATTCCAACTGGTACGGCGGGAAAGACTATTCCGGCAAACTGGTGGAAGATAGCAATATAAGGGAATACCTGAATGCACGCCTGGCCAAGGCCAGTATCTCGAAGATCATCATTGAACGAACCCTGAAGCTTATCACCGTTACAGTTAATACAGCCAGACCCGGTATAATCATCGGCAAAGGGGGGCAGGAAGTTGACAAGTTGAAAGAGGAATTGAAAAAGATTACAAAGAAAGAAGTGCAGATCAATATTTTTGAAGTTAAAAGGCCTGAACTCGATGCAACCATTGTCGCCAATAATATTGCCCGCCAGGTCGAAGGAAAGATATCATACAGGAGAGCCATCAAGATGGCCATTGCCTCTACTATGCGGATGGGAGCTGAAGGTGTTAAGATCCAGATCTCCGGAAGGCTGGGCGGCGCCGAAATGGCCAGAACAGAAACCTACAAGGAAGGAAGGATTCCACTGCACACCCTTCGTGCCGATATTGATTATGCCCTGTGTGAAGCTCACACAAAAGTCGGGGTTATCGGTATCAAAGCCTGGATCTGTATCGGTGAGATTTATGGCAGGAGAGACCTGTCGCCAAACATCGGTATGAAAAGCAGCCAGCAGAAAGGTGGTTTCAAGAAAAAAAACAGAAGATAATATTTTAAATATACGTCAGGATGTTACAACCGAAAAAGACTAAATACAGGAGAAGGCAAAAAGGCCGGATGAAGGGAAATGCCCAGAGGGGAAACCAGCTGGCATTCGGATCATTTGGGATCAAGGCGCTGGATTCAAACTGGATCACCGGTAGGCAGATCGAAGCTGCAAGGCAGGCCATCACAAGGCATATGAAAAGGGAGGGGCAGCTCTGGATCCGTATTTTCCCCGACAAACCCATCACAAAAAAGCCTGCTGAAGTAAGAATGGGTAAAGGGAAGGGAGCTCCGGAAGGATTTGTGGCTCCTGTTACTCCAGGCCGTATTTTAATGGAGATTGAAGGTGTCCCTTATGAGGTGGCAAAGGAAGCATTGCGGCTTGGCGCTCAGAAATTTCCCATCGCTACAAAATTTGTAGTTCGAAGAGATTATGAAGATTTTAATGAATAACCGATAATTAAATATATACGAGTGAAAACCTCTGAATTAGTAGATCTTCCCGAAAAGGAATTAGTCGAAAAGCTCGATAACGAGAAAGACTATATAATGCGACTTAAGCTGAATCATGCTATATCTCCGTTGGATAATCCTTTGAAGATCAAGGAAACCAGAAGGAATATCGCAAAAATATTGACCGAGTTGAACCGGCGCAAAAAAGAAACCGGAACTCAAACTGAAAAAAGCGAGTAACCATGGAGGAAAGGAAAACCAGAAGAGAAAGAGTCGGGACTGTTGTCAGTAATAAAATGGAAAAATCCATCATTGTTGCTGTAAAGAGAAAAGTAAAACATCCCATCTATGGAAAGTTTGTAAATAAAACTTCCAATTTTGTGGTCCACGATGAAGAAAATACATGCAATGAAGGTGATAAAGTTAAAATAATGGAAACCAGGCCATTGAGTAAATCAAAGAAGTGGAGATTAGTAGAAATTATTGAAAGAGCCAAATAATCATGATACAACAAGAAAGCCGGTTGCAAGTTGCTGATAATAGTGGAGCCAGAGAGGTTCTGTGTATCAGGGTCCTGGGAGGAACAGGCAGAAGATATGCCTCCATTGGAGATAAAATCGTTGTAACCGTTAAGAGTGCCCTGCCATCAAGTGATATTAAGAAGGGAACAGTATCAAAGGCAGTGATCGTCAGAACAAGGAAAGAGATAAGAAGAACCGATGGATCATACATACGGTTTGACGACAATGCTGTTGTGCTTTTAAATAACATAGATGAATTGAGGGGAACAAGGATATTCGGGCCGGTTGCCAGAGAACTCAGGGATAAGTATATGAAAATCGTTTCACTGGCACCTGAAGTTTTGTAAATAATAAAATTG
>CAYZEZ010000103.1:0-15034 GCA_964477295.1 uncultured Bacteroides sp. | reverse complement strand
AAGGCTGGAAGAGCTTTCTTCCAAACATCTTGTTCTTCAACAGGATGTGATCCGGCAGAGACAGGAAATAAATGAGTTGAAGGAGTTAATTAAAAAACAAAATAAGCTATCCGGCGCAGAAGTAATACCTGCAAAAAACAAACCGGATATGCCTGTTGAAACATCTGTTGAAAAACTACAGCAGGAAACTGCCAAAAAACCTGCTGAATGTGCAGCTGTACCTGATAAGCAGAAAATAAATCTAAACCTTGAAGAATTCATCGGTGGGAACCTGATCAACAAAGTCGGGATACTGGTGTTGATCATTGGCGTTGGTATTGGTGTGAAATATGCCATCGATCACGATTGGATCAGTCCTGTAATGAGAATCGTATTGGGTTACCTTGTTGGATTGGGACTGATGGGATTTGGGATACGCTTAAAGCGTAAATATGAAAATTTTAGTGCGGTATTGATGAGCGGATCCATGGCCATCTTTTATTTTATAAGCTATGCGGCGCATACATACTATGAATTGATCCCTATCTGGCTGTCATTCTCACTCATGGCAGGGATTACCATCATTACTGTATACCTGGCCCTGCATTATAACGCACAGGCGATTGCCCATATCGGACTGGTGGGTGCATATACGATACCCTTCCTGTTTCATGAAACCAATGAAAGGCCGGAGATATTTTTCCCGTTTATGGCCGTTATCAATGGTGGCATACTGATCCTTTCTTTGCTTAAGCGATGGAAACCCCTCTTCTATTCTTCATTCCTGGTTACCTGGATTATTTTTGTCTCCTGGTTTATTTTAAATTACAACCCGGATGAGCATTTTGCACTGGCGATGGTCATTTTACCTGTCTTTTTCACAACATTTTATGTCATCTTCCTTGTAAATAAGATCATCAGGAAGGATAAATTAAATTTCGATGAAGTTCTAATCCTTCTGGCGAACTCATTTATATTGTACGGATTTGGATTGTGGATCCTTAATGGGCACAATGCGGAAAAAGAACTGCTGGCAACTTTTTCAATTGCCAATGCAATTATTCATGGAGGCGCATTTATCTGGCTAACCCAACAAAAATCCCCTTACCGCGTTCTTCGATTTCTTATCCTGGGATTTGTTCTTCTTTTTGCAACCGTAGCCGTTCCGATCGAACTGAAAGGTAACTGGCTAACAATAGTCTGGCTGGGAGAGTGTCTTATTCTTTTTGGGATTGGCAGGATAAAAAAGTCGGTTTTCATAGAGCGGATTTCCTACCTGGTTATCATTATAACAACCTTTCAAATGATATTTCATTGGGCAGAATCATTTGATTCCCCGTCATTGAACCTGGAAACAATCAGTCCGTTTATGAATTTTAATTTTCTGACGGCTTGTCTGGCAATCCTGGTATTTGGATCAACCTTCTGGCTTCATCGAAATAAAAAGTACCTTGAACATGTCAACCGGAATAATGAACTTTACAAATTTTTTAATGTCCTGTTGCCTGCTATCCTTATCTCTTTAACCTATTACACTTTCCGGCCAGAAATCGCATCCATCTTTAACAAATGGTACTTAGCGACAAAAATTGATTTAAATAATGTTCCTGATATACCTGGAAGATACTCGGATGGAAATTATGACATTTTTTGTTTCAAGTCATTTGCACTAATGATCTATACAATAGTCTTTGCAGTCATTTTATCCATTTTGAATATTAAAAGGTATAAAAATCATGAATTTGGAATCACTAATCTGATAATCAATGGCTTAGTGTTAGTCGTCGTGTTTCCTACAGGACTTTACCTATCGGGAATTCTCCGTGAAAGTTATATGAATGAATTATTAAGTGCGTACTATAACAGTGGGGCGTTTCACATTATTATCAGGTATATTTTCATTGCATTTGTAGGATTACTCGTTTGGGCATCTTATAAAGATGTCAGACAGGAATTCCTGAAAATCAATATCAAGTCCCACCTGGATGTTGTAATCTATATTATCCTTTTGATTGTTGCCAGCACGGAGCTTATCCAGTGGCTCGACTTTTCCAGGGCAACCGATTCTTATAAGCTTGAGCTGAGTATTCTCTGGGGTTTATATGCAGTGATGCTCATAGCACTTGGTATCTGGAAAAAGAAGAAACACCTGAGGATAATGGCCATTGTTCTTTTTTCCGGAACCCTGCTCAAAGTATTCTTATATGATATTGCCCATCTGGACACTATCTCTAAAACTTTTGTGCTGATCATACTTGGAATCCTGATGCTGATCACATCCTATCTGTATATCAAATACAGGAATGTACTCTTCGATACTGAAGAGAAAACCAAAGAACTAAACCAATAATTAAGGACCAAATCATGAAATCAAAAAAGCTTTTCAGACAATTTACTTCTCTTCTCATTTTCTTTTTTTGTGTACGATGATTTTCTGCACGAGAGGCGAGAAAAACGATACAGCTATTTACCAGGCCTATGACCTGAGGATGATTGGCTAAGCTCAGGCAGCCCGTGCTATGGTAGAAGTTAAAGAGGTTTCTCTCGAACAATGGATGAAACTGGCTGAAAAATATCCCGAGAATGCCTATATACAGATGTCTTTATCGGATATGGCTGAGAGTGATGAGAGTGGATTTAAATATATTAACAAGGCCATCCAGCTGGATCCGGCTCCGGAGCTGTTTACCCCTCTGGTTGAAAATTAAGACCAGACTGCTGAATAAATCTCCCCTGGTTGTTTGTATTGCCGGGGGATTTTTTTAGAATTGATGTTCCAGGCTTTCCTCAAGAAATGGATGATTCTGCGGCACCAGTGGAACCCGGGTCAGAGTATAACCAACAATGCCTGCAAAGAGCCCGGCATTACCAAAAAAGGTTCCGACCTCAATTAATCCAAATTTTAATGCACCAACAATACCTGGCATGATCTGGTTATAAAGATCAAAATATTGTCCCGGGATCAGACACAGGATAACCAGAGTAATGACAATCTTTTTCCGGCTGGTTTTAGCAAAAAGCAAAACAACCTTTGTACAATAAACCCACTGTGCTATCTGAACAGCCTGATAAACCCTGTTGTTTTAAATATGCTGGAAGAATCCATTGGTTTTATTATTACAAAGTAAGTATCCGGAGGCAGTTCCTGACCGGACATATTCCTTCCATCCCAGATGATAGTCGGTGATTCCGCCTCGTAAACAAGGATTCCTGACCGGCTGAAAATTTTAATCGAATAAACCGTTAATCCATTGGTGGCCACTTTAAAGTAATCATTGATATTGTCCTCGTTCGGGGTAAAAACATTAGGAAGGATCAGGGTATCTCTCACCTCAATAAACCTGGTCAGTGAGGCGGAACAACCCTCACTATGGCTCACTTGCAGCATAACACTTTTAAGGCCAGCCTCCGGGAAAGTATACATTACAGACCTGGTGGTTGGATGGTTTTCATCTCCCATATCCCAAAAATATTGATAATCAAGGGAATTATCCACCTGGTCAACATTCATGAATAAATAAGTATACGTCCCAACCACCATGCTATCGGAATAATCCCGATAAATAAAAAATGGATCAGGAGTAGGAAAAACTGATATATAATCCTCCCTGGTAAGGGTGGTATTGTTATTTATCTTGATGGAGACATCGAATACACCGGTGGATTCATAATTGATATCATGATCCATCTTGCCTGTGGCGGTCTGGCCATTCCCGAAATCCCAGTCTAGTGTTGTAATGGTATCTGTTCCAGGTAAATTAATGAACCGGAAAGTAACATATAAAGTATCACAACCTGATACGGTATCCGCCACAAAAGGAATGTTTTGCGCGAAGTTGCCAAGCGGACAAAACAATAGAAGGGTCAGTGGTACAATCCTTAAGAACTTCATTAATTGGCTGTTTCGCTTCTAAATATATATAAATTGGCAGGAATGGCGATTATATATTCCTTGTTAATTTTTGAACAACCCTGAACTTGTTTAAAAATTCTTTTGCAAAAACCCGGATAACAGTATACGTTGGTATGGCCAGGATCATCCCGGTAATTCCCGCTAAAGTTCCAGCAATCAGGATTACCAGGAATATTTCAAGGGGATGGGCCTTTACACTGCTGGAAAAGATAAGGGGTTGAAAAAATATATTGTCCATGACCTGGACAATCAATACCACCATAAGCATATAGCCTACCAGGGGTAACATCGCTGTGGTAAAATCGAGATGAATGTTTGTTGCCAAGCCCAGTATAATTCCGATGGCACCACCGATCCATGGACCAACATAAGGAATAACATTGATCAGGCCTATAATCAATCCAATGACCAGTGCCGTTTGAAACTCGATCCCCACAATCGTCATCCCGATTGAAATAGTGATAATTATGGCTGTTATCTGTCCACCAATCCCGATGAAATATCTCATTAATAATTTTCGTGTTGAGGAGAGGGCTTTTCGCAATGCTCCTTCGTGTTTTTGAGGAACAAGCAATACAATCGAATCAGCGAACATCGACTGGTCCTTGAGGAAGAAAAACAAAATGAAGGAGATAGAAAAGATGGCGATGAAAATATTGCCAAGAAGACTGAATATGTAAGAAAAAAAATCAGAAACTATGGATATATCAAGTATCGACCGAACTTTATCATTGACAAAATCTTCAAAGGACATGTTTGTATCCTGCGCGATACCATAATCGTAATAAATTTTTCCAATCCTGTTAAAGGGGCCTTCCAGTTTTTTAATGACCAGGTCCGTATCGATATTCGATAATTCATTGGCCTGATTGGCTATCAGGGGAATGAAAATCCTGAAGAAACCGATCACAATCACCCATAATAACAGCAGGGTAATCAGGGCACTCAGGGAACGGGGCATATTAAATCTCCAGATCCTTACTTTACTCAGCAGATCGACTACCGGCCTTCCTATCAGAGCAAAAACACCGGCAATAAGTACATATGCTACTATAGAGGAAAAGTACCATAAAAGAAATCCAAGCAATACTACTCCCAGGGTGATCAGAAAATATCTTAAGAAATTATTCATAGTCCTTAAGCTATGTTCTAAAATTACAATTATTTAATTGAATTCTGCGGCAAAGATAACCGCTTTGTCTCAATTTGATTTATTTAAAAGTTATTAACATGGCCGGAATCAAAAACAATAAATAGGTATTTTTACATCGGATTATCTGAAAAGGAATTGAATAATGAAGCAATATCTTGATCTGCTATCACATGTAATGGAAGAAGGGATAAAGAAAAAGGACCGGACAGGAACCGGGACAATCAGCATTTTTGGTCATCAGATGCGCTTTAACCTGGAAGAGGGATTTCCTTTGCTGACCACAAAAAAACTTCATCTGCGCTCCATCATTCACGAACTTTTGTGGTTCCTTATGGGTGAGACAAATATTAAATATCTCAATGACAATAATGTGACGATTTGGGACGAATGGGCCGATGAAAACGGAGACCTGGGTCAGATCTATGGATATCAGTGGAGAAGCTGGCCGGCAGCCGATGGCAGGAAGGTTGACCAGATCAAATTACTGATCGACAGCCTTCAGGGAGATCCCGATTCGAGGCGTCATATCATAAGTGCCTGGAATGTAGGAGAATTGGATAAGATGGCATTGCCCCCATGCCATATATTCTTTCAGTTTTATGTCTCTGAGGGCAAATTAAGCTGCCAGCTTTACCAGAGAAGCGCTGATATATTCCTTGGTGTTCCGTTCAATATTGCCTCCTATTCAATGTTGCTTATGATGGTAGCACAGGTAACCGGGTTGAAACCATACGAGTTTGTTCATACTCTTGGTGACGCACACATCTACCTGAACCACCTTGACCAGGTGAATCTGCAACTCACCAGGGAACCCAGGCATTTACCTGAAATGAAGATCAATCCGGATGTGAAAGATATTTTTTCTTTTAAATTTGAGGATTTTGAACTGGTGAATTATGATCCTTATCCTCATATTAAAGGGGAAATCTCCGTTTAATTGCCGTCGGTTTGAACCAGCGGATTCCGGAATGAGAAATATATCAACTGCTGTCGGTTTCAACCGGCGGAGATAAAAGAAATAAATGAGCATATCCATTATAGTAGCCATCGCCGATAACAATGCTATAGGCAGGAACAACGAACTGTTGTGGCATATATCGGAAGACCTGAAGCGTTTTAAGAGAATCACTGCCGGTCATAAAGTTATTATGGGGCGTAATACCTTTCTTTCTTTGCCGGAGAAAAACAGGCCTTTAAAAGAACGGACCAATATAGTGATTAGCGATATCCCCGGCGAATCTTTTAAAGGCTGTGATATGGCAGGATCAATAGAGGAAGCCCTGGAAATGTGTGCACCGGAAGAAGAATGTTTTGTTATTGGAGGAGGGATGATATACAAACAATTTTTAAAGCATGCCGGGAAATTATATATCACCCGGGTGTTCAAATCATTTGAGGCAGATGTGTATTTCCCGGAAATCAATTATGATGAATGGGATGAGACAGAGCGGGAAACTCAACCTTTTGATGAAAAGAACAAATTTGAATATGCGTTCATCACCTATCAGAGAAAGGCGTGATCATGAGCTGTCGCATCTTAACCTGCTGATCCTGATCCCCCCAATTTAGCCAGGGCCTCCTGCAACAAACCGGCGGTTTCAGCCTGTATATCCGGGCTGTTGGGTTATGGCTGATCTTTCAATTCAGCCAGAATCTGCACCAAGAATCCGGAAGTTTCCACCTGTATACCCGGGCTGTTGCTTTCACGGTTTCCTGCCACATTCAGAACAGATACCTGGTTTTTATTCAGCCAGCTGATAAGAGCCGAATACACCGACTCCAGCTGATCCGACATTACTTTCACATCAACCAGGAACCAAGGTTTTGAACATTTTTTGCAATATTCAATGGTCAGGTGGGTCCCATCCTCTAAGTACCCATCCCGGATAATTATCAGGGTTCCATCCGAATCCTTTACATTCAACATAGTCCTTACGCGATAGTCATTTTCAGTTACTTCCTCAACAGGGTACCGTTCCGGGATAATGCCACTTTCGCATATCCTTCCTTTGGGACACCAGCCACCGGCTTCTATTCCATTCTCCAAAGCGAAATCGAGGGCTCCCTGGTCAGCTCCGGTTTGTCCCCCCGATATGATTTTTTTTATCATGCCAGATTATTTGTCTGCATTATCCAAAATCAAATCGCTGTACGACCTGCTCTCCAGATCTTCCTCTACTATATGCATAGCCTGAATAAGTTCCTTGCATTGATCATACAGCCGGTCCCTTGTAACATTACCCTTTTCATCACACGCTTCTATCTCGATAAAGCTGCCCAGATCCTGCACCACATCAATATGGACCTTAATGTTATCGATATAATATATTTCCCGTTGCTTATCCACAATTGCAAGGATTCCAAGAGAGCCGGCAAGCATATTTTTCAGGTGACTGCCGGAAGCAGTCGGGAACAGTTGGCAATCGCTCTCTTTTGGCCCGGTAATATTATCTCGCTTATAATAGATCAGGTTGTTTTCAATGTTTCCTTCCCGAAGCTTGAGCCTTCCATTTTTCACTTTAAAATAGGTATCCACCTGGTGGTCAATGCCTTCAAACCTGGCATTTTTTGATTTCAGCACCGCCCTTATTCCTTCGGGATGAGAGCACCTGGCTTTTATTTCAATATTGATCACATTCATAATTACTAACAAATATAAAAAAGCAGAGGCGCAATCTCTTGCACCTCCAACATTTTGTCAACCTTGATCTTATGATTGATAAAAATCTTGCTCGTTTCCCCAATAATTTCCACGACTAAAGCTGAATCTATACCAAGGGTAGGATTGCAACGATTACTCAATAATTGAAAGTGAAACAGATCAAACTTAGGAATAAATCAAAAAAAGACTTATTTTCAACCGGACAAATAAAACCATCGACCATGAAAAAAATTACGATTTTACTATCATTATTTTTTGTTTCTTCCTGTTATATTGCTGCACAGGCAGATAAGATCCTTGGGTTCTACCTTTCTGAAGAAAGTGATGCACAAATAAAAATATTTAAAGCCACCAATGGTAAATATTATGGTAAGATAGTCTGGTTGGATGATCCGCTGGAGGATGACGGGGTAGGACCTAATCTCGACGATAAGAATCCGGATGAGTCGCTTCGAAGCAGACCAGTACTGGATTTAAGATTACTCAATGGCTTTGTTTATGATTCTGAAGACAATGAATGGCAGGATGGAACCATCTATGATCCCAAAAGCGGTAAAACGTACTCCTGTTATATGTGGTATGAGGAAGAAAATCAGAATACACTTAATATCAGAGGTTACGTAATGGGAATGCGCTTTATTGGCAGAAGCTCTGCATGGACCAAGGAAAGCACCCAGAGAAAGATGGAATAACCCTGAAGAAGAAGACAGAATACAGCATTCAGAAGACAGAAGGGGTGTGGGAATGGAGTGGACAAAATATACTATCCACCTTAATCCTTCCACACCTGCACGATAATCCCCATACTCCCGGCTTACCGATCACGGCAATGTTCATAATCGAACATTGCCTGTATCATTTCCGTTCACTTATTTCTAATTATTTATTATTGTATCTTTCTGTTCAATAGGCTTTTATAATTAGTGGCATAATTTGTGTTAAACCTTTTGTGAAGTTGGTTGTCTAATTATACGATCAACAGAAAGCAGAGAAGACCATGAAAAAGACATTCGCAATATTAGTAGTAATCGCAACAGTTACAGCAGCAGTTTTTGCAGGATCACCTGACCAGAACAAAGAATGCAGAATTAAGACTGCTGAGCAGGTTGCCGACACCGAATTGATCCTCGAAGACTGGATGATTTCCCCTGCATTTGAAAGTACGGATGTTGAGGGCAAAATCCATCTTGAAAACTGGATGATCCAAACTGATTCATTTACAGATGAAGATGTTGAACTGGAAGAATGGATGTTAGAGGATTCAAACTCTACCAGGGCTGCAGATCAGGACCTGGTAATTGAAAATTGGATGTTTATCTATTCATAGATAACTTCATAGGTTTAGTGGTTAATAATTATTCATGAAAAACCGCCTCACGGGCGGTTTTTTTTGTGCTGTTCTAAATTTCACCTGCAAAATTCTTAAATCAACAGGTAAAAAATGACAGTTTATCGATAAAACTTTGCGAACTTAGTTAAATGGTATTAGATTCACTTCAAATTATTAATCAATCACAAAATGACCACATTGAGCAACATTGAATCATTTCTTGCACCCAAAGAGCTTGCCTTTGTTGGCGCATCAAGAAATCCTAAAAAATTTGGAAGGGTAGTATATGACACTCTCAGAGAAAGGGGATTCAAATTATACCCGGTTCATCCTTTTACAGATGAAATTGCCGGAGACAATTGCCTTAAAGAGATTGCCGAATTACCCGACCAGGTTAAAAGAATATACATTGTCACCGGGAAAGATAAAACAACTGAAATTGTTGAGCAAGCTGCCAAGAAAGGTATCCGGGAAATATGGATCCAGCAGGGCTCTGACACTCCGGAAAGTTTAGAAATTGCAGAAAAGAACGATATCACCCTTATTCACAAACAGTGCATAATGAAATTTGCAGAGCCTGTATCCGGGGTTCACAAATTCCATCGTTCGATCAGTAAGTTTTTTGGCGCCTATCCTAAATAATAATATATAAAGCAACCATTATGAAAAAAAAAATAATTGCGTTGGTTTTTGCTGGCAGCATTATACTTATGCTTCCGGCCTGCTTTTTCGGCCCTACTGTATATGGAGACGGGAACGTTGTAACCGAAGAGAGATCTGTTGAGTCATTCAGTGCTATCAAAGGCGCCAGTGGCTTAAGGGTATTCATTACCCAGGGAGATGAAGAATCGGTTGTGGTTATCGCAGATCAAAACTTACAGGATAAAATAAAAACCGAGGTAGTTGAAGGGAAATTAAAAATCCATTCTGAATACAACATAAGGGATGCAAAATCCAAGGAGATACACGTAGTTTTTAAAGACATTAATTACCTGAGTTCGTCGAGTGGATGCCATCTGATGGGTGAAAACAAGATGGAGACTGACCACATCAGGATTGATGTAAGCAGCGGTGGCCGGTTAAAACTTGAAATTGAGAGCAATCAGATTAAATGCGATGCCAGCAGTGGAGGTGAAGCCGTAATAAATGGAATATCTGATAACCTTGAAGTGAGCGCAAGCAGTGGCGGAGGGCTTGATGCCACAGAACTGGTCGCAAAGCATGTGATTGCGAATGCTTCCAGTGGAGGCAGAGCCAGGGTTAATGGCACGGATAGTTTTGATTTGAATGCAAGCAGTGGTGGCAATATCTCATACTCCGGTGATGGCAATGTTGAGATGCAGAACAGTTCTTCCGGGGGAAATATCAGGAAGAGATAAAGACTGTATTCACGATCAGCGGTTGTCCCATTTTTTAGATCTTTCTTAAAATTATTCCGTTCCGGGAACCCGGGATCGGAATCTAATTAACTCTAGTTTCTGAGTTTGGCACTTCAGAATGACTAATATATTATTGCTGAGACACCTTTTTTTTACTCTAAAAACTAATCCCTGCCCTAAGGTCCATAAAATCTGCATTTGCCATATTTGCTTTAAGATTGACTCCGATAAACAGATGGTTGCTTAATTTAAATGATAGCCCGTACCGCTGGTATTGCCGGTATTTAGGTTTAAGCGGTGTATATACCTCATACCCTAGTTGCTGATAAAAAATAAATTTTCCAATCAGCCATTCAATTCCCGCCAATGCTCCAATTCTGTTATGATCCAGATAATTGTCGGAATCATCTACCCAGTTATACTGAATTATCTTTGCCCTTATTGCCTTGTCATCCACCCATTCGGTTCCAACAATTATAGCTAACCTTCTGCCGATCAGGTGACTATAATTCATGGAAACAACGTAAACAGGGTATCTTTCAGGTTCATACGTTGAAGTAGGTTTGGCCGATATACCAAATAAAATGTCAAAGCGGTTCTTTTTTTGATTGAGTATGATATCCGGATCCTTTTCTCTATTCTGAAAAACAGGTTTGCTGAAGCTATAATCCAGACCCGCGCTGAGTGAAGGAAAATTTATACCAAGGTTAGGCAGCTTATAACCACTGTTTGAAATGTGGTTATAATTCCCGGCCAGCCGCATCGATAAACGATCAGCAAACCGGTAATTCACTGCAAAACTGGCCGATAGAAAGAAACTTATTCTGGCGCTGAACAATAAATTAGACGGATTTGTTTCCTCATTCCATATTTTTGTCATATAG
This sequence comes from uncultured Bacteroides sp., assembly GCA_964477295.1. Taxonomy (GTDB): domain Bacteria; phylum Bacteroidota; class Bacteroidia; order Bacteroidales; family SM23-62; genus CAYZEZ01. The sequence goes on along the minus strand of CAYZEZ010000103.1, from coordinate 3,734 downwards.
GCGGGTCCCATCCCAATACGGACGGAATAATGAAGCGGATTCTGAGCCCTGATGTTGGGCTCAATGAAAGGATAAACAGATATCGCACTTCCCAGTATATCGGGTAACATAAAATTGGTATAATTCAGTGCGACTCCAGTGCGTGGATAGCAATAGCAATAGTCCCAGACACTTTTTTTCCTCAGGTGCCATATCGCCTCCATTTCAAAACTCCAGGGAAAGGATTGAGTTACCTCATCACTCAATTTTTTTGTGTGCTTAATTATGAATGCTTTGTGAAATCTTCCACCAATCAGGAATAAAGGCTCATTCAAATCCTGACTTTGTGCCTGATTATCAGCCGGATATAACATAAGAAAAGCCATAACAAGAAAGATCCAAATTGATTTTTCAGATCGTTCAATATTCGTATTCATAATTTGATGCCTGATGTGGGTAATTGTTTCAGAATCTGTAACCCAGTGAAAGACCCCCATAAGCGGTAGGCTGCATTGGTTCTCCGGCCTTTCCTGCCATGCGAAAAGATAATCCGAAACCGGCATGAAGATCCAGGTCAATTTTATTCGCAAAAATCATAGTACAACCAATGATTCCGGAAGGAGTCAATCCAAACCGGCTACCAGGTTCATCTTCAGTGTCCGTACTTATCATTACATAATCGAGAGAAAACGGATAGAAACCACTATAGGGTTCCACATTAAAAAACCTGTTTTTCAAAGGTTTTCTAAGACTTAAAAATCTGAAGTTCATCCCGGCAGCTAGAAAAACACTCATACTGTCATTATTAAAAACCATCCCGGTCATCCCGGACTTAATGGAATAAGAGATCTGGCCATCGATATAGTACTGGTAATCGAGAAAGGGTCCACCATTGTATGTTTGTGTTGTAAAAAACAGTCCGCCATGTATGGAATGTTTCGGAAGGATATTGCTGTTATTCTGGGCATATGAGATTGTGAAGCAGAATAACAATAGTAAGATCAGCACGTGTTTCATGCTTCAATGATTTTCATAAAAATAGTGAAGAACCTGAATTATAACAAATAATTCAATTATCAATAACATGAATTGACTATCCTCGCTGCAAGCTGCGAGGAATCATCGATCCTTTGCATAAATTTTTATGGTGCTCGCTAATCCCGCAGCATGAGCCGGGAACAGAATGATCCGGTTAGCATGGTATCATCCTCTTTTACCACCTATGCTCCAGGTATTTTCCAGCACCTGATCCGTATTATTCGACACCTTCCGCGACCTGAAATCCCGGATACAACTCAATTCCGGCACGACAATGTATGCATTCAGCCCTGCTCAGGTCACCGGCATTTATCCCTTACACATGATTAAATATCGTGCCCTTTGAAAATCAGTGCGGGAATTAATCTTTTGCCAGGGTATCCGGTTGCACCCGTTACCAATATGTTCATAATATTGCGCTGACAGTTCTCATTTTTAAAGCATATTTTCTGTCGATTTGTTAAATAACAAACATATTCTGTTGATCAGTAGTGATTTGAGAATTAATCATAAAAAAAGTGTTAAATATTAGATTACATATAATTTGCATATTATTTTAAGATTAATTTGCATATAACTTTGTCATGGATTAATGATAAATAAAAAATTACGACATGAGCTCAATTATTGAATTTATCCTGGTTGGATTAATGATTAACTTTAGCGGCATCAATAAAACGATTGGGATTGGCGATTCTGTTCCCGACTTCACTACTATTAACGATGAAGGTGCGGAATGGAAACTTTCTGATCATTACCGTTACGATTACATTGTACTGTACTTTTATCCTGCTGCGTTTACAGGTGGATGTACTAAGGAGGCCTGCAGCTACAGGGACCAGAATAAAGATTTTGAGAATCTGAATGCACTTGTTGCCGGAGTAAGTGGTGACGATTATAAAAACCTGGCTATGTTTAAAAAAGAGCACCATCTGAATTTTACATTGTTATCTGATCCGGAGGGCCATATAGCTGAAATATTTGGTGTGCCTTTTAGTGAAGGGGGATCCATTCAAAAGGATATTGATGGTCAGTCCGTGACTCTTGAGCGCAGTGTGACTACTTCGCGCTGGACAGTTGTTGTAGATGGCAGGGGCAAGCTGATTTACCGGGACAATAAAGTTAATGCTGCAGAAGACAGTAAAACTGTCATTCAATTCCTCACAACGCATAAGTCAAGAAAATCATGTGTCGTTCATTAGTAGACAGTAGACAGTATGACCATGCCTGAATAAGGTTGACCTTTTATAGTTAATTAGCGGTCAACATATTCAGGCAATGAAGACTTTAGCCATTAAGCAATAGCCAGCAGGCGGCAATCTGATTGCTCTCTGAATCCTCTCCATCCATTGCGGACAGGGTGTATTTTTTTCCTTTTAATAATTGAAATATTTCTTAAATTTGCATTCCCAATACGGTGGATGTAGCTCAGTAGGTTAGAGCACTGGATTGTGGTTCCAGGGGTCGTGGGTTCGAATCCCATCTTCCACCCAGAAAAATCCCAAGTTCTTGATAGCCAAGGGCTTGGGATTTCTAATTTTGATGATTACCTTTTTGTCGAGTGTAAGTACGCCGCCAAAACAGTAAACGGCCATATTGCCTATATGAAATCATTGTTCCAGATCCTGGTAGAGCGCGAGATCATTGTAAACAACCCTTTTCGTAATTCTAAGAAACACAAAGAAGGGGCATCATGCAAAAACCTGGCTTTTAGCGAAAAGCAGGTAGTGGCTATAAAAAAAATCGTGGAAGATAAAGATCCGCAATTGTGGCTCTTTATACAGTTCATCTACTATTGGTTCCTGCGCCCCAACGAGGTACGTCAGATGAAATCCTCCTATTTTAACCTGGATCGAAAAACAATATATATACCCCGGGCCGTCAGTAAGAATGGCATGGAAAGGTACGTTACCATCCCGGATGGATTTTGTAAGATCCTGGAAGGATCTGATATTATCGATCCCGAACGGGAATTCCTATTTCCCAGCAAAATGAAACCCATTCAGTGTGTCTCAAAAAATGCGATGGGCGGTCGTTTCCGCAAGCTGGTAAAAGAACTGAAACTCAGCAGCGAGTATACTCTCTATTCCTGGAAACATTCCGGGGTAGTGTCAGCCTATAATGCCGGGGTGGACATAAAGACTATCCAGAACCAGTGCCGCCACCAAAGCCTCGAACAAACCGATATTTACCTTAAATCACTGGGATTGGGAGTAAGCCAGGCAATCAATAAAATTCCGGAGTTATAATCAAAAAAATCTCCCCCAAATAATTGCTTTTTTAGAGCTATCGTGGAAAATACGATTTTACCTCCCCTGTATATCGACATTAAATAATCGGAAGATTATTTAGTAGCCGTTTTACAGGGGAGTTTAAAAACGGTCATGGAATTGTTTGGGACAGGGTTTTGAATGTGTTATAAATTATTTCAATGATTATCAAGTGTGTTCAATAGATTACATTCCTGCACATAACACCCAGTCTTATAACCACAGTCAATTAATGCTACTGAACAATATAAATTAGAATTCTTAACACATGTCTTTGAAAAGCCTGATTTGCTATGGTATTTTAATAAACCAATTGGACAAATATCACAATTGTTATTCATGCACATCCTTGGAACAAAATCAAAGCTAATATCAAATTGCTCTGGGTAACTGTCTCCCATTTCCGATTCATTCTTATTGAAATAATCTCTTAAAATCTTATTTAGG
>CAYZEZ010000102.1:0-15082 GCA_964477295.1 uncultured Bacteroides sp. | reverse complement strand
GGCTGTGCATACCAAAACCTGCATTGACCGATTGCCTTTCAGTGAATTGCCACTTTACCCCCAGCCGGGGCTCCACTGCTACTTCTTTATTCATACCAAATAACTGGAGGTGCAATCCGGAATAGGCCATCAGCTGGTCATTGAATTTATGTTGCCATTGACCGTAGGCCCTGTACATCATCATGTCGCCGGTTATGCTGGCATAAGTTATAAAGTGGTCATAATCAGCCAAATTAATGCTATCCTGGTAATCTATGTCATACCGGTCGATGATCAGCCCTATGCTGTAATTATTCCGGGTATTGACCTTTTGCCTGAACTGTGTGCTGAATGATAACTTATTTTCAGCCTGGTTCTGCCGGACAAAAGGGATTGAAAATTCTCCATTATTTCTCAATGAATCAAGTTTTGTAACTGCATTGGTCCGTTGATAAGAAAGGGTGGTTTTTAGTCTTGTCTTCTCATTAAAATAATAGGTATTTGCCACGCCAATAACGCCCAATCCTGAACCGAAGTCTGTAGCAGTCCCCCTGGTGTTGTATGAATTTTCCGTGGTATCGTTTGTTTCCCTTCCCAATTCAATATAACTGTTTCCCCACAGGCCGAACACCTTAAACCTTCCCAGTTTTGTTCCAGGCAGATCGACCATAAAAGTCAGGTCCTTATATTGAGGTACGGCAGCTCCTGTTCCCAGGCTGAACCCCATCAAATCGAGCACTTCCAGGGTTGAATACCTGAAATTGGCCAGGTAGGTGGCTTTCTGGCCATTCCGCATTGTCATGAAGGGTCCCTCCACTCCTGCTTCAAAGCCATTGAAGCCTATCTGGCCTGTGAACTCAGTTTTGTTTCGGTTTCCCGATCTCATATTCAGGTCGAATGCTCCGGACAGAGCGTTCCCAAATTCAGCCGGGAAAGCTCCTGTAAGAAAATCAGAGTTCGTCAGTAAATTATTATTTATCATGCTAACCGGACCGCCGGTTGTTCCCAGGGCACCGAAATGGTTCGGATTAGGGATCTCCACTCCTTCCAATCTCCATAATACACCCATGGGGGAGTTCCCGCGAATGATAATATCGTTCCGGGAATCATTTTGTGTCATTACCCCGGCATAATTGGCCACCATCCTGGCAGGATCGCCAAGGCTACCTGCAAAACGCTCGGTTTCTTCGACTGAGAAAGTGCGGGCACTAATAATGGCCATTTCATTCTGGGCTTCATCTTTTCTTTTTTCTGCACTGATCACAACTTCGCCCACCTCGATAGCTTTTTCTTCCAGTGTTATATTAAGGACGACTTCTTTACCGCTGGTAAGTAAAAGGTTTTCGATGACTCGGTTGTGATAACCAATATAACTGACGGCCAGGCTCTGTCGTCCCAACGGGATATCGGTCAGTGCAAAATGGCCATACAGGTCGGTAACCGTCCCTTTAATGGGATCGGAATTGACCAGGATCACATTGGCCCCTATCAGCGGAAAACCGGTGATGGCATCCACCACTGTTCCACGGATATTCTGTTTCAGGTTATCCTCTGCAAATACACTTGATATGGTGATTGCAAGAACCAAAATTAATGTTACTGCTTTTTTCATGATTTTAAGATTGAATGAATTTTGGTCCAAAGCTATGCCTGAAAGATAAGACAGGAAAAGATTAGTTGCCGAACGGGAAGAGTGTATTGCTGAATGAGAATTATTGAATACGAATAAACAGGGGCCGGCTAACTCTTCCCTCAGCCAGCTATGGGGAAACGAGTTCCTGAGTTCGGCGGAGCCAGACGGCGAAGCCTCAACAGGCGGAGCCAGACGGCGAAGCCTCAACAGGCGGAGCCAATGCGCTCGCGTGATCCATACATTACAAAATCGTCATCAAGATCTTCTTGTTACCCTGAGTTCTCAAAGGGTACAGCACCTTAAACCCTGGTTATATACTCAAACTTCTTAATAACTTTTTTAGGAAATAATTTTTTTTATATGAATATATACTACTTTTATGTAACTATTTATAACAAATCTAAATAACAAACCAGTTATTAATTGCAACGTTAAGTACACCTAAACCTATTATTATGAAAAAGAAGAATCTTTTCTTTGTTGCACTTGCTCTGATGTTTTTACTTTCAACCTCGGTTAATGCCCAGGAGAAACCTGTACGGATCGGGCTTAAATTTGGTATACCCAACATTGCCGGGTTGAATTTTGAGTATGTCACTCCGGTACTGGGAGGCAAACTTGCCCCATCAGCAGACTTCTCCTATTTTGGCTTGAAGCTTGGCAGCACCAAGCTTAGTTTCTACTATTTTGAATTAGGGGCAAACTACTATTTCATAAAAGAAGGCAGGGGACCGTATGCAAATCTATCCTATGGCAGGATGGGAGCAGGTCTTAAATATGAAGATGTATTATCAGATGTTGACCCCATGTTAAGCGGTGGATCTGCAAAAGCGAACATAGGTGTCAATATGTTTAATATTAAGCTGGGAGCAAAGTTGGGGGGAGGTTTTTATTTCAGGCCCGAAATCGGATATGCTCTGGCTTCGGTGGCTAATAATATTAATGTGTCGGTTGAGTTTCCAGACGGAACCAAAGAATCACAAAGCGTGGATGTACCTGGATTGGTTGGCGGAGGGTTTGTCTTTAACCTTGGCTTTGGTGTGGCTTTTTAAGAATAGACTGAATTCTGCATAGTTATTATTTTAACGGGGCTGCCTCAAAAGTGTATGTTTTCATCAGGACAGGAAAACGGATAATGCCTTTTGAGACATCCTCCGTTATTTTTAGTATCTCCTTGAAGTATCGCTTTTAAACTTATATTCCTTGGGTGGATCTGCCCCCAGTAAATTTTCCACAAAATAATCCCACCTTCTTCTCATCATGTAGGACTCACGCCCAAAGCCATGACTGCGATTGGGAAACATGATCAGGTCAAAATCCTTATTGGCAGCGATAAGCTCATTAACCACCAGGAGCGTATTGTACATAGGTACGTTGGTATCCATGGTTCCGTGGGCCAGAAGCAGCTTCCCTTTCAGGTTCTTGGCTAAAATCTGGTTGGCCTGGTTGTCATAGCTGGTGGTTCCGTCAGGATATGTCTCCAGCAAACCCTGCCATTTTTCTCCCCAGTCGTCTTCGTAATTCCGGTTGTCGTGGTTACCGGCTCCGCTGACTGCCACATCAAAAAAATCGGGATACCTGAGAATGGCATCGGTGGATGCAAATCCCCCTCCTGAGTGGCCATAGATACCAACTCTCTCAATATCGATCCATTCAAATCTCTCTGCCAGTTGCTTCATCCCGGTGATCTGGTCGGGCAGACCATTGTCGCCCATTTTTCCGTAATAAATATCATGAAATGATTTTGAGCGTCCCGGTGTGCCCATGGCATCTATAGCGACAACGATAAATCCCAGTTCGGCTATAGATTGCCTGTCACCCGATGAAGGCATAAAACTTCTTGATCCAACGCTTCCGGACTGCGGGCCGGGATAAATATAATTGATAATCGGGTATTTTTTACCGCGATCGAAATGGGTCGGCTTATATATTACTCCGTAGAGGTCTGTTTTACCATCCCTGGCTTTTACAGTAAAGGCTTCGGGTGGAATCCATCCGGCCTCTAAAAGTTTTGATATATCTGCCTTTTCAGTAGTGAGAAGATGTTGACCACTGGCACTGCAGACTACACTCACCGGTGGCTCGGTCCAGGTTGAGTAGCTGTCGGTAAAATATTTTCCCGAAGGCGAAAAGGATACACTATGAAATGCCTTTTCGGGAGTGAGCAGTTTCAGTCCCGATCCGTCCATATTGATACTGTACAGGTAATGATAATAGGGATCACCCTCTTCCCTGCCGGATCCCGTGAAAAAGATGGTCTTGTTTGCTTCATCGATCCATAATACCTGGAGTACCCGCCAATTGCCCGTGGTAATCCGGTTCTTGAGCTTCCCTGTAGCCAGGTCGTGAAGGTAAAGATGCCCCCAGTTATCTTTTTCAGAGAACCAGACCACTTCGCCGGAAGCAAACAACACATGCCAGTTGACCATGTTATATCCCGATTCAAAATAGGTAGCTGCTGTTTCTTCCATCACATCATGTACCTCACCGGTTTCAGGATCAGCCACACGGAGCACTTCATGTTTATGATCACGGGAAGTGGAAACGAATGCCAGTTCAGACCCGTCACTGCTCCATTCGATATCGGCAAAGCCGCTGCCACGGCATACCACGTGGTCGCAGATGGTCGAGCGATGCGCGTCGGGAGCCATTTGTAAACGAACAACTTTCTGCTCATCTACATGGATGACCACCCTCTGAATACGGAAAATAACACTATCCCCGGGCAGCGGATATTTCCAGGCTTCCAGTTCCGGGTGACCCACCCTGGTGGTAGCCAGGTACATCTCCCCCACTCCCCTGCCATCGTGCTGGAAGGTGGCTATCTTTTTTGAGTCGGGCGACCAGAGCACCACCGGACTGTCGCTTTTGGTCCAGCCGGCATTGTTGGTGGCATAACCAAAATCTTTTATGCCATCCGTGGTCAGTTGTTTCTCTTCACCGGTAGTCAGGTCGCGGACCCACAGGTTATAATCCCTGATAAAGGCAGCTCTTTTGCCGTCGGGCGATACGGCGTCGTTTCTTCCTGCCTGGATACCCGGGTCATATTCAGATAGCTTGTCCCTTTTAATATCATATTGATAATGAGTGCCCTTCACCCTAAACAAAACAAGTTTCCCATCTCCGGAAAACTCAATCTGTCTGAAGGGTAGATTAAATGGATCATATTCCACACCTGTAGCTGCTTTAAGTGTCAGTGCAAGTTTGCCGTGGCTGAATGCATGGTTTCGTGTTTTTTTCTTTGCATTTACAAGTATAAATTCAGTTCCTGCGGGAATAGAGTTTGCATACCAGTACTGATCCTCATTGATCCAGGTTGGCCTGACACTGCCATTATATACCAGCGGATTAGTGCTTCCAGCCAGGAATTTTTCGGCGCGGGCATAGTCTTCTTCGGTTACAACCGGTTTTTGAGCAATAATCTGTCCTGTACTGAAAATCAAACAAAACAAGATAACTGATAAACAAGGTTTAGCGGGATTTTTCATTATTCACCTCCGAATTGTTTGGTTAATTTATGAGGTTAAAGTATTAAATTATAAGCAATAAAATGCTGACAAATAACATACTGGAAATATTCAACCAAGTTTAAATTATTGTAACTTCAGCATCAATAACCATAACCGGCACTTTAAATCATGAAGAACATCAGCATCATACTAACTATACTCCTTCTCACAGGAAACATCTTATTAGCGCAACCGGGCTTGGAATCTATCACAGCCTCCGAACTCAAAAGCCATTTATATTTCCTGGCAGCAGATGAATTCATGGGCAGGGATACCCCATCTGAAGAATTAAAAATAGCTTCCAGGTACCTGGCTGTTCAGGCTGCAAGCTACGGGCTCAGGCCCATAATGGATGATGGGGCCTTTTTCCAGGAAATCCCTTTGAGGACGAGTCGTGTTGCAGAAAAATCAACCTATATTATGTTGAGCGGTAAAGGCGAACAATCAGCCTTTCGCTATGGGACTGAATTCGGACTCAGGAACAGGTCACTGGAGACAGGAAAAGTTACCGGGGAAATGGTTTTTCTTGGCCTGGGTCTGCATGCACCGGACCAGGGGTGGGATGATTTTAACGGTGTGGAAATAAAAAATAAAATTGCCATTATACTGGATGAAAGCCTTCCGTCCGATCACCCGGTACGGTCAGATATGTCGGGGATTATTCTCAGGAGAAAGAGCGATTCATTATTAGCATATGGTGCCAGTGCAGTAGTTTATATAATTTCTGAAGAACGAGAAAGAAACTTCTATGAACATCAATATTTGTTTGAAAATAAAGTGAGGGGAAGTGTGCTGTCAGATGCCCTATCGGGTAGAACAGGGCATTCCAGGAGTACGTTTTATGAACTGGAGATAAGGCATTCAGTTGCTGCCGAAATATTGGGGATATCCATTGAGGAGATTACTGAAATGTGCAAACAGATACGAAAAGGTGAACAGGTGCAATCGCGCAATATCTCAGGCAGCAAACTTGATATTCAAATAACCACAGAGAATAAAATCGAACTGGTCCGGAATGTACTGGCTTATGTTGAGGGATCAGATCCCAATCTTCTGGATGAATTCATCGTTTACGGGGCCCATTACGACCATGTAGGGGCGCGTGAAGGAGACATCTATAACGGAGCAAACGACAATGGATCAGGGTCAGTTGCTTTATTGGAGATGGCAGAGGCCATGGTTAAGGCAAGGCCAAAAAGGTCGGTTATCTTTGCCTGGTTTACAGGGGAGGAAAAGGGGCTCTGGGGTTCTGAGTATTTCGTAAGCCATCCGCCGGTTCCGCTCGATAAAATAAGTGCCCACATTAACCTGGATGTGATCAGCGGGGATAATCCGGGGGGCATTGCTATAGTGGGACATACCAGGCTGTCCAGGGTATTGGATGAGTTGATCACTGAAGTGAACGAGAGATGTTGCGGGATGGATCTCGATAATTCTTTTGAAGAACCCGGGCCATCGAGCCGTTTCTTTTTCATGAGCGACCATTACCCGTTTATCCGGCATGGGATCCCTTCCGTGTGGCTGTTCAATGGTCCCGAGCCCAATGTTCACCAGCCTACGGATACCCCCGGCAACATCAATTACGAAAAGATGGAGAATGTAACCAGGCTTGCTTTTTCAATCGGGCTGGAGATAGCAAACAGGGAAAAGATGCTGCCCCTTGATGTGGTTCCTGAGATAACGGTCAGGGGAGCGCACAATACAGATTTTGACTGGAGTAAGGTAATTGGAGTTGGGTACTAATTTATCAATATTACATCATTCCCGTCCCGAGTACTCGGGAGGAATCCATAACATACTTCGGAAAAATCAATAAATCATCATATGAGAAACTTAATATTAACAGTTTTGTTGGTAACAGGTCTGGCCATCAGCTGCCAGACTGAAAAGACTCAGGATGGAACTATTTCCTATGCTGTGTCAATGGATAATCCTGGCACTCATTACTTCCATGTCGATCTGCAATGCAGAGGCAACGGGACAGGTATTGTTGATCTTAAAATGCCGGCATGGACGCCTGGCTATTACTGGATCCTTGACTTTGCAAAAAATGTAGCCAACTTTAAAGCTACAGATGGCGCAGGCAATCCACTTGAATGGCATAAAGTAAATAAAAACACATGGCGAATAGAAACCGGTCAACATTCAGATTTAGATGTAAGTTATGATGTGTTTGCCTTTCACCAGTCGGTCGCCGAACCATTCCTCGATGATGGCAGGGCTTTTATATCACCAACCGGGGTATTCATGTATGCAGATGACCTCAAGGAACATCCTGTTACGGTGACTGTACAACCTTTTCATGAATGGAACAGTGTGAATACCGGGCTGGACAGGGTTGAAGGCCAGACCAATACCTTTTATGCGAATAACTTTGATGTCCTGTATGATTGCCCTATCCTGGCAGGGGACCTGGAAGTGTCATCGTTTGACGTTGAGGGAATTGAGCACACCATGGTGTTTGAAAAACCAGTCGAAATTGACATGGTTAAGTATACTGAAGACCTTAAAAATATCGTCATTAATGCAACGGATATTATCGGGGAGATACCCTATGATCATTACACCTTCCTTTGTATGGGCCGGGGTGGCGGGGGACTCGAACACAGCAATTCCATGGCTGTATTTTCAAGCCCATGGTACGATGTAACAAAGAGTGACGGATACAACAGGTGGCTCGCGTTTATTGCCCATGAGTATTTCCACCTGTTCAATGTTAAAAGGATCCGGCCTGTCGCCCTGGGGCCGTTTGATTACGACCGGGAGAATTACACGAACATGTTATGGGTTTCAGAGGGATTTACTGTATATTATGAATACATCATCCTGAACCGCGCTGGTTTTCTTGACCGGAAGGAAGTACTGGATGCCTATGCCAGGGCGATTAATAATTTTGAAAACCTCCCGGGACGCAAGTTTCAGTCTGCCACCTCGTCCAGCTTTGATACCTGGCTGAACTTTTTTAACAGGAGCAATCACACGGCCAACACAACCATATCGTATTATGATATCGGGTGTGCACTCGGGCTCCTGTTAGACCTTAAGATCAGGCATGAGACGGACGGGTTGAAATCACTGGATGATGTGATGAGGGAACTCTATTATAATTGGCATAAGCAGCTGGGGCGGGGATTTACAGATGAGGAATTCAGGGCTGTTTGCGAAGAAGTGGCCGGTTGTTCGCTGGAGGAAATTTTTAGTTATGCAGAGACTACAACTCCGATGGATTATCAGGAATATCTTTCTTACGCCGGCATCCGGATGGATACTGAACCAGACACCCTTTCCGTGGCCAATCCTGGATTTCGTTACCGGGACCGGGGGGAAGGTCTTGTGATTAATTATGTGGAATGGGATTCACCGGCCTGGAAAGCCGGTTTAAGTGTTGAGGATCAGGTATTGAAAGTAAATGGGAAGATAGCATCCTCAGAGGCATTAAAAGATATTGCTGAGAGCGGGGACACAGGAAAGTTGGCTCTTCTTGTCCGGCGGCGGACCGGGGAAAGGCAGGTTGAATTTATCCCTGAAAAGGAAGTTGAAAAAAGCTATAATATGACCCCCTTTAATCATCCTGATGAGCAACAGGTGCGGATCCTTGATGGATGGTTAAAGGATGTTCAGGCAGCGTTCTGAAAAAAATCTCCGTTACATTTCCGGGTTAAATTTTTTTACCTAAATTTGCCCTGCCTTAAAAAGGAAGGTACCATAGCTCAGTTGGTAGAGCACAGGACTGAAAATCCTGGTGTCCCTGGTTCGACTCCAGGTGGTACCACTCTCAAGTGGCCACAAGTCCCTGCAGGTCTTTGATCTGCAGGGACTTTTTTTGTTGGAGGTGATGAATTCGTTGATGAATTTGAAGATTTACTTTCCTAATTCAGAATTGATAAAATCCATCCTAATAATCAATTTATGCAAGAAAATCAAAAGATACTTGTTATTCAATATTCAAAGATTGAATAGTACTAATCCTATATGTTTTAAGCACTAAAAATGAAATTGCTAACAGAGTAAGGATTATTATAATAAGAAAAGTTTTTAGGTATACTATAAATCCAATATCAATTCTGAAATAAAAATTGTTTAACCAATAATTCATAACAAAATATGTTATTGGAATTGCTAGAATGTTGGAGATAAGAACAATCCATAATTGCTCCTTGGCTAGTAATTTAAACGTTTCAGCTAGCTTTGCACCAAATATTTTTCTAATCGTGATTTCTTTTGTTTTCTTACTAATTATAAACAGAGATAAAGCAAATAAACCTAGTAATGCAATTGCGAATGCAATAATTGAATATGCTTTAAAACTGTTCTTTAAATCCAATTCTGATTTGTATAATTCCTTAATTTGACTTTCTAAAAAGGAAAAATTACAATCAAAATCAGGAGATATATCACTGCAAGTATTCTTTATAAAGTCAATAATTTCTTCCTGATTTTCAGTGGATATTTTAATTTGAATAACCCCTCCATCATTACCATAGCGAAGGACTAAAGGTTGAATTTGATTGTGCAAAGAAGTAAAGTTATAATCACAAACTACCCCTGTTATTGTAAGCTGGTATAGCTTTTTACCAATTGGTTCTAATAAATTAAAAACTTTACAAGCTTCCTCATTAATTATGCAAAAATTATTTGAATCAGATGTTAAATCCCATGAAAAATCTCTACCAAGTTTCATGTCCATTTTATACAAAGAGATATAATCAGGATCGATAGTGTAGCTTGAGCATAACTGAACGATACTATTATGCTTGAAAGGTTGTATAGAAAAATTCTTCCCTATTATTCCATTAGAAAAAGAGACAAGCTCAATTTCCGGTTTTCTTAATAGATTTTCTTTAAGTACTTCCTTCTTATCAAGTAATACTTTGTCTAAATTAAAGTATACAACATTCTTATAATCAAATCCCAGGTCTTTTTCGAATATATAATTAATCTGTGAAGTTGCAATCAATGTTGCATTCAAAAAAATAGCCATTATGATTAATTGGACAATAAACAAAGCTTTTCGTTGAAACCCACGCAAATTTATAAATGCTTCATTCTTTAATGCTTTTATTTCATTAATTTTTGCAATGATTATTCCTGGAATAATTCCAGAGGTTAAACCAATTAAAATTATTCCAACAAAATAATATAGATACAATACAGACCTATTTAAAGATTCGGAAATAGATATATTTAATAAACCACATAATTTTGGCAGAAACAGTTCAATTACAACCATAACAATTATAGTTGATATAAGTACAGCTCCAAAAGCCTCAAAAAGAATCTGTTTAATGATGTCAATACGGCTAGCCCCATAAATTTTCCTAACTGCAATCTCCTTAATTCTTGCAGTAGATAAAGATGTTGTCATATCTATATAGTTAATAATTACTATTAACATTAATAAAAATGATATGGCTATGTAAATTATAACGGTTTGGAAATTACCGTGCTTACAAGTATCAAACTTGTTATTCTCATAGTCAAAATACACATCCATCAGAGGTTGTAGTTTTAAGATGAAAGCATCATCATCTTTAACAAACCTAAAATCTTCCAGAATGGAGTTAATCTTTGTCTCTACCTCATTGATATTGGAGTTCTCAATTGTGTGAATATATGTTAATATAGACCAGGAACTACAATCAAATGCCTGATCACCACTAATATATCTAAGCGTTTCCATTGAAATAAATGCATTAGATTGAATATGCGAATTATATGGGATATCCTCCATGACACCTGTTATTGTATAAATCACTCCATTTTTATCCAAAATTGTTTTTCCAATAGGATAATCTATCCCAAATAATTGTTTAGCTGTTGACAGATTTATTACTATCGAATATGGTTCATGCAAAACCTTATCAACTTCACCAGATAAGAGATTAAAAGAGAATATTTTGAAAATTTCCGGATCTACATAATAGGTATTCTCAATAGAGATTTCTTTGTTTTGTTCAATAATCGCTAAATCATTATATATTAACCTGATAATGGCATTTATTTCAGGAATTTTATTCCTTAGCTTTTCAGCAAAACAAGGTGGAGTGGTAGCATATCCACCTGAATGAATACGATAGATATTATTTGCATTTTTGTGAAAACTGTCAATGCTAAACTCCTCAAAAACAAAAGTGAAAATAATAGTGAGTACAAGCATTCCTGCTATTAAACCTACCAGGTTTATGGAATAAAACAAGCGGTTCTTTTTAACACTTATTAGAATTGATTTTATAGAAAGATAAATCATAACCTCAAATTTTAAGTAGAATGAAAAAATTGATGATAAATCGGTTTGGATCAGACCAACTTCAATCACTAGGAGAGGTGATAACTATCTTCCTTTTCTGAAGTATAATGTAATTTTACTGTGAGCGGTTTTTGTTTAATTGGGTTTAAATCAGTAGATGTAGCAAGATATAACTTTAAAGAAATTGTATTTAATCTAATTATTCGACGATATACACATCCTATAAATTTCTTATTAATTAGTTGTAACAAGTTCACCTCCGAGAAATTCTTATTAAGGCATAAACTGACTTCAGGGATAGTGCAATCGAATTTTATGTTGACATTGATGGATTGGCAGGTAGAAATATCTCTCCCGGCATGTTCCTTTTTGGTTTCTACAGAGGATACAATTAATAAAGTCAGGATTACGAAAAATGCATATATCAATCTAGCTCTCATATCTATAAAGGTATCAATATATTTTTAATCAATAGCAGAATCTTCCTACCATGATTTTATCTCATTCTATGCGAATTTTATTTCTAAGAATATGATTGTAAAGAAGTTTCATAAACAAGCAAATAATATTCTTCAATGTGGCCGGATTTTTGAGGTTTTTATCCTAGTTAATAATTTAAACCACAAATATTATGTTACTTAAGAAATCAAATAAAGCAAATCTTGAAAACAGGAGAAGCATTTTCCTACAGATTGGACTGATAATAGCACTGATACTAATACTAGTAGCTTTTGAATGGACAAGTTCAACTAGCCAGGTACAAACATTCGAAATTAATTATGGATTCAGCATAGATGAGGATATCATAATGAATACAAGACAAAAGGAGATCAAACCCCCACCTCCCCCACTTCCTCAACCAAACGATATCCTCAATATTACAAAAGATGACAAACCAATCAAGAATGAGTTTATTGGAAGAGAGGTTGAACCTATACCATGGCAAGAAATTGAAATTAAGGCTTATGAGGAATATCCTGAACCTACTGAAGAAATAGATTTCCAAATAGTTGAAGATAAACCAAGTTTCCAGGGAGAAGGAGAGTATGGATTTCGAGTCTGGGTAGCAAAAAACCTCATGTATCCAGAAATTGCTGCTGAGAATGGAATCAGCGGGAAAGTTTATGTAAGATTCATCATAAACACTAGAGGAGAAGTCGAAGATGCAGTGGTTACAAGAGGAGTCGATCCCTCGCTTGATAATGAGGCTATCCGTGTAATTATGTCCTCTCCAAAATGGTCACCAGGAAAACAAAGAGGGAAACCTGTATCCGTTATATTCAAAATGCCTATCAACTTTGTTTTGCAATAGTTGTTTGGTGGAAAAAACGGAAGTCTTGACCAAATTTCGCCGAAATGCAGGTCCTTTTATAAATACCACAGTATCAGAATATTTGGATGGCCAATTGAAATCAGCCTGGAGTGGTCATTGAGTCCGATTTGTCCATTATTCGTCACAATTTCAGATGGGAGATTGGATTTATGAGAAATAAAATTTAACTTGTTGTATTCAACTTTACTGATCTTAAACTATTGGACAATGAAGATTCTAGTTATAGGGTTTATTACTCTCGGTGCCTGGATAACGTTTTCAACGTATATCTATGTATTTAAGATCAAAGGATTATGTCAAGAACCGGTGTCAAATGAAATTGTGGCAGAATCGCCCGGAGAGGTAACCGAAACCGATACGGTACCTGAACCTTTGGTCAAGGAAAAAGAAATAATTCCAAAAGACATGATCATCTACTTCGCCTTTGACAAATCTGAATTCAAGCCTGATTCACAGTTAGAAAGCTACATTCTTGATTCAAAAGCATTTCTTGATCAGAATTTACAAGCCAGGCTTAGTTTCACAGGTCACACCTGTACAATTGGAACCGATGAATATAATCAAGCGCTGGGACTAAGGCGGGCTCAGAGTGTGAAGCAATATTTTGAAAATAAGGGCATGCCTTTAAAAAATTGCATCATTGAATCCAAGGGAGAGAAAGCACCTGTTGATGATAACCAAACGGCTTCAGGTAGAGCAAAAAACAGAAGGACAGTAATAACAATAATAGAATAAAATCATGAGCACTCTATTAGTTCTTGCAATACAATCCAAAGGGACGGCAATCCTGGTAATACTTTCTTTATTACTTGTTGCTGCACTTATTAGCTATTTGACTGCATGGCTTTATACCAAGTCGATCTATGTGAAGAAAATCAAGGTCATCGAATCCGAAAAGGATGAACTGAATAAACAAATAACCCTCCTTAATACGGAGATTAATGATCTGAAAGAAAATCTTAGTCAAAAGGAGGATGAAATAACAAAACTTAAGGGTGAGTTAAAGTCCTGAAAATAGTGCAGAACCTAGCCCATATTTAGCAAAAAACTGCCTATATCCATTGATACTAAAACAACCGTTTAAATACTTTATTATTTGGTTATTACCTCTTGTTAAATTAATTCCTTAAATAGTTTTTTAGAAAATTTGTGGATTTGATCCTTATACTCCTCTTGATCAAAGGCATAGGATCTACCAGACCATATAAGTTTGCCATCGTTCATTGAGTAAAGATTGGTTTCAATAAAATATTTAGTTTCCTGTGTTATATACCCGGGTGTGGTTACCAGGGCATATGTTTGATAATAGTAGTTTCGGAAAACATTATAATAAACAAAGGGTTGATAGCTGGAGGATGGTGGTATATACCTCGTTGCACTCGTCCCAATAATGGTTGCTGTTAATAATCCGTCAAATCCTTTTTTTACTAAGTTATTTCTTGTTTGGACTGCATCCTCAAAGGGTTTACCCAGGCTCGGAGGAAAAAAGAATATAGACTCTACGGCATTTAGGCCCCTTTTTTCAGCAGCTTTAACTAACTCGACTTCTAAGTTGTCGCGAATCAAAACATCTTCGGTAAGTCCCAAAACCATGATTTTACTAAATTTCGAATCATAGGCTTCCTTTGTTTCCCAGACTCTTAATTGAGCTTGAAGTTTATAAGGGCTAAATTGTAAAATGATAATAAACAGAATTGTAATCTGAAACCGGTATTTATAATTTTTCATAATTGATTTTTTTTTTAGTAAATGAGCTCCAATTAATCCCAATCCATTTCCTCTATCTAGTTTATGATCTACGTTTCTGTGAACATTGTCATATTCATGTGAAATACAGCTCGAAATTAAACATATTTCTAAGCTTTCACTCTCTAATATCCAGGGAAGGCTTCAGATTTAATCCTTGAAAGAACAGTAACCACCTTGAGATATGAGCGAATGGCTGTGGTGGATTCTTTCCTGGCAAAAAATTTTTCAATCATATGCCTATGAACTGTTCTTCCCGGACAAGTATGCTCTTTTAGAGCCGGGAAAAGTGGTTCCCGGCATGCGGATTATGCATGGAATTGAAGAACGCCGAAACTCTAAGTTTGATTGGTCTGGTTTTACGGGGGGAAGTCATTGGGCAAGTTTATGGAAGGCTACAAGGTGTCTGTCACAACAAGATATTTATTATATTTGATTCAGTTGAGATAGATTGGCCTGTTCCTTTTTGTTTTATATCGATAATTGACGGCTTACTTTACCATGACGATTGCGATAATCCCATATCCTGCATAGTGGTCCTTTACTTCGGGATTTATTCTCTCTTATGGTGCTTTTATCTATGAAAATCTTATAAAAGAACAGAAATATGAGAATTCTTATATCAGCAAAGAAAA
>CAYZEZ010000101.1:0-15143 GCA_964477295.1 uncultured Bacteroides sp. | reverse complement strand
CTTCCCTGCCTGAAAATCTCGAACAGAATTATCTTAGTAAGGAAGTTATGATCGACACACTGATCAATCAGTTAATACCCTATATCCATGAGAATTATCCATCAGAAACCGATTATGCCGAAGTAAGGATTGACCATTATGTGAATACCAAAGCACTGCTCGGTGAATTGTACCTGGAAAACGGCGACTTCGCCAATGCGGTTTTTTACCTGAAGCTGGCTTGCGAAAGTTACCTGAACCAGTCTTCCCTGTATAAAGTGGATGGATCATATAAAGACGAGGGATGGGGCGCTATTTTTCTGAATGCTGAAGATCAAGAAATAGAAAATATTTCTGTAATTCCTTATTCCTCCGGTGAAGACCAATACAACCCGCTTCCGGATTGGATGGTATACCATTATTCAGTGAAACCCACTCAAATACTTATAGACTTATTTAAGGAGCAAATTGCGGCAGATGGAACGGAAGGTGACCCGTACAGAGGACCATTTACTTTTTGGGAGGATACTTTAAACGGTCAATCCTTTATAACCAAATATTTTATTGACAGCAACGACCCTTTCAGCTCTGATATTATTATCTCCAGGGCAGCAGACATTCATCTGTTATTAGCAGAAGCTTACAATCGCCTGGGAGATGAACAGTCGCAGGAGTATGCACTGATGCTGCTGAACCAGGGAGTTAATAACCTGAGTCCAAAGCCAGCGGAATATTCAAATTGGTCAAGAAACATTGGGATAAGAGGAAGGGCATACCTTGAGCCTAAGGAAGTTCCTGATAATCTTTCAGGTAATAACAGGGTACAGTTTATTGAAGATCTCATTGTTGACGAGAGAGCTATGGAGCTGGCTTTTGAAGGGAAACGCTGGTTTGACCTGGTTCGAATTGCAGAGCGCAGGGATGAACCTGAATATCTTGCAGATAAAGTAGCTGAAAAATTCAAGGGGACGGGCAAATACAACGATATTCACTCCTGGCTGATGGATCCCCTGAACTGGTATTTGCCGGCTGAATAATATTCTTTTCGATGCAGGAGTGTGGCTCAAAAGATAGAATCATGTCATCATGAAAAGGAAAACGTTTCTGGTTTTTCTCCTCACTTTTACATTTAACTTATTCATTGCTAATGTAATAATAGCCCAGGTCAGTGATCCAAATCATAAAACAAATACAAAACCGGATAAGGAAAAGGACCAGTCCGTCGCCTTTGCACGAACCGACAGCCTTATAAACAGCAGGCAATTTGTTTTTCAGGCTGTTTACGGGCAGGGTTCTGATATGGTTTTTGTTGTTGTTGACTCCCTGTTCGGAGAGGTACAAAACGGAAACCGCAATAACCTCCAGGGTCAGATAACACAATGTGAGGTCAAGAAAAATGAAAGGAAAAATAACCTGACGGTCTCGATAAAAATGAGAGGTGAAATATACACAGCCGATATCTTCCTTTTTATCGATTCAAGCGGTAGCGGGAAGGCCACGATTAAAAGTGAATTCCCGGGTAATTATTCCTTTTTTGGAAATGTTGTTGACTTTGAGACGGCCGATATCTATGAGGGCCCTTCCCATTTCGTCCATTGATAACAGTCATCAATCCACTGCCGGGCGAACAATAAAAGAGGCTGTCTCAAGTTGAGACAGCCTCTTTTAATATTACTTAAGTAACAGAGTTATTTTATGAACTTCACAACTGTGCTACCAGCTTTTACAAAATACACGCCTCTTGCATAGCTGCTCACATCAAATGTGTGCTCTGTTCCACTCACATTTACTTCTTGTATTTTCTGACCAACACTGTTGTAAATAGTTACAGCTGAATTGACAGAGGTTAAAACCACGTGGAGTTCGTTTCCAACCGGATTAGGATATACCTTTATCTTATTCTCGCTGAGCTGAGATATGCCTGTTGCCCAGGTTACATCGATGTCCATGCTTTTGGAAATCCTGCTTTCATCTTTGGCAGAAGCAGTCACCGTTACCGTACCTCTTTCAACCGGCGTAAGAAGGCCTGTAGAAACATCTATTGTCGCCTTACCTGTGCCGTTTGTTACAGTCCACCAGACACCGCCCATTGTGGCATCATCAGGAGTAACTACTGCACTCATTTGCAGTGTTTCATCCAGATGCACAACGGTTGCATCACCTGCACTCGAGATATCAATGGCAGTTACCGGAACAGCGACGGGATCACTCAGCAAGGCCAGGTCATTATTGTTCACGAGAATAACGCTGTCAATGTATACAATCGGATCATGCAATCCAAGCATAAACTGGCAGGACTCATTGGTGTTATCCACCTTTTCATTGAAAATGACATCGAATGAATACTTGGTGGGTTCCGTATTTGATTCAAAGTGCCAGTCAGATTGGCCATCATCGGATAACTCACTCGTGGTTGTGCCGTACCTGTTATAGTCATTGGAGGAATCCTCGAAGTCCACGTCGACCGTATCGCTTTCATCTGCCCACAGCACGAAGCTGAATGTATAAGTATCCGTGGTGTTACATCCGAAGTTCTGCTGTGTCATGGTGAAATCCCAGTAATTGACTCCATCCGGAGCCGGATCAAGCTGAACAACACCATCCACAACAAGAGTGGTGCCGCTCCAATCCACTGCTCCGCCTTCGGCGGTTGTTTTATCGAAGTATCCGTTCCGGATCAGGTTGATCTCAGGCATGCTGACGAGCTGCCCGCTGATGGTTACCTCAATTTCATCCTCCTCATAGCCGAGATCCTTCGCGGCTGCTTTTACAGTGACCGTTCCATCCATTATAGGAGTAAGAAGACCTGTATTACTTATTTTGGCCCTTCCTGTTCCGCTTGTTACGGTCCATGCTAAGTTCTTATTGGTAGCATCTTCAGGAAGAATTTCAGCTACTATCTGCAGTGGCTGGTTGTTTTCGGTAATGTCTCCCCCCGTCAGCGTGATGCTTTCAATATCAACTCCAGGCTCAGCACCTTCGAAGGTGATCCAGCCACAATCGTCCATAGTGACCCATGACTCATCCGTAGCACCAATATTGGCCCATACAGCACGTTTACGGTCTGTATCTCCATCATCCCTGTCAATAACAGTTACATCGAAACCAATTGTGGCGGTCAGATCGACTTGGGTCCCATCTTTATCAAGCAGATAAGAAAAAGGAACCATATACTCGGCAACATAATTTGGATCGTCCAACAGGTAAGCATATATAACACCGGCATCATCTGCTTCAACAATACCGGCATCAATAGCCGTACCGTC
Organism: uncultured Bacteroides sp.; assembly: GCA_964477295.1. Classification (GTDB taxonomy): domain Bacteria; phylum Bacteroidota; class Bacteroidia; order Bacteroidales; family SM23-62; genus CAYZEZ01. Next base: position 11,898 of record CAYZEZ010000101.1, on the reverse strand, counting down.
AACATTATCTAAACTAAGAGGAGGAGCTACCTGGTAATGCCCCGAGGCTGCTCCACCGGATGCTCCAACGCCATCAGCAAGAACGAAATTTACGTCCCAATAGACTTCAGGTTTGTCGGCCTGATAGTGTTCTACCCCTGCTGTGATGTAATCTAAAAAATCGTCATCCGTTACAACAATGAGAACATACATGGCATCATCCAACCACAAACCCCGCCAGGTTGTTTCGCCTTCATCTCCCAGGGTAGGAACTTCTGCCTGGAAAGGTTTATCGACGTTGTACACATTAGCCTCGGCCCAGACATCATCAATCTGGCCATCGATGACAGGAGCGACAGAAGCTTTCTTAATGACACCTTCCGGCCGCTGTGCAAAAGCTACAGTAACCAGCATCGCTAAAAAAATCAGTGTAAAGAGTTTTTTCATAGTTTTTTGTTTTAAGTTAGACATTGGTTGCGACTGATATCTCAAAATAAATTTTGAGGTCAAGATGTAAATGAGGTTTAAAGACCTTATTTTTTATTCCCCAATATACATTCAGTCATGCAATTTATATATTTCTTTTGTAATCAACAATTAAAAATTAATTAACTCAAGTTGCCAGGTACTTGTTACTAGTTACTGCGTAAAGTATTAATAGTCAATAACATAAATTAAGATAGTAATTAAATTCGTATCATTTACTAATTCATATATGACTGTTATTCAGACACCTAGCCTGAATTATTCATAAAAAAGGGGGATTTGTTCCTTGAAAATGCTGAAAAGTCAGTATATTCAAGGTATACACAACAAACACCCCTTTGTACAATGTTAAGAAATAATTCTGAGATTTCCCTGTTAAACTTCGATCTTTTTCCCGTTTCCGGCAAGCAGGTTGAACTTAGTTTTTCCGGCGACACGATCAGTAGTGATGGTGGGCTGTTATTACTAAGAGAAGTTGAGAACCAATGAGGGCTTATTGATCGCATAAGCAAATGTATTACGGACAATAGAGATCCTCGGTATATTGACCATATCATAAAAGAGATGCTTGTCCAACGGGTATTTCAAATAGCAGCTGGCTACGAGGATTGTAATGATTGCGATGATCTCCGTGATGATATGATTTTAAAACATTGCAGGACGCTTGCCACAAACAGGTCCTGTCCTTGCCTCGCAGCCTACAATGAGCCGTTTGGAGAACTCCGTTGACAGTAAAGATCTGTATCGCATAGGGCAAGAACTTATTAACACTTTTATAGCATCCTATGACCGTGAACCGGAAGTAATCATTCTGGACTGTGATGACACCAATAACAACACCTATGGACAGCATAATACCGGCTATATCACCGGATTGAGCGGGCATAAGAAATTGCATGAACTGGCTGCAGTGACCATCAAGAGTGCAATAAGGGAACTTGATCAATATGGCAAATTTGTCAAACGCTATCATTCTTTCTTCTACAAGGCCGGAAGCTGGGCCAAACCACAAAAGGTGGTGGTAAAAGTTGAAGTCTCAGAAATGGGAACCAATATTCGATATATCGTCACCAATCTTTTTCAGTTCAGGGCTAAAGCTTTGTATGAAAAAGGATACCTTGCCAGATGTGCTATGGAACTCAGGATCAAAGAGCATAAACTGTACCTGAGGTCTGACCGTTCCTCATGCAATAGCTTTAAGGCTAGCCAATTCCGATTGTTCCTGCACTCAATGGCCTATGTATTGCTGCATACATTCCAGACAGAAACCTTAAGGGGGACCGAGTATGCTAATGCCTCCTTCAAAACTATACAGAATAAAATCATTAAAACTGCCGCATGGATTAAGGAGTTGAAAACCAAGATCAAAATAGAACTTCCAAGATACTGTCCGACAAAACACCTCCAGTCAAAATGCCTGGAGATGTTTTCATTAATGAGGATTTAGCCAAGCCTTTATTCAACTGTAATAAAGACATATACACAAAAACACCAATGAATATACGGGGAAATTGTGTGCTTAATTTTAAAAAGAAGCCGATCTTCATTAAAATCCCAGCTAAAATCGAGGAAAATGGCCTGGAAAAAAGTAACCTGAACGTAATGTGGCGCTAAACGGAGTTTCGCACAGAGGGCGAAGGCTGCCGAACTTGCTCGAGCAGACTGTACAGCCCGAAAGTGCGGGACCAAATCGCGTTTAGCGACTTATTCGGGGACGTTGGGCACGAAGCCCGGCTAAAGCTGTAATTTTCAATTTGAAACATAGCGCAATTTGGCTTAGCGCCGCATTCAGGCACATTCCCAAAATACTGTGACCCCGAGTCCTCGGGGGAAGGGATTTTGGTCAGCTTTAGCTGAATGTGCCTGAACATATTTATTAACATATAAAGTTTGTTCTGTAATTGCCCTTGAAGGCTTCGGTGGCCATGCTCTAAAAATCGTTCCCCCAACAGGGTGGAAACGGTGATTTTCGGACAATCCGTCCCTAGGGCATCAAATGCAACCATTTATTCCTACATTTGTCTTCAAATATAGGTTATCACCACGGATTATCCTGGAAACAACAATGGAAAGGAAGTTAAACAAGGTATTTATTGCCAGGGAAAAACGGTTTATTAGCATAGTTTTAATCCTGTGGACAGCAACTGTCCTCTCCGCCCAGGTCAATTTTACCTACCATTCTGCATTCGCCTTTCTCAAAGGAAAAGATGCATCAGCCCTACCTGCCGATTGGATGACTTCCGGATTCAACGACAGCGGATGGTCAACCGGCAACGCCCCGTTTCGTTATGGAGATGGTACCGGTGGTGTTGAGTTGACCGATATGCGGGAAAACTACTCAACGATGTACTTCAGATCCACTTTCGAATGTACGAACGCCGGGTTAGTAAGCGAACTGTCGCTTACGGTTGATTACGATGATGGATTTGTGATCTGGATCAATGGGGTGGAAGTACTGAGTCAAAATGCCCCGCGAATCCTGGATCACGATGCATTCGCTCCCCAGGGCCATGAATCAGGTGAGGGAGAGGAATTCACCATCGGCACCTCCGGTTTAAACCTTGTTGAAGGAGCCAACCTGGTTGCCATACAGGGATTTAATATCAGCCTTACAAGCTCTGATTTCTATTTTGACCTGGCTATCTATGCCGAAACGGATGATCCTGAACTGATCGACTCGACAGGAATCTCATTCAGCCACACTTCAGGATTTTATGAATCCCCGTTTGATCTGACTCTCACCTCTACCTCAGCAGGTGTGGATATTGTCTATACACTCGATGGCAGTAATCCGCAGTACTCGCCCACTGCTTTCATGGCAGATTCGATCGTCAGCATCCGGGTAGATACAGCAAGCATGGCAGGCAGGCCGGGGACACCTGGCGTTGTGGTCCGGGCTTCAATATCAAAACCGGGATTCAAACCATCGAAACCCAAAGCTGCAACCTATCTATTTATCGAAAAAGTTAAAACACAATCCTGGCCCGGAGGTGAATGGCCCGAGGCCAATATCAACGGTCAGATCATAGACCTCGACATGGACAGGGAGGTTGTCAATAACCCTGAATACAGTTCCCTGATCGATGATGCGCTTCTCGATATTCCCACCATCTCAATTATTACAGACGTTGAAAATCTGTTCGACCCGGTCTCCGGAATTTACGTAAATGCTGACGGACACGGCCCTGAGTGGGAGAGGGAGTGCAGCGTTGAGTTGATCCAGCCGGATGGTTCGGAAGGATTTAATGTAAACGCCGGGCTTCGCATACGTGGCGGATGGAGCCGGCACGATAATTATCCGAAGCATGCTTTCAGGCTCTTTTTCAGGGAGGTCTACGGCGATGATAAATTATATTTCCCCCTTTTTGGTGAAGAAGGGGCCAGCCAGTTTGACAAGATCGACCTTCGCACAGCCGAAAACTATGCATGGAGCAATGGCTTTCCAAACAACACCTTTGTCCGGGAAGTCTTTTCACGTGACAGCCAACGTGACATGAGTTGGCCATATACCAGGAGCCGCTATTACCATCTTTACCTTAATGGCATGTACTGGGGCCTTTACCAGACACAGGAGCGGTCTGAGGCCCGTTTTGCAGAAACCTACCTGGGGGGCAATGAAGAAGATTATGATGTGGTAAAGGTGAACATGGAAAACTTTATCTACCAGATCGAAGCCACGGATGGCTCACTTGAATCCTGGCAAAGGCTCTGGGACATGTGCAACACCGGATTCGAATCAAACAGCAATTACTTCGCGCTGGAAGGAAAGAATGAAAAGGGAAATCTCATACCGGGTGCAGAGGTGCTTGTCAATATCGATAACCTGATCGACTATATGCTGATCATCTTTTATACAGGGAATTTCGACGCCCCCACCTCCTCCTTCGGACAGAACAAGAGTTGCAACAACTTCTATGCGATCAACAACCGGAATGACAGGTCAGCCGGATTTACCTTCTACAACCATGACGCAGAACATGCCATGTTCTATTATGCCCATTCCCCGGGTATCGGGATTAACGAGGACCGGGTAAACCTGGCCGAAAGAACCGACAATATGAAGATGGATGTGTATGATTTTCAGCATTTCCACCCGCAATGGCTGCACTACAAACTCTGCCAGAATGCCGAATACCGCTCTGGGTTTGCCGACAGGGCCTTCAGGCATCTTACAGAAGGAGGAGCTTTATCTGCAGAAAAATCCCTCGCAAGGATAAACACCCGTATCGACCAGATCGACCTGGCCATAATTGCTGAATCGGCCCGCTGGGGGGATGCCAGAACAGGAGGCGAATCCTATACAAGGAACAAAGAGTGGATGACGGAAATAGAAAGGATCCGCAACCTTTTTATTCCTTCCAGGACCGCTGTTGTAATTGACCAGCTGCTAACAGCAGGACTCTACAAGAGCCTGGAAGCCCCTGATGTAAAAGTTTCCGGAGTGAAGGTATTGAACCCAACCTACCCTGTTTCCTCTCCCCTGTCCGTATCCATTGAAAATAACAATAGCAAGGGTACAATCTATTATACACTGAATGGTAAAGATCCCAGGATGGTTGGTGGTGGCATCAGGCCGGAAGCACAGCAGGCCTTGGGTTCCGTTTCCTTTCAGATCAACGGATCCACCGTATTGAAGGCAAGGATCGTGTATCACCAGGTCTGCAGCGCCCTCAAAGAAGTCACCTTTGTCAGGCAGCAGGAAGATTATGATGTTCTGAAAGTTACGGAGCTTCACTACCACCCGCCCGACTGGATAAACAGCGGCGATACCATCCCCGGCACTGACCTCGAATTTATTGAATTTTTAAATACCGGGACACAGCCTTTAAACCTTTCAGGGCTCCAGCTTGATTCGGCGGTTTATTACCTTTTTCCCGAAAATACGCTCCTTTACCCCCGGCAGTTTTACGTCATTGCTTCTTATCCACCCCAGTTTTATGATTACTACGGGCTGGTTGCCTCAGGCAACTTCAGCGGCCATTTTTCCAATGCGGGTGAAGAGGTACTGCTGACTGATCACATGGATAATCCAATCATCCATTTCACTTATGACGACCACGCTCCTTGGCCTGCGGGAGCGGACGGGACAGGATTGTCGCTGAACGCTGTCGAACTGAATCCCGTGGGTGATCCCAATGACTATACCTACTGGACCTTTTCTCTTCGTGAAGGAGGAACACCTTTTGCCTACAATTTCCCGCTGGGCACCGGCCCATTCCCGGCTGACATTAAAAGAGCACTGGTGGCTTTCCCCAATCCAACAAGTGACCTGGTCACACTTCACCTGAAGACTGAGGGTGAAATACCGGAACTGGTAATCACCCTGTTTAATATGATTGGCGTTCCCGTTTACCATGGAACCATTCCCAACAACAGCCAGATCAGCCTTTCATCCCTTGGTCTGAGTAACGGGCTCTACCTGGTCAGGGTGGAAGCATATGGAATCACAGAAACGGTCCGGATCGTAGTGATGGGTAACCGGTGACGAGTGACTTGAAAGATCACTTCATTCATCGTTCTTCGTTAACGTTTCACACGTCACACGTCACTGAAAAACAAATGCAATGAAAAACCTGATTTACATTTTCCTGATTCTTGCCCTGGCTGCTAATTATGGTTGTTCTGACAGGCAGCCTGCGAAAAAAAATATTGTCATTCTTGTTGGTTTCAAATCCCATCCGGCAGGGTTGCACGAATACATCAAAACTGCCCGGCTGATCAAAGCCATGCTCGATCATTCGCCCGATCTCCCGGGGGTGAATACCATGCTTGTCTACAATGGCTGGCCTGACGATCCGGCCATTCTTGATTCGGCCGACCTGATACTGGCAATTGCCGACGGGCGTGAAGGAGATGTTACCGTCAACCCACTTTTGGTTGATGACGAAAGAGTGAAGATCATACAGAAGCAAGTGGACCGCGGGTGCGGAGTAATGACCTTTCATTATACCACATTTGCTCCTGATATATATGGGGAAGAGATCCTCAACTGGACCGGGGGCTATTATGACTGGCAGAATGACCAGGGAGAGGAAGAATGGTACTCGGACCTGACCATCATCCGGGCCGAAATTGTATTTCCCCATCCTGAACACCCGGTTTGTAATGGTATCAGCCCTTTTACCTATGAGGAAGAGTTTTATTATGACATGCGATTCAGCGAGAATGATGACCGGTTGGTCCCCATCATGGAGGTTCCGGACCTGGATACCGAACAGGATCTGGGAAGGGTAGTCGCCTGGGCTGTTGAAAGAGAGGACGGAGGAAGGGGATTCGGCACCACGATCGGTCATTATTATGATAACTTTGAAATTGAGAACTATCGAAAGTTTATATTAAATTCGATCGTTTGGGCGTCAGGGATGAAAGTCCCGGAAAATGGCATCGAATCAACATTCTATTCTGACAAGGAGGTAACAAAGATGCTTTTCAATGCAGCAATAAAAGGACTCATTCTCACCGGGCATCACCACCCCGGACATCCCTGGGAGGAGACAACCCCCGTAATAAAAGAGGCCATTGAACAGCATGAAAGGATCCATATTGATGTATCAAGGAATATCTACGACCTGGCCCAATACACTCTGAAGGATTATGATTTCCTGGTCCTGAATTACTGCAACTGGGTAGATCCGGAAGGATTACCTGATGATGCAAAAGAAGCATTCACAAGCTATCTTAAGGAGGGTGGCGGACTGATAATCATACATTTTGCCAATGGTGCATGGCATTATTCCCTGCCTGGAGCAGAAGAATCGGACTGGCCGGAATTCAGGAATATTTGTTTGAGGACGTGGGACCACAATGCAGAAAGTTCACACGATGAGTATGGGACCTTTACTGTTAAACCAACCGGAGCCAGTCACTTTATAACAGAAGGCATTTCATCCTTTGATACACAGGATGAATTGTATTACAACCAGTCAGGGGATGAACCCATTGTACCCCTGCTCACAGCTTTTTCTAAAAATACTGGGAAAGATGAACCGCTTGCCTGGATAAATATGTACGGTGAAGGGCGAATATTTCAGTCCCTGCTCGGCCATGACGCAGCATCCTTCAAAGCAGAAGAACATAAGGAAATACTCAGAAGGGCTGCCCTATGGGTCAGTAAGGAAGAATAAGATCTCAGATTAGGGATTAACGATTTTTGATTAGCGAAGTGAAAAGAAACTTAAACTTTTATCAATCAATATATTATGAAACCTAAGAATATCGCAATGCTGGGTTCAGGATTTATAGGTGACTTCTACACCTCCGCACTCCATCAGCCCCGGAGCCAGGACCGGGTGAAAATGATCTGGTCGAGGACCGAAGAAAAGGCAATGAAATTCGCAGGTAAATGGTCCATCCCTAACTGGACAACCAGCATGGAAGAGGCCATAAACCATCCCGATATCGATACTATCGTTATCGGGTTATCCAACAATATGCATCTGGAAGCCGCCAAATTAGCTGCAGAAGCAGGCAAAGACATCCTGTGCACCAAACCCCTGGGCCGCAATGCTGCAGAAGCTAAGGAAATGCTTGAAGCCGTAGAAAAAGCCGGGGTATTCCATGGCTATCTCGAAGACCTTGTCTATACCCACAAAACCCTCAAGGCAATGGAATCTGTGAAAAACGGGGCACTTGGAAAGATCTTCTGGGTACGTTCACGCGAAACTCACCCAGGCCCGCACAGCGACTGGTTCTGGACCCCTGAAATATCAGGAGGGGGAGTTTTGCTGGACATGGGGTGCCACTGCATTGAAATAGCGCGCAATTTTATCGGGAAAGACATCCGGCCTGTTGAGGCCATGTGCTGGGCCGACACCCAGGTGCACCCGATCGAATCGGAAGACCATGCCATAGGGTTGGTCAAATATGCCAACGGGGCTATCGGACAGTTCGAGGTGAGCTGGTCGTTCCGTGGTGGCATGGACCTGCGAGATGAGGTCAGCGGCATGGAAGGGACCATCTGGCTGAACCATTTTCTACGTACCGGCTTCGAGATGTTCACGGCAGCCGGGGAAGGAGCCTACATCGCTGAAAAGGCCGAAACCGAAACCGGATGGCTATTCCCGGTTGGCGATGAAGTAGGTGAACTGGGATACGATAATATGTTCGACGATATGTTCAATTCGATGGACAATGACAACCAACCCCTCGAAAGCTTCTACGATGGCTATGTGGTCAATGCCATAATGGACGCCTGCTACAAATCGGTCCGGTCAAAAAGATGGGAACCCATCGGGCTGAATCTCTGGCGAGGAAAGACAGAAGTCGAACAGGTGGTCAACTTCAGGGAATATGATGCCGATTACTACCTCGTGAAAGAAGAAAAACTTCCCGACGGTAAAAAACTCATCCTGAAAGATAAGAAAACGGGGAAGATTATTCAGCGGGAGGTTTAGAATTTATTTTGTCCGAATCTTATACTACTTCCGCCTAAGAAAAATGGCGTTAAGAAAATTTATTTATGCAACGTAATAAAAGAAATGCTGTTTGAGCAAAGCGAGTTCATTTCTTTTAGCGGAATAAATAAATTTTTAGACAATTTTTCTTAAGCGGTGACTTTTTTTGCCTACTTTTTTGTGTAGCAGACAAAAAAGCAGGATGATTTATTATTCATACCTCAGGCTTTTTACCGGATTCGCCCTGCCTACCTTCAATGTGTGATAAAGGATGGTTACCAGGGCGATTAAAATTCCAGCAACACATGATAAGATAAGGTAAAGCCAGGCAAACCTGAAGGTATTGCTGAAGCGGTCGAGCCAGTTATATGACATCCAGAGGACCGCCGGAAGTGCAATGACTACGGAAAGTACAACCCACCGTATCAGGTCCATAATGAACATAACCATAATATCCCGGCTCCCCCCGCCATTTGCCTTCCTGATACCTATCTCTTTCGATCGCTTTATTACTGTTTGCCGGGAAAGTCCCAGCAAGCCCAACATAGATATAATTATAGCCAGTATGGCTCCAATAGACACCAGTTGGGCACTGTTCTGCTCATCCTCATACATCATTTCAAACCGGTTAGCCAGCCTGAAATGAGCGAAGGTATGATCGGGAAAGTGCATTTTCAGGATGGAATCAGCATACTGCGTGGCAGGGAAAATTGAATCAGGATCCACCTGTACTGAAATATATTTATACCCTGGAAAATAATTACTTACAACAATCGGTTTTACCGGGTTATGAAGGGATTCAAATTGAAAATCTTTGATAATGCCAACCACTGGAAAATTATAAGTATCTACAATTATGTTTTTACCTATAATTGAATCGGCTCCCAGCAGCATAGCCGCCGTTTCGTTCAGCAGAAATCCAAATGAATCTTTTTCCAGGTCCAGGTCCTCTCCTTCCAGAAGCTCAATGCCATACGTGCTGATGTAATAATCCATAACCCTGTGTTCGCTAATGATCCTGCTATCCGTCAGGTCTTCCCCTTCCAGGATGAGGTTCTGCACACTTGTCGGTACACCGGGGATTCCCTCTGACACACAGGCATTGGTTATATTTGCGTTTTGCATCAGATCTTTTCTCACCGGCGAAAAATCTGCCTTCATCCGTCTGAATGGTTCATAGAATATTAAAACTTTCTCAAGTCCAAAACCCGATTCAGCGGTTTTCATAAACCGTACCTGGAAAAACAATACACTTAAAAGGGCAAGCAGGAAAATCATCATGCTGAATTGCACCACAACCATAACTTTTTTCAACCAGTTTACATGATGCCGCACCCTGATCACAGATAAAACCTGCACAGGTGTCAGCCGGGTAAGGTATGTATAATGTACAATTCCCGTAACAATACTGGTCAATAATGCAACGAGGAGGAAGAAAACAAATAATTTCAGAAGATCAATGACAGAAAGCTGCAATTTGATCCCAAGAATCTGGGAAAACGGCCCGGAGGCCAATTCGGTGAATGCCAGGGCAAAGAAACAGGCCAGAACAGAAATAACCAGCGATTCACCAATCAGTTGCTGCCAGATACGGTTCTTATCTGCACCAACAATCAGTCTCATGCCCACTTCCTGCAGCCTGTTTTCAGACTTTGAAGTGATCAGGTTAACGAAATTGGAAATAGTTATCAGTAAAATAAAAACCGCCAGGAATGCCATGATAAGGATGCTATCCCTGTCGCCGGTACGATGCAGCGCAGTATCAAATCCGTTTGATTTTAAATGAATATCTTTTAACGGCTGCAGCCTGGTCAGGACCTCAATCCCATGCCCGCTATAATGATCATTCACTATTCTGCCGATCATCGCCTCCAGGCTATCCATGGTACTTTCTATTTTCACAGGATCGGTGATCCTGAAGTAGGTAGGGAAATCCATAGGCATTTGGTCCAGCATCTTTTTACGGGGAAATGCTGAAAATGGAAGCAAAACATCAAATTGAATATGGGAATTTGCCGGTATTGGCTCAAGCACACCTGAAACTGTGTAGAATTTATTATGGATTTCAAATGGTTTACCAAGGACCTGTACGGTACCAAAATACTTCTCAGCCATCTGGCTGGACAGCACTACATTGTCCGGTTCTGCTAATGCCGTTGCCGGATCACCACAGACAAGCGGAAAAGTAAAAACACTGAAGAAAGTGGAATCGGTAAAATAGAACCTGACATGGTTAATGTCCCTGAAACCATAACGGTCGTTCAATTCAGTACTATATAACCTGGTTGAGATGACTTCAGGATAGAATTCCTGATTGATCCCAGGGGATATCCAGGCCAGTGTACTTGGGACCTTCAACGTCTGGCCATCCGCACCATCAACTATTTCGATCACCCTGAATACCTGCTCCGGATGCTGATGAAAACGGTCAAAACTGAATTCAAATTGAACAAATATAAGGAGTAGTATGGACGTACTCATCCCAATAGCCAGACCAAATATATTTAACATAGCTATATACCGGTCTCTCATGAGATGCCGTAGAGCAACCTTTAAATAATTCCTTAACATCCCGGGAAATTTACATCAGAGCGCCGAAAATAATTATTCCTGAGACTCTTATTAATATTGAACAGGGTTAAAATTACAATTTTTAGCGGGAAATGAAACGAACATGAACAAAATTAACTTTTGAAAAAAACTGTAATTTCCAACGATTTATTTGGAATGCTACCTACCGGTCGTTAGCTTTGTAAAGGGTTTGCTGACAACCTGCAAACCATCAGCTAAAGCAGACGGCAAATGAACCTGCCACCTGTAACCTGTAACTTTCAACTAATTCTTCTACTATGGAAACCCTCGACATCGTCCCCACCAGAGAAAGGATTTTAAATATTTCCATAGCCCAGTTTGCCAAATATGGTTACAATGGCACCTCCATGCAGCAGATTGCTGATATGGCGGGGATCAGAAAGAGCTCAATCTACAATTATTTTAAAAGCAAAGACCAGATCCTCAAAGAGATCTATGAGATCTTTAC
>CAYZEZ010000100.1:0-15388 GCA_964477295.1 uncultured Bacteroides sp. | reverse complement strand
GATACCTATGAAAAAGAGACCAGGGAAATGATCTCACTGAAAAAGGAACTGGAAAATATCGTCAAACTGAATCAACAGATCAGTGAAGACGCCTCCAGGCTCACCCTGGCATTGAAAGGAGATTCAAAATCCCAGGGCGACTGGGGTGAATTGCAGGTTGAAAAGATTCTGGAACAATCGGGATTAACCAGAAATATTCATTTCACCAAACAAGGTTCACTGAGAGACGATGACGGATCGCTGGTAAGACCCGACTTTCTGATCAGTTTGCCGGATGATAAACACCTGGTTCTGGATTCAAAGGTTTCGCTTACCGCCTATGAGAAATACTTTAATGCCGATGATGAAGCCAGCCGGAAAAAATATTTCAGCGAACATATAGCCAGCATCAAAAAGCATATATCGGAATTAAGCAAAAAGAACTATCAAAGCCTGTATGAGATCAATCCGCCCGATTATATACTCATGTTCCTTCCCCTGGAAGGAGCATTTTCCTCGGCATTAAAGGAGGATTCCGGAATATACCTGAAAGCACTTGATCAGAACATCGTAGTGGTTACAACAACTACCCTCCTGGCTACCCTGAGGACAGTAGCATTTATGTGGAAACAGGAAGTCCAGAAGAGCAATGTCTTTGAAATAGCAAGGGAGAGCGGAAAGTTATATGATAAGTTTGTAGGTTTCGTTGAAGACCTTGAAGAAGTTGGCAGGAAGATCAATGATTCTGCTGGAAAGTACCACGATGCCATGAGCAAGCTGAAAACTTCACCAAAGAAGGGAGATACCATAATCGGAAGGATTGAGCGGATCAAATCTTTGGGAGCAAATACTACCAAATCCATCCCTTCGAAATTCCTGGATGAGAATGACGAGGAAGAGAAATAAATAAAAAAGAGGCTGTCTTTCTGAGACAACCTCTTCTGCATTATCTGTTATGAACAATATATTCTAACTAATCATTCAAGCCTATCATCCAACCCTCAAGTTCCAGTTCCTTTTCCTGGTCAGCTATGAGAAATTCAGGTGAAACGGATTGAACCATCCATTCTTCAAGCTTAATGGCTTCTTCTTCAACTTCAACGACGGATGTCATTGTTTCTTCATCGGTATCTGTTACTGACATCCTATCATAGTCTATCATCCAGTCTTCCAGTTCAAGTTCAGTTTCGTAATATATATTGTAAGATGTTCTTGTTGATTCAGCACTTAAAATGATCTCACTGAGTATCTCTGAATTCAATCCGGCAAGCAGATCAGGTATATCATTAAAAACAAAAGATTTCTGAGCATTTGTAAATCCTGTAGCCGCAGACAGAAACAATACCATCGTTGCGATTTTCTTCAGGTTCGTGGATATTGCTTTCATTTCTCGTTCCTCTTAATTATTACTTTTTGTACTAATAGGGACGCATTATTTGTGCCAAACTTCACAAAAACCTGTAATACAGATAGATATAATAAATATAGAAATTTAATTGAACGGTAAAGTGAACGATTATGGGATTTATATGTACGAAACCGAACGAATATGAGATAAAAACATCCATAAATGTTTATATAGAAGGCTGGCCGGTTGAAAAGAGATAAGAAGGGTTGATTTATGAGTTTAAATGAAAGGTTCAGTCACTATGGCCGCCCCTGAACAATCAGAACAATCTCACCCTTAAGGGTCCTGCTGGCTGTAAACTCTGCCAACTCTGCCAGGCTCCCGCGGATGGTCTCTTCATGTATCTTTGTTAATTCACGTGAGAGAGATGCACGCCTGTCCAGGCCGAAGATATCCGACAAATCAGCAATTGTCCTGGCAATACGCTGTGGGGATTCATAAAAAATCATCGTACGCTTTTCTTCCATCAGCTCCTTTAAACGTTTATTACGACCTTTTTTAGGAGGAAGAAATCCTTCGAAAACAAAACGGTCACAGGGAATACCGGAGGCAACCAGCGCAGGAACAAAAGCAGTTGGTCCGGGCAGGCATTCAACTTCAATATGCTCTTCCAGGCACCTGCGTATCAGCAGGAAACCCGGATCAGAGATACCGGGTGTCCCGGCGTCGGTAACAAGCGCTATGCTTTTATTAAGTTTTAATTCACCAATTATCCTGTCGAGAACCTTATGCTCATTAAAGGCATGGTAGGAGGAAAGTTTTTTTTGAATTTTATATCGGTCGAGAAGAATCCTGGTTCTCCTGGTATCTTCTGCCAGGATCAAATCAACCTCATCCAGCTTTTGAATAGCCCTGTTTGTAATATCATCAAGATTTCCAATGGGTGTGGGGACAAGATAAAGCTTACACATCTTTGTTTGTAATGAATTTTCTTCTAACAAGATCAAGGATAAACTGGACTGAAGGATCCTCCATGTCCCAATCGAAGTTTTCATTTATATAAGTAAAAGCTTCGTTAAAATTGGTTGCCCCGTTCAGGATCTCAAGTGTTTTGGAAAAAGTGGCAGAGTCCCCGTTAAATAGGTCCCTGATCAATTGAAATTTATCATTTATACCAATCACAGCAGCAATATTGGTAATGGGTTTGGATTGCAGCTTTGTTGAAATATTATCGCGGGATGAGTTGTCCGCAAGTGAATCATAAACAACTTGTCTTTCACCGGTAAGTTTCTCGGCTATAATACCAGGCTGGGATTTTTTCCTGTTTCCCGGCTGTTTTTCTTTCAGGGACTCCCCGACCTCCTCAGCCTGGTCAGATGATTCTACTTCTTCTTTAACCTCATCCTCTTCTGCAACCTCTTCGTGTATTTCTTCTGCCGGCTGATCGGGGATCGCTTCCTGACTTACCTCATCCATCGGTTGGTCGGGTCCCTGTTCTTCTGAATCATCAGGCATACCCTCCTCCAAATGGATATTGTTCTGCTCAAGGATTACATTCTCTGCCTCAGGATCGATTTGATCTCCGGTTTCCACTTTGTGCTGAGAGACTTCTGATAAATCCTCATAAACACGACGTAGTTTTGAAAGAACAATTTCACGCTCAATGGCAGGAAGTTCTTCAATTGATTCTACTTTATCGATGATATCCATGATTGTGGTTAACTCCTTCCGGATCGATTCAATTAATTTTTGTTCTGGCATAAAAAAAGTGTTAAAACCAAATATTTTTAAAGTAGCGAGTTTCGGGTTACGAGTTACAGGGTATTCGATTAACAATTATATCTTTATTATTGCAAAAAAGATGAAATGAAATAAATACTGTTGATTTTGAATTTTTTACTCTGTACCTCGCACCTCATACCTCGCACCTTATTATTTATAGTTATATTTCAATTACTTTTGCAAAAGTAAAGATAAAATAAGACAATCCTTTCTGATGTTTCCTGAAAACTCAGTGCATGAAAATATAAACAGAGGTTGGATCGAGGTGATCACAGGCTCAATGTTCTCAGGTAAAACCGAAGAGCTGATAAGGAGGCTTAAGAGAGCTAAGATTGCCATGCAACGTGTTGAGATATTCAAGCCCAGGATTGACACGCGATATGACGAAGAACAGGTAGTATCTCATGATGAGAATGCAATTGTCTCTACTCCCGTTGAATCATCTGCCAATATCCTGCTAATGACAAGTGAAGTTGATGTGGTTGGAATTGATGAAGCCCAGTTTTTTGACCAGGGGCTTATCGAGGTATGTAACCAGCTGGCGAACAACGGTATTCGTACTATTGTAGCCGGGCTGGATATGGATTACAGGGGTGTGCCCTTTGGACCAATACCTGGCCTGCTGGCCATTGCTGAGTATGTAACAAAAGTGCATGCAATATGTATACGATGTGGCAGCCTGGCACAATATACCTACAGGAAATCAGATGAGGATAAGCTTGTGCTTCTGGGTGAGAAGGATGAATATGAACCACTTTGCAGGAGGTGTTACCGGAAGGCCAAAGAACAGAGAAAACCAGGATAATTATTTCGGGATGAATCGCTATACCACAGGTGAGCTCCATGACATTGTCAAAGGAGAACTAACAGGGAGCCGGGATGCTGTCATTAAACATATATCCGTTGACAGCAGGACCCTGGTATCTCCGGATGATTCGCTTTTTATTGCCCTTCGGGGTGAACACCATGACGGACATTCCTTTATCAGTGATCTCATCCTGAAAGGTGTCAGGAATTTTCTGGTTGAAGATATCCCGTCCAATACAGAAGCAAACACTATAAACTTTGTGCAGGTTGAGGATACGCTGAATGCAATGCAGCAATTTATCCGTCATCACAGGAGCCAGTGTCCTGTGCCGGTTATTGCCGTCACCGGAAGCAATGGGAAGACCATTGTTAAGGAATGGTTGTATCAGTTATTGCAGCCTGATAAAAAAATCATTCGGAGCCCCAGGAGTTATAATTCCCAGGTGGGAGTACCCCTGTCGGTATGGATGCTTGATCCCTCTTATGATATGGCTGTTTTCGAAGCAGGTATATCAAAACCGGGGGAAATGTCGCGCTTAAAAGCAATGATCCGGCCCGATGTTGGGATTATTACCAACCTGAAAGAAGCCCACCAGGAAAATTTCAGCTCCTATGAAGAGAAAGCACGGGAAAAATTGGGATTGTTTGATGATTGTAACCGAATAATATATTGCAGCGATCACTTGATCATCAATCGAATAGCAGTAAAAAAGTTTCCAGGGAGCCGGCTTTTTACGTGGTCACGGAAACCCGGTGCAGACATCTGGCTTAAGCAGGCAAAATGGGAGCATAATCAAACCACACTAACATTACAGTATGAAGGGAACGATTCTGTTTACCGCATTCCTTTTTCTGACAAGGCATCAATAGAAAACTCTATGCAGGTAATTTCCTGCATGCTGCATCTGAACTATTCAGAAGAGGATATCAGGCAACGCTTGAAGGATTTGTCACCTGTGGCCATGAGGCTGGAACTTATGCAGGGAGTTAACCATTGCACCCTGATCAATGACTCCTATAATTCCGATCTTGCATCCCTGTCCATTGCACTTGACTTTCTGAAGCAGCAGAACCAGCATGAATTGAAAACACTTATCCTTTCCGATATCTATCAGTCGGGAAAGAGCGGGGAAGAGCTATATGGTGAGGTTTCAAAGATCATTTCCGGGAAGGGCGTTAAACGTTTCATGGGTATCGGGGATCAGATCTCGCTGCATAAAGGCGTATTTAAACACGGTTCTTTTTTTCATTCAACCGGTGATTTTCTGAACCGAATAAAACAAAATGATTTTGCTGATGAGGCCATCCTGATAAAGGGAGCCAGGCAGTTTCAGTTTGAGAAGATAACGACGATGCTGCAACAGAAAATTCATGGGACCATTCTTGAAGTAGACCTGAATGCCATGATACAGAACCTGAATATATTCCGGAGCAGATTAAAGACGGAAACAAAAATAATGGTGATGGTCAAAGCTTTATCGTATGGCAGCGGGACATATGAGATTGCCAATGCCCTGCAATATCAGCAGGTGGATTATTTAGGCGTCGCCTTCGCGGATGAGGGAATTGCATTACGAAATGCCGGCATCAATACTCCGGTTGTTGTTATGAATCCGGAGATCTCAAGTTTCGATCAAATGATTGAATACCAGCTTGAACCTGAAATCTATAACTTTAAAAGCCTTCACCAGTTTGAGAAGATCCTGAAGAAGCATAATATGCTATCTTATCCGGTGCATATAAAACTGAACAGCGGAATGAACCGTCTGGGATTCGATGAAGAAGAAATAGGGGAATTGACTGCTTTTCTTAATTCTCATGAATATCTTGAAGTTAAAACAGTGTTCTCTCATCTTGCCGCATCTGAAGATCCCAACCACGATACTTTTACCCGCAAACAAATAAGCCGGTTTGAGAAGATGAGTAAGCCCCTTATGAACCGGCCCGTTAATCCATTGCGCCATATTTTAAACAGTGCCGGCATTGAAAGGTTTCCTGATGCGCAATTTGAGATGGTGCGGGTGGGAATTGGATTATATGGATTTTCATCTCTTCGGGATAGTGGTTTACAAAATGTGAGCACCCTTAAAAGTACTATCTCCCAAATCAGAAGAATAAAGAAAGGAGAATCAATTGGTTATGGCAGGGGAACTATTTCAGAGAAGGACAGGACCATTGGTATCGTACCGATAGGTTATGCCGATGGAATCGACAGAAGAATGGGAAATGGTAAAATTCGGTTTATTTCAAATGGCAAACCGGTTGCTGTGATTGGCCAGATTTGTATGGACATGTGTTTTGTCGACCTGACAGGTATCAAGGCAGAGGAAGGGGATGAAATTATTATTTTTGGTAAAGAACAACCTGTTGAAGAACTGGCACGGTGTGTACAAACCATCTCATATGAGATCCTGACCGGGATATCGTCGAGGGTTAAAAGAATTTATTTTCAGGAATAGAACAAAATGGAGAGGCTAAGCGTCATTGTCATCTACCTGTTTGATGATGATCAGATAGAAAAATGCGTCAGGTCCACACAGGAAATTGCGGACGAGATTATTTTGCTTGATCCCTCCAACCAACCTAAAAGCAAGGAGCTAACAGGTAGCTTTGATATCATTCATTTGCCCGGGCATAGTATTAGCTTATTGGAGTTAATCAACGAAGCAGTCAGGCTGGCCACCTGTGACCGGCTTTTATTTGTAAGAAGCAATGAATATTTATCAGAAAGCCTGAGGAAGTCCATCCGGGAGATAAAAACAAACTGGGAAAAAGACGGATATTCGATTTCGAGGTACAAAAACTATTACGGAAAGTGGATGCGCCATTCCGGCCTGTATCCCGATCAACCAGTGCGCCTATATAAAAGGGATGCTGCAAGCTGGACGGGAGGATCACTTAAGGAACATATTGAATTAAATAACCCGGAATCGGTCGACCTGCTTAGTGGCGATCTCTATTGTACTGTTTTTAAAAATATTCAGGAACACATTGTTTATCTTAACCAAGCAACCCAAATAGAAGCAACCGAGTCCTATAAAAAGGGGAAAAAGGTAAACAGCCTGCAGATTTTATTTCTTCCATTTAAATATTTTTTCAACCAGTATTTTATTAAATTAGGATTTCTTGATGGTTTTTACGGACTAATCTTTGCTGTGCTCATAGGTTTTTCGAAATTTCTTGAATTGGTTAAATTGCGTGATTTCATGAGAAGTAACTGAAAGTGAAAAGGGTATGCCTAAATTAAGTGCAGTCATAATAACTTACAATGAACAGCAGAACATCCGCAGATGTCTGGAATCGATTCTCGATATCGTTGATGACATTACAATTGTAGACTCATATTCCACTGATGAAACGGAGGATATCTGCCGCGAATATGGCGTCTCATTTGTCCGGCATCCTTTCGAGGGCCATATAGAACAGAAGAACTGGGCCATTTCCAGGGCAAAATATCCCCATATTCTTTCACTGGATGCCGATGAGGTAGTTTCTGATACCTTGAGAAAATCAATCCTGGAGGCGAAAAACAATTGGAAATACGATGGCTATTACTTTAACAGGCTTACCAATTATTGCGGGAAATGGATAAAGCACTCCAGCTGGTACCCCTCACGGAAACTAAGGCTTTGGGATAGCCGGAAAGGGAATTGGGGAGGGATGAATCCACACGACCGGTTCATTCTGGAAAAGGGGACCACGAAGAAATTCCTGAAAGGTGACCTGCTTCACTATTCATACTATTCCATTACTGAACACATCCAGCAGATTAATAAATTTTCTGACATTGTTGCACGTTCTTTTTACAAGGAGGGTAAAAGGGCTTCCTATTTCAATATTCTGTTCCATCCTCTCTGGAGGCTTTTCCGCGATTATATTATCAAACTTGGATTTTTAGACGGATTTTATGGCATGGTGATCAGTGTAAATTCAGCCCATGAAACTTTTCTGAAATACTCCAAGCTGAGAAGGATTTATAAAGAAGAAGCCAGGAGTGGCCGCGACAGGTTATGTTTCTTTAACAGCCTGATATCATGGGGTGGAGGAGAGAAATGGCATCACGACATTTCTTCCCGTTTGATTAAAGCCGGATATCAAGCCATTGCCATTACCAATAAAGACAGTGAGCTTTTTAAAAGGATCAGTGTAACAGGAATTAAAACTTATCAGGTACCCGTATCAAACCTGAGTTTCCTGAATCCTTTTAAAATAATGCGGCTGATGAGGATTTTCAAAAAGGAAAAGGTAAGAACATTAATTGTTAATTTGTCATCCGACCTGAAAGTAGCCGGACTGGCTGCCAAGCTTTCGGGTGTCGATAACGTTATTTACCGAAGAGGTAGTGCAATCCCAATCAGAAATACTGCATTGAACCGGTTTATCTATAAAAACCTGGTAACTGAAATTATTGCCAATTCTGAGGAGACGAGACGTACCATTCTGCATAATAATCCCAGGTTATTTGATTCAAATAAGATCAGGATCATTTATAATGGTATCGACCTCACTGAATACGGCAAGACCAGGGCACGTGTATTGTATAAAAGGCATAATGGTGAGATTATCTTGGGTAATGCCGGTAGATTGACTGAAGAGAAAGGTCATATCTATCTCATTGAACTGGCCAGGGAATTGAAGAAACGAAATGCCAATTTCAAGATTCTGATTGCCGGATCAGGAAAACTCAACAATAAACTCAGAAAAACTGCACGGATGTATGACGTGCATAAGGAAGTGAAATTCCTTGGATTCATAAAAAACATCAGGAGCTTTAACCGGACCATCGATATCTTCCTTCTTACATCTCTCTGGGAAGGATTTGGGTATGTTATGGTTGAGGCGATGGCAGAGGAGAAGCCTGTTGTTGCATTCGATATTCGCAGTTCTGCCGAGATCATAGATGACGGAAGAACCGGTTTCCTGGCTGAGAAAGGAAATGTGCAAGATCTGGCCGATAAGGTAACTACACTCATGAACAGCGAGGACCTGCGAAAGGAATTTGGCCAGCACGGTAAGGAGAAAGTAGAACAGATCTTTACCATTGATGAAGCCTTGCGTAAGGTGGAGGACCTGCTGGAAGAGCTGCCCCGATAATCCTACATCTCATTCCACGATCATATGCAAAATCAAATCAAGCCCATTACCATGCCGGGGATTCATAACCGGTTTTATAAATACATGAAACCTGTTATTCAGGATAATAATGTCAGGATACTTGAGGTTGGTGCCGGTCATGGGGCGTTTACCGAGCTACTGTATAATGACGGATTTGATGTCTCTGCCTGTGACTTGTTCCCTCAACAATTCTATTTAAAAGAGGTTGAATGCCTCGAGGCAGATATCACAAAGGAATTACCTTATTCATCGGATTCTTTTGATGTGATCCTGGCCATTGAAGTAATGGAACATATTCATGACCATCAGGTTTTTTTTAAAGAGGCTGCCCGGGTCCTTAAAAAAAATGGCATCCTTCTTTTCTCAACTCCGAATATCTTGTCGTTGAAGTCCAGGATCAGGTTCCTGTTTTCCGGATTCTTCTATGCCTTCAAACCATTGGTTCATAGTCAAAATGATGGACTACAACACCTCGCATCCCTCACCATTGATCAATACGAAAACCTTGCACTGAACAACGGATTTAGCAAGCTTGAAATATCTATCGATAAAAGACAATCTACCTCCCGGCTGATGCTCTTTACGGTACCGTTAATCTGGATTTACTGCAAAATGAAGAAAATTGATTTTAAGGTCCACAACCGGAAAAGATATCTGCTCGGGCGGATCCTGTTTGTAACTGCACGGAAGTAACAGTTATGTTATCGGCCTGCCGCATATTCACTTAATGTGGGAACCATCTTTTTTGTGCTTCCAGCGATTGTGCGTCCATAAATAATATTCAGGCTGTTCAGTTATATCCTGTTCCAGCAGCCGGTAATATTTTTCAATGATCTCATGTGGCTCTGTGGCCGGAGCATCGCTCTCAAGAAGTATAAAATCATTCTCATAATGCCCCCTTTTAACCCTTTTAACTTTATAGTAAAGGACGGCCATATTATATTTCCGTGCAATTTTTTCGGGACCCAGAACAACCGGTGTGTCCTGGTTCATAAAGGTTAACCAGTGCTGTATCTGAACCCACCTGGGACGTTGATCAGCCAGAGAAAACAATATAAATTTCTTCCCCTCGCGTTGATATTGAACCATAGTACGCAAGGTATTTTGACGACTAACAGGAATGACCCCATATTTGCTTCTAAGCCTGATAAAAAGTTTATCGAAGTATTTGTTATTCAGCGTCTTATATACTGCAAGTATATCGTGCGATGTATATACAGGAAGCAGGTTCAGCCATTCCCAGTTTCCATAATGCCCCATCATAAGCACGATATCCCTGTCAGATGAAAAAAGTGTCTCCAGTAAATGGAGGTGGTTAAACCTGTACCGTTTCTTCATTTCCTTTTCCGGCAGATGCAAAGCCGCTAACGATTCTATGAATGAATCACAGAAATGATGAATGTTCCGCCTGGCCAGTTTTTTTATTTCGGCTTTATTTTTTTCGGGAAAAGAGAGGGTCATGTTTTTAATAACCATTTTCTTTCTGTAGGGAATAACATACCACATCAGCAAGGCAAAGAAGTCGGAAAACAGGTATAATACCGGGAGGGGAAGCCAGGTAATCAACCAGAGCGGACCAAATACCAATGCGAATATGAGAAAATCCATAATTATCTGACAGGAGTGGTTTTTACATCGGACGGATTGCCCTACCCGAGTTCACTGATACGTTCCAGCTTATAGATATCGAGGATCTTAATTTTTCTGCCATCAATCCCGATCACGCCCTCACCGGCAAATGTCGACAGGGTCCGTATAGCATTTGAAGTGGTCATATTGGATAAATTGGCAATGTCTTCCCTTGAAAGGTAAATCTTTATCGTCGACCCGTCCTCTTCGAATCCGTAAGTGTCTTTCAGAAATATTAATGATTCAGCGAGCCTTCCCCGAATATGCTTTTGAGTAAGAGTGACTGTCCTGTTGTTTGAGAAGCCCAGTTCTGTTGCGAATGCTTTGATAATGCTCAGGCACAGATCAGGATTTGAATGGAGCAGCTTATAAATAGTGTTTTTTTCAATTATACAAATAGTAGTATCTTCAATGGCCACTGCAGTAGCAGTGTGATTTTCTTCGGCAAATAACGCCCTGTAGCCAATGAATCCAACTGGTTTTGCCATTCTTACAATCTGTTCTCTTCCGCCTACACCTTCCTTGAATACTTTCACCTTTCCTTCCGATAAACAAATCAACCCCATGGGTTTATCACCCTCTTTAAAAATGATCTCACCTTTGGTATAGTCCTGACATGAATAATTGCGGACAAGAAGTTCTGTTTCCTCCTTTGTCAAAACATTAAACACCGACATCTGGTTTTCAATACAATTGTTGCAATTGTTGTTTTTTTCCTTCATCAGGTTATGTTGTAGAACATACAAAGGTAAGAATTTTTAACGATTAATCAGGATTTAATAAGGATTTTGAGATACCTGTTTAACGGGTCACGGTTATATAAAAAATGAAATTATAAAATACAGGTTATCAGTATTTTGCGGCAATTGGCATTCTCCTTCCCGTTCCAAATGATTTGGATGAAATGCGTAAAATGGGGGGCGACTGGTATCTTTTGTATTCATTCTGGTTCACCTTATGAATTATTTTCGATGCAAGGGCTGTGTCGTTAATCATCTTTCCTATTTCCCCGGAGGATTTCCTGTTTTCGATATATTGAAACAAGATCTGATCAAGCAATGCATATTCGGGGAGAGAATCGGTATCTTTCTGTTCAGGTTTTAATTCAGCCGATGGGGCTTTTGTAATAATGCTATCCGGGATGATCTCTTTTTCTCTGTTGATATGTCTGGATAAATTGTATACTTCTGTTTTGTATACATCCCCGAGTACCGACAATCCGCCTGCCATGTCTCCATAAAGGGTTCCGTAACCGACAGATGATTCACTTTTATTACTGGTATTCAGGAGCAGATGGCCAAATTTATTGGAATAGGCCATTAAGAGCAGACTTCGTATCCTCGATTGAATATTCTCTTCGGTAATGTCTTCGGGAAGATTTTTAAACAGAGGTTTCAATGTTCCTTTAAACTTTTGGAAGAGCTTTTCAATATTCAGTATATCATACTTAACACCTGTATTTTCAGCCAGTTTAACAGCATCAGTTACGGATTGCTCCGAGGTAAATGCCGAAGAAAGCAGCAGGGCATGAACATTTTCAGGTCCCAACGCATCGGCTGCAATAATCAGGGTCACTGCCGAATCGATTCCTCCCGATAATCCAAGGACAGCCTTTTTAAATCCGGATTTAGTAAAATAATCCCTGATACCAAACGTCAGGGCCTGATATATCATGGCCGAAGGATCCATCGGTGAGACATCGACTGGTTCTAACTGATCATGTATGAGAGAATCCAGATCTATGATGGCGGAATCCCTCTCAAAATATTTTAATTCTTTAACAATTAATCCCTTCCTGTTAACTGCCATGGAACCTCCTTCAAAAATCAGTTCAGTTTGTCCCCCAACCTGGTTTACATAGATCACCGGCAGGTTATATTTCCTGGCATTTTCTGTGAAGATATTTTGTTTGACGTCAATTTTGGTATAGGAGAATGGCGATGCAGCCAGGTTGATGATGATCTCAGGCCCTTCTTTAATCAACTCCTCCATCGGATTGATGGTATAAAGCCGTTTGTTTGAAAGATCAGCCTCGAAAGGTTGTTCATACCAAAGATCCTCGCAAATGGTGACTGCAATTTTCCTGTCTTTATATTTTAATAACCTGAACTCCTTATTCGGTTCAAAATAGCGGTACTCATCGAAAATATCATAGGTGGGCAGAAGGGTTTTATGGAATACCTGCTTGATTCGTCCTTCTGCCAGGAAGCATGCCGAATTAAATAACTTTTTCCCGGTAGGTTCGGGATTTACCGTGGGGGCTCCGATCAATACTGCGATATCGGTACAGATTTTTGCAAGCCGCTCCAGGGCCTCCGTACATTGATCAATAAAACTTTTGTATTCCAGCAGGTCGAGGGGAGGGTAGCCGCAAACAGACAACTCAGAAAAGATCAGGATATCCAGGTCAAACTGCTGGGCTTTTTTTATTTCAAAGGCAACCGATGTGAGGTTGTCATCAAAGTTGCCAATATGGAAGTTGAGTTGAGATAATCCGATTTTCATTCCTTTTCTGTTTCGATAGTATGCATTTGAACGAGGAGTGCTACAAGGTTTGTCAGAACCGTACACCCACCCGCAGTGAGACCCCGCCGAGAGTAGCCTTATATTCCTGGGTTACAGTCACATCAAGAAATCCTTTGGTGTAATAGAAACCGGCCAGGATAGCCGTGGAACCGCCAAGTGAGTATTCCATCCCACCTCCGATAAAATAGGACATATTAAATGTATTTATTTCATCGGGAATACCAACCCGTTCAATATTCAGGTCAGGCACATCTGCTGATTTTTTAATAACAACGTGGTTATTGATCCCCAGGTGTGCAAAAAAGGAAAAATAACCGATCTGGTTTGAATTCAATTTCAGGGCCAGCGGAACGGTCAGATACTGTAACCTGTATGTTACAGGTGAGTTGGGTGGGACAACTTCATCACCCGACCTGAAGGACATAGTTGTGGAATCATCAAAACGTAATCCCCCCCCCGTAGTCCAGAGAAATACTCCGGAAGAAAAAGCATAATTGTCAGTAAAAAATTTATCGAAGACCAAACCGAAATTAAATCCAAACCGGGATCCGTCAGCAGTAACATTTTTCACATCTGTTCCCATCCAGTTGATCTGAGGATCCACCACTACACTAAAACTGACTTTCTGACTGAATGCAGAAAGCGAAAATAAAACAATAACAATCGTAAATATGTACTTTTGCATAACTTTACCGTTTATATGGTCAGTGATCGGACATCGGTGATCAGCGTGTTTGTGTTCAATGAATGGGCTATGGATGCGTAAACCTTCAAAATTCATACTTCGATATTCAATATTCGATATTCATAAGAATAGCCTCTATGGGTAGCAAAATTAAAAATCTCAGTCCATTAATTCCCCTGTTCATTTTCTTTTTATTAACAGGTATAGCCTGTAAAAAGAATCCATATCAGGTGGATGTATCAGACATTGATCTCGAGCTTACCATTCATCGCCTGGAAAATGATCTGTTTACTCTTCCGCTGGACAGCATCGAGGAATCCATCCCGGGTCTGGAAAAAAAGTATGGAACATTTTTCGATCTTTATAATTACAGAATTATCAATATTGGAGGGGCCGATCAGCCCGTTTATCCTGAATATTTGCTTTATTTCCTGACAGATCAGCTTAACAATGAGGTATATACAAGAGTAATGCAGGTATTCCCCGATATTTCATGGCTTGAAGAAGAATTGACTGATGCATTCAGGCATTACAGGTACTACTTCCCGCAGAAAGATATTCCTGAACTGGTAACCTATGTATCAAGGTTTAACCAGTCGGTTGTGACGGCAGAAGGATATATTGGCATCGGATTGGATAAATACCTGGGAACAGAAAGTGAATATTATAAACAACTAGGCCTCCATTCCTATATGATCAGGAATATGCACCCTTCTAAAATATCATCCGATTGCATAATGGCCTGGCTGCTAAGTGAATTTGCAATAAACGATTCGGCTTATAACCTTCTTGCTGAAATGATTTATCAGGGACAGATAATTTATGGTGTTAAAAGTATGCTGCCCGACCAGCCGGACAGCCTGATCATGGGATTCACTGCCGACCAAATGGCATTCTGCAGAGCAAACGAAGACACTATGTGGGAATACTTGGTGGAGCATAAGTTACTGTTTATTACCGACCGGTTTGAGATAAGTAAATTTACAGGATATGGTCCCTTTACCAGCGATTTCACAAATTCATCTCCTGCCAGGGCAGCAGTGTGGATGGGATGGAGGATTGTGGAACAGTATGCAAGAAGGAATCCGGGAATGAGCCTGACCCGGCTGATGGAACAGGATGATTACCAGGGGATTCTAACCGGATCAAAATATAATCCTTAAAAATTTAAAGAGTAGGAAGCTATTTTAGAGAGTCATGCCGAAGCACCGAACTCGCGGGCAAGATCCATTAGATTCCGATTCAGGTTGCTAATGACATCATTTCGCAACCTTGTCATTCTGTCCCGCCGTGCCCCCCCCCGAGCACTCGGGGGGGGAGTACTCAGGATCAGAATCTGCTAGATCCCGAAACAAGTTCGGGATGACTGCAACCAATCAATGGCATACCATTGATATTTTAAGACAGCAAAAATAAATGGCTGCCTCCTATGGAGACAGCCATTACATTTTATTTCTGAGAATCCGGTTTATTCAGGATGAATTGCTTCCACCGGACAGACATCCGCACATGAGGCA
>CAYZEZ010000099.1:0-15444 GCA_964477295.1 uncultured Bacteroides sp. | reverse complement strand
TCATTTACGACAAAACTGCCTTTAAGCCGGATATCTTTACAGGAACTGCCGATCATTACATCAAATGCACCTGGTTCAACAACACGTTCCATTCCCCTATTGTACAGGGACAACTCCTGTGAGGTTAATTGAAAATGCACTGTTTTGACCTCGCCAGGTTCCAGATGAACTTTTTCAAATCCTTTCAGTTCCATAATGGGAGTAACCATGGAGCTGATCACATCATCGAGGTACAACTGTACCACCTCCTTCCCTGCCTGATCACCAATGTTTTTGATATCCACGCTCACATTTACAGATTCTCCGGCGTGTATTTCTGCCGGGTTGATCTGTAAGTTAGAATAATTAAAATAAGTATAGCTGAGGCCATATCCGAACTCCCACAATGGAGTTAAGGGATATGTCACGTAAGCCCTCCAGTGACGGTTAAACTTGGCAGGTTTATAGTTGTAGTAAAAAGGCATTTGTCCTACATGACGCGGAAAAGTTATTGGTATTCTGCCACATGGATTATAATCGCCAAACAGCACATCGGTTATGGCTTCACCTCCGCGTTCTCCACACATCCAAGCCTCCATTATAGCCGGTACATGTTCAGCTGTCCACCTTATAGTTAAAGGCCTGCCGCTAATAAGTACAACCACTGTTGGAGTCCCGGTACCCTGAACCGCCTTTATCAGTTCGGACTGGTAACCAGTAAGGTCAAGGTCGGCTGCATCATCGCTTTCGCCGTCGGTTCGCTCATCCTCGCCAACTACAACAATAGCAACCTCAGCATTTCGTGCAGCTTCCCTGGCAAGAGAAATTTCATTCAGTGTACTGTCCAGCACATCGCATCCCTTCACATATGTAACCCGGGTTTGTGCAGAAACCTTATTTTCAATAGCTTCCAATACTGTTTCAGCCTCATACAATAACTTCTTTGGGATATAATCACCCAGGATGTTTTCCCGGTCATCAGCATTGGGTCCGATTACAGCAATAGACCGGATGTTTTTATCGAGGGGTAATAGTGAGTTTTCATTTTTTAGCAGCACAATTCCTTCCCGGGCAGCTTCAAGGGCAAGTTCAAGATGAGAATCGTTGTGCACGACCTCCACAGCCCTGTTTACATCGACAAATGGATCCTCAAATAGTCCGAGGAGGAATTTAAGTCTCAGTATCCGCCTGACTGCCCGGTCAAGCAATTCCATCGACACATTTCCTTCCTTGACATTTTCTATCATATCCTCCATATAACCTGATTCGAATGTGATGTTAACATCTACACCTGCATTCAAGACAATAGGACCCGCTTCTTTTTCAGTAGCCACTACCCGCTCGTAGATAAGGGTTCCTGTGTTACTCCCTTCGCTTAACACATTTCCTTCAAATCCCAGTTCATTTCTGAGAATCTTGGTAAGATACTTCTCGGAGCCATGGTTTGGATAGCCGTTAATGGAAGGATGTGTGGCCATAACACCCAGGGCACCTGCATTTTTCACACCAGCCTCCCAGGGTGGTAAGAATATTTCACGGATGGTTCGTTCGGATATATCCATGGTTCCCCGGTTGATACCATTCAATCCCTGGGTCTGACCCGGATAATGACACAGACCTGCTATCAATTTATCGTTTGCAGAAATATCATCGCCTTGGGCACCATAAACAATAGATTCAGCAATGCGTGAACATAGATATGGATCTTCACTGTAGGTCTGCTGGTTTCTTCCATGTCGCGGATCCCTGTTGGGTTCAATAACAAGTGTAAACAGCTGGTGAACACCGACTGATCTTGCCTCTTTTGCAGCCACACTATAAACATCTTCAATCAGTTTCATGTTCCAGGTTGCGCCCAATCCAAGTCCTTCAGGAAAAATTGTAGCACCCGGGGCCATATAACCGTGTGTCCCTTCTTCTACCTGCATCAAAGGTATTCCGAGCCTGGTGGAATCCAGGGCAAGCTGCTGTAGTTCATTGAATGTTAAAGCCTGCTGCCTTGTGCCTTCGCGTGATATTTCATTGGCCAGTGTAAAAAATCCTCCTCCGGGGCCGATACCTACCAGGTCTCCGGTAACAAATTTCCTGACACCTTCTCTTTTGGCTGGAATGCTTTCTCCAAATCTGTCATTATATACACATGGCCAATTGATCTGTCCTACCTTCTCTTCCAAGGTCATTCGGGAGAGCAAATCCTCTACCCTTTTATCAACTGTCTGCTCCGGATCAAGGTAAATAACATCCGATGTATTTTTGCAGGATGTTCCTGATAACAGTATACATAAAAGACAAACTAAATATAAGTAACTAGTTCTTAGTTCCTGGTTCTTAGTTCTAAGTTTTGCGGGAAAAGAGTTTTTCACTTCGAAATTTAATATTCGATATTCATTATTCATTGTTCATCAAGTTCTCCAATCATCTCCAACAATCCATTGATGATTCCCTCTTCTGCCCCCGATTTTGCCTTCGTTACCCTCACTTCGTATCCACCCTCAGGTATTGCTGCATCGCTGACTAAATAACCAGAGCTGCCATTACAATGGGTTATAATAAACGTATTCGGGTAAGGCGATTGCTCTCTGATCTTTACACCTATCTGATTAAAAACCTCACCATTTATCCCGGCCAGGACAATATCACCTATCCTGATAACTGAAAGGCGCACTTCCACGTCATTCTCCGGGTCTTCAACTTTGGGAGGTAAAAAAATGCTTTTCCGGACAGACTTAATCTCGCCATTTGAACTGGTTTTAATTTCATTGGAAATCCGTATTGCTTCATTCCCAAGATCATATGCAATGGCATCCAGGGCATATGCATATGAGTTAATATCCACAAAATCGATATGTGGGCCATAGATTGGATTAATGTCGCCCGATGCACCCACCAGAATGGGTGAGCAAACCGGGAGGTTCAAGCTGTCTTCCACATACCTTGATGTAGCCCCCGGCCAATCGCCACAAACCAGGAGGTTTCTCGGTCCCATAACCACAGCATGACATGGCCAGTCGATAAGGAGTGACATTAAATTTCCCTGTTCATCATCAATTCTGACAACACCCACTTCGTGATCGCACGGACCATAAGGATTCCTGCCAAGCTGGATATTCCCTTTTCCATCGTTAGCCCTGCGGTTAATATTCATTTTACATTCTCCTTTTCCTGCCCCAATCCTGGCAGGTTGAAGATTTTTATCGGCATTAATAACCAGTTGAACCAATTTCTCCTGTAGCTCTTTTACATAGGCATCGACTTCAGGAGAAATATTTTTACTATACACTCTGGTAACAGGTCCACTATGGTTATGCACAACTGTCATAAGTATATTATCCTGGTCGATTCCCGACTTCTTTTCAATTCGATTTGAGATTTCAGTGACAGTTACGTCAGATAATCCGATGATCTCAGCCGAAACAATCGCTGCCTTGTTTATACCATCGCTAAAAACTATTGCTCTCGCCCAGATTGAATCATGAATGCCCTGGAAAGGATCTTTCCTGCTCCCGTATCCGCTCATAGGGATGGGAGTTTCCGGTGTAATATTGATCATGGATACCCCTGCTGAGAGGATAGATTTCTCCTGGGAAGGTTGGTTGCAGCCAATCAATAAGTATCCAATACAACAAAATAATATATATTTCATACCATTACAATTTGCATGCATTAATAAATTCTTTTGCTTTCTGTTCAATCTCTTTATCATCAGAATGTATATTCAATCCCCACCCTGCTCCCAGACCGGCATCTACTACCCCCACACTAATATTAACTGACCGGCTTAAGATATCATCCGTTACAGGGAAGCTTCCTTTTTTAACCGGTCTTCCAATCTCCTTGAAATAGTCAATTATATGTTCCATGTTTGCATAAACGTGCCATCCACTATGGTCCACCGTATCAGTACCCAGGACTTTACATACCTTATCTGCTTTTTCCTTACTTTCAAATATAACCGTGCAGATAGTAGCCACATCACCATCTTGATCATTTAGCTGGCGAAAATGAAAATCAGCAAGGTTGGCAATCCTTTGCTTGAATTTTGCCTTTATTCCTCTTAAAGTGGATATGATACCATCCATTTTCCTGAATTGAGCTAGTGCAATGGCTCCAATTAATTCATTTACCCTGAAATTCAATCCAAGAATGGATCTGTCCCCAACCTGGACTCCAGCCCGGTCAGGTGTATGCCCCTGATCGTGTAATCCGAAAACGAGCTCGTAAAGTTCCGGATCATTGGTGGTTATAATACCTCCGTCACCGGCAGTGATCACTTTAAATATATTCAATGAGAATCCACCTGCTGTCCCGATTGATCCCAACTTTTTCCCTTTATAGGATGCCCCGGCAGCCTGGCAGCAATCCTCAATAACCATCAGATTATGTTCATTGGCAATTTTGACAATTTCATCCATATTACAAGGATTTCCGAGCATATGAACAGGCATGATAGCTTTCGTTTTATCAGTAATCTTTTTCCTGATATCTTCCGGATCAATGGTGAGACTTTCATCTATTTCAGCCAGAACCGGAGTAAATCCTGAAAAAATGATAGCAGTATAGCTTGATACAAATGTATATGCCGGTACGATCACTTCATCACCTGGTTGGGCTCCTATGGCCATAAGAGGCAGCATAAGGGCGCTTGTACCTGAACTGGTAGCCAGCGTATGGTCCACTCCGCAATAATCAGCAAACTCCTTTTCCAGGGTATAAACTTTATGTCTGAATTTAGGATCATTCAGATCTCCGTAACGAAACAGCTGACCTGATTCCATAACTTCTAATACTTCTTTAATTTCTTCTTTTCCAATTAGATATGAACCGGGACCTGCCATAATAGTTTAATTTATGTTAGTATTATTTTTTTTCATCCAATTTCGGGACCAGCAATGACAAATTGCTTATCAGTAATGCCTGGATATTTCAGATCGCCCAGGCACATCCTGATGAATGTACGCTGCCTGGTAAAACCAATGTCTTCTAAAAATGAGATCCAATCAGATTTGTCAACAAATGCATCCACAACTACATCTGACGTGGAACATTTATTTAATGCAGTAATTATCAGATCCCTGGCAATGGCTTCTGATTCTGCTAGAACAGGACCAATCTGCTCATAGTGGCTCCCCGATCTGCCCAAACAATATCCTTCAATTGATTCCTCTCCGGAATAGTTAATAGCGTATTCAGGATTCCTGTTGAAAAATGAATTTAGAATAAATCTCCTGTTGGCTCCAAAAATGGTTGCGTCGTATTTTATCACATCAGGCAAATCATCTATACTCAACCGGCAGCATGAAGCTATAGTTTCTCTTTCAAAGGGCCTTGATCTCCGGACCATTCGTACCAGTTCGTATTCCCTGATAAATCCCAGGGTTTTGTATAACTCATATCCATCGGCAGTTGCATCGAGGCGAACAGGACCCTTTTGAAGCGATACTTCAATGGATTTATTGAGCAATGCTGTACCAACCCCTTTTCGCCTTGCTGATGGATCAACAAGCACCATCCCGATCCATGAAAAATGATTTTGAAACGGAACTGAAGTCACCGTTCCGACATCCTGCCCATTAAGGCTGACAACAAAATTTTCACCACCGGCTCCCAGAAACATCTCCCAGTCTTCTTCTACCTGGTTCCAGCCGGCAAATGATTTTAATTTCATTCCAAGAGAGATATCATCCGGGATCATCCTGCGAATAACTAGTTCACTATTGTTTAATCCTTTAGCCATTTGTCGATATTCTGTCGGACAAAATCATCATCGTTCAGATGCGGATAAATATTATAAATTCGATCAATTTCTTCAGATTGACCCGGTGATAGTTTTTCATCAGGGTTAAGACAAGCTATACTGCCTATTAATCCCTGACGGGACAATACTTCATGAATCCCCGGGATACACCCTTTAAAATTATTAGCAGTATCAAATAATGCCGCATTGCTGTCAGTCACCTGGTTAGCCAGTGTGAGAATTTCCGTGGGGATCGGATCATCTGATTCCATCAATTTCTGGATACTACTCAATAATTCCACGGCTTTGCGCGTCCATACTGCCCAATGTCCGAGGAGTCCCCCTTTAATTCGAATTCTTCCTTCCCTGAACGAATTATTAAATTTATATTCTGAAAGCAGATCCAGGACAATATTATCATCGTTCCCGGTATACAGGGTAATGTCATCGACACGACCAGCGTCACAGATCCCGCGAATCACATCAATTGTCTGGTAGCGGTTAAAGGGAGCTATTTTAATACCTAATATATTGTCGAGCTCTCCAAACTTTCGCCAGAAATCGATGGGCAAGATTCTGCCACCAACGGCAGGTTGGAGATAAAAACCCATAACTGGAATGATTTCCGCAATCTTCCTGCAGTGATTAATTAATTCATCGATGGAAGCATTCTTTAAATCGCTCAGGCTTACCATTCCTGCATGATAGCCTGTCTGAGCTCCAAATGTTGCTTCCTGCATAGCTTGTTGTGTTTTTCCACAAATTCCGGCAATCTTCAATATGGGTTGTCCTGTTTTATTGCACCAATGATCAATTGTCTCTGAGCAATATTTAAGAACAGTTTCAAATAATCCATGTTTAGGATCGCGAATTTCAAATTGTGTTGTATGTACCCCCACTGCAATTCCTCCTGCGCCTGCATCGATATAATAACGGATCAGGGCTTTCTGATGCAATTCATCAAATTGACGGTCAGGATCCAGAGCAAGAGGCATGGCAGGGATCACTACCCCCTTTTTGAAAGGGTCAAGTGCATTTTTTGGGATATCAGATATATTCAAATTGATCAGTTTTAATATTGTCCACTGGTAACTTCAAAATGAGTAGGCTTGTTCAGGGATCTTCCACCCTGTTCAATCCATTGAGCCTGCCATTCAATCATTTTCTCCGCAGGGACAACCGGTTTACCAAATATTTCAAATGATCTCGATGCATTGCTAAGGTACATTGTTGAATTTGGAACCTCTCCAAGGAACTCGACCTCTTTATTAAAATACCTCGCAAATTTTTTGGCCGTTTCCTTTACAGAGATTGTTTCAGGCCCTGTTATGTTAAGTATCGTGGGTGGAGAACTGCATTGCCCAAGGCACAATAAAGCTAATCTGCTGGCATCTCCCTGCCAGATGCAGTTGAAATGGCTCACCGCCAGTTCAACCGGTTTTGAATTGTACACTTTAATACCAATATCATACAAGACTCCATACCGCAGGTCAATTGAATAATTCAGGCGGAACAGACATGTCTTTGTACCGGAATTTTTATTGTAATATGAAAATACCCTTTCCCGTCCGAGGCATGACTGTGCGTATTCTCCCACTGGCGCGGGTGGTGTATCTTCTAAAGATCCACCTTCAGAAGGTCTGACCAGAGGATAAACACATCCCGTTGAAAAAACTACAATCCTGGACTTCCTGAAGTGGGCTGCCACATGTTCCGGGGCCAGTACATTTATTGCCCAGGTCAGTTCAGTATCATTTTCTGTCCCGAATTTTTTACCCACCATATATATTATGTTCAGAACCTCCGGGAGCTTTGATACTTCTTCCCTGTTCAATAAATCACAGGTAAGGGTTTTAACTCCAGCCTTTTCAAGTAAAACCAGGGCAGTTCTATCATCGAAACGATCTACTGCGATAACTTTCTTGCCGAGACCTGTCTCACGGATAGCCCTATTTGCCATCATCGCCAGCGTCACCCCCATCTTTCCACCGGCACCGAGGATCATGATATCACCATCAAGCTCTTTAATAAAATTGTTCAGATCGGTCGTTGGACGTGATAACATCTCATCCAGCGTAACCTCATCGGGAATTTGCTTTGGGATTTTCATATTAGTCATAAATAAATGATAAATTACCACATATCCTGTTCATAA
Source organism: uncultured Bacteroides sp. (assembly GCA_964477295.1). Classification (GTDB taxonomy): domain Bacteria; phylum Bacteroidota; class Bacteroidia; order Bacteroidales; family SM23-62; genus CAYZEZ01. Next base: position 7,576 of record CAYZEZ010000099.1, on the reverse strand, counting down.
TTGCTTAAAAAAAAACTTAAGAATAATTTTTGCATATTTTTGATATACAATATCTTAAAAGTATAAAAAAAGGAATTAAAAATGACTAAATAATAGATAATTAACTATGAAATCAATTTTTTCAATCGCTTTCCCAGGCATTATTCTGGTTTGTTGCAATACCAGGACAAAATCCTACCCGGCAGGTGTTCTATTTTACAACATTACGATCACCAGGAAAGGGTATTATGGGGATAACTGGAGCCAGACCAGATGGAGTTCGAGATATTGACAAAATGATAACGGAATATAAATTATTATTAATATATTTAAATTGAACCCTATAACAATTTAACCATGGTTAGGTGTAAACCTGGTTTCAGGTTCCAATTTATTTCTTCCTTGATTTTACTTCTGTTTTTTTTTGCTCAAACCTTTTCCCAGCATCCTGTGAAGATCATTTTTGACACCGATATGAGAGGTGATTGTGATGATGCAGGAGCGCTTGCAGTATTAAATGCATTATCTGACCTGGGTGAGGCTGAGATCCTTGCAGTGGTCACAAACCTTAAAGAGCCATCGAATTCCACTGCCGGAGCTGTGGATGCAATCAACACCTATTATGGCAGGCCCGACATTCCAACCGGAACTTTTAAGGGCGAGTCAATGCATTATGATGTTAAACCGAGCCCTTTCAGCCCGGACCTGAAGAACAATTTTCCAAATGATGCAGGTTTCAACCACCAGATGCCGGATGCCCTGGATGTATACAGGATGATCCTGTCTTCTCAACCCGATACTTCCGTTGTTATCTGCAGTGTGGGTGCGTTAAGCAACCTTGCAGAACTGCTGAATTCCGGGCCTGATCAGCACAGTAACCTGGATGGAATGGAACTGGTCAGCAGGAAGGTTAAGAAACTGGTAATAATGGGTGGAGAGTTCCCACGATCTTCCCGGCAAGAATACAATATCAGGCTAGATCCTGCATCAGCTGTAACAGTAGTACTAAAATGGCCCGGGGAGATCATCTGGCAAGGTTTCGAAGTTGGATCTGCCATCATTACCGGTGCTGAATTACAACAAACACCACCGGAAAACCCGGTCAGGAGGGCATTTGAGCTCAGACCGTTCCGGGGTGGGTGGGCAATTGACCAGGGCAAGCCCAGTCATGACCAGGTTACTGTCCTGATAGCTGTAAGGGGTGTGGATCCTGAATTATGGCAACTGTCCCCTCCGGGTTTTGTTGTGGTTGATTCCGAGGGCAATACAGAATGGAAGGCCAGGGCCTCCGGAAATCAATATTATATTGCCATCAGGCCGCATCCGGCTAAACTTGAAAAGATTATTGGGGAACTGATGTCGGTTCCACCCTTGAAGTAATTATGAAATTAAAATACATGAATAAATTTATCTCACTTGTACTATTCGCAATCCTTATGTTTTCTGCCTGCAAACAACATGAATCAATACGTACCAGTACCCGGCATCCCGGGTATTGGCAGTATAACGGACAAACGGTATTGCTGATTGGTGGATGGAATCACGGGCATAATCCTTTTCTTGACCATAACACAATGGACAGTACTGATACAAGTACTGAAAAGCAAATTATTGATGCCCTGGATGAGTTAGTGGATGCCGGAGGCAACCTTTTAAGATGTGTTCTTGATCCGGGTGCGGGAGCCGGAAGGCTTGGATTCGACTTTTGTTCCAGGTCAGGTGACCTGTCTGACCTGAGTGTAATGACCGGCCCATATTGGGAACATCTTGATCTGTTCCTGAGGGAGACAGAAAAAAGGGGGATCATAGTCGGAATTGAGATTTGGGACCGTTTCGACTGGTACGATTCCTGGGGAAAAAAAGGATTTAAGAATTGGCAAAACAGCCCTTTCAATCCAAAAAACAATATAAACTATACAACAGAAACATCGGGACTGGAGGAGACCTATGAACTAAGAGGTGGCAAGCCCAGAAATCCGTTTGGTTGGACTACCCCGGGACAATCGGCCTATGACACAGCCGATGCTGTAAAAAAAGCACAGTACGACCTGGTCCGAAAATACCAGGAAGGATTCATGAACAAACTGCTTTCTGTCACATTTAAATATGGAAATGTTTTGTACTCAGCGAATAACGAAGTCCGTTTCCAGGAACCAGCCTGGGGAGAGTACTGGATTAAATATATCAGGAAGGAAGCAAAGGCACAGGATAAATCTGTAATTTGTACAGATATGTTCTGGGACCTGATTGACCTTCCGGGTCCGTGCGATTTTGACTATTTAATGGACCATAAAGATTTTTACGACTATTTTGATATTTCCCAGTCATCACTGCACAGGAAGCAACCATTTGATACTGAGCGGAAAATTGGCGAAATGAACTGGATCAAGGTGACCTATGCAGTGGATAAAGCAAGAAGTGTTGGCCGGCTTACTCACATGAATAAGATCTATGGCAGCGACCTCATTGATGATGCCTGGCAGGGAGAGGATAATAATGCCATTGAGGACTTCTGGCGCAGCCTTTTTGCCGGGGTTGCAGGTGCTAGGTTCCACAGGCCCCCATACGGACTTGGATTGTCAGATAAGGCAAAGAACTCAATGAAGGCAGTCAGGTTTATTGAAGAGTGGATTAAATTCTGGGAAATAGACCCGCATCAGGAGTTACTCACCAGCAGGGAACTTGATGAAGCTTACCTGGCTGCCAGGCCGGGAGAGAAATATTTAGTATTCTTCACGGATGGTGGATCAGTGGGCTTAAATCTTGAATCATATTCAGGAAGCAAATACGAACTCAAGTGGTTCGATATTGATATCGGTGAGGAGTTCAGCACTCAGGAACAGATAACCGGAGGTGCCATTGCTACATTAAATGCACCAGGTGACGGACACTGGCTGGGAATCTTAAACAAAATATAATATGAGAAATAGCACAACAGGAATCATCAGACCATTCGGTGGAATTCATTTTTGATCTGAAGAAAGGGGAAAGCACGATTCAAACCTGGTTTAATTATAAAGAGGGTGAATCAATCTGCGGAGCAGACTATATATATGTTAAACACCTGTAATAATAGTAAAAAGCAGCATTATGAATCAAATACCCGAAATTATGTTTCGTTTGCAATCTCTTCTTTTCAAACTGGTTTCATTGGTTATTATTTCTATCGGATCTGGCTGTGCCGGGGAATTAGAAAAAGTGAATGATTCATTGCCCAATATCCTGTTTATCATTTGCGATGACCTGAATGACAGCGTTGAGGGTATGGGAGGTCATCCGCAGGCAAAGACACCCAATATTAATAAACTGGCATCGGAAGGAGTAAGTTTTCAAAATGCTCATTGTGCAGCGCCATTATGCGGTCCTTCACGTGCCAGTTTATGGACCGGTATTTACCCGCACAAAAGCGGGATTCTCGGTTATAATCAGAATGTTTACACGTGGCGGGACAGTCCTGTGCTTGAAAATGCAGTTACTATTTTTGAGCACTTTGCGGCATATGGATATCAGATTTTTACGACCGGAAAAATATTTCATAATAACCACCATACCGCTGAAATGATATGGGATCTGGGTGGAAAGGATGCCTTTGCTGCTAATTCTACATTTGGGCCCTTTGCCTATGATGGCGTAAACAGGGTTGTACATCCTTCCATGAAGCTTCCGTGGGGACTTAACCGCTTTGAAACTTTTGCTCCATTGTCCGATGTACCTAATATACTTCCACATCCTGAACCGGGGATCCCCGGTTACAACGGATGGTTTCTTTATGATAAACCATTCCGCTATAACGGTCCGGATGACAGGGATTTGATGCCAGATGAAAAAAGTGCAGAATGGGCAATAGAAAAACTATCCCGGAAATACGACAAACCTTTCTTTTTAACTGTTGGATTCATGCGTCCCCATACACCCTGGATTGCACCGGATGAGTTCTTTCAGCAGCATCCGATTGACAGCATTCAACTTCCACCTTACCTTGAAGGTGACACAGATGACTGCAGCCCGCTTTCTCCCGATCGTTTTTGCGCAAATCATGAACGCAGGAATAGTTTCCTGCGCTTGCTGGAAGCTTATCCGGATAATGAAGGATGGAAAATGGCCGTCCAGGGATACCTTGCTTGCGTTTCGTTCGTGGATCATCAGATCGGAAAAGTACTGAAAGCTTTAGAGGAAAGTGATTATGCTGAAAATACTATCGTGGTCTTTACTGGTGATCATGGATACCATCTTGGTGAAAAAAACCACCTTCACAAAAATACCGTCTGGGAAGAAAGTACCCGGGTACCACTAATTATAAAGATCCCGGGAAACGAAAAGAATTTTAACCAGAAGTGCCAATACCCGGTATCGCTCATTGACCTCTATCCTACTCTCATTGATTTATGCGGGTTGCCGAGCGAGCCGAACAAAGGTAAAACAGACTATTTGATGGATGGCCAAAGCCTTGTCAATCTTATCATGGATCCATCGACAGAATCATGGAATGGACGCAAAGTTGCGCTGACGGCGGTTACTGGATTAAGTAAAGTGGAAATTGGAGAAATTCCACCGGTAAACGAACAACATTTTTCAGTGAGGTCAAGGGATTTCAGATATGTCCTCTGGGCTGATGGGTTTGAAGAACTGTACGATCACAGGACTGATCCCCATGAATGGTATAATCTGGCTAACCAAACCGGGTATCTTCAGATTAAAAGCGGACTCAAAGAACAATTGAACAACATTTTGTATCGATAATGGGCACTCTGCCACAAAACGAATTTAAAAATAATAACAATTAAAAAATTAATCCTATGACCAAAAAACCACGACTTATAATTATTATGAATGTTTTGATTATAAATTCAGCATTATCAACGAATTATTATTGTTCTCCGGATGGAAGCATGGCAAATGACGGATTAAGCCCCGGATCTCCCTGGGAAAGTCTTGAAATTGTTGTCATGGAGAAAACATTCGAGGCAGGTGACACAATATATCTCATGACAGGAAATCACGGGTTTCCGAATATTGAAACACAAAACAACGGATATGTAACAATCACAATAGCAGAAGGAGAGAATCCCATGCTTGAAAGGATCAGTTTCAGTGGTGCTTCATACTGGAAACTTGATAATCTAACGATTAGTACGAATGGCATGGATCTTATTGAGACTCCCCCTCTGGAACATCCTGTATACCCATTAATATCAAATAGCTTAATCCAGGTCGTATCTTCTTCTTCGAATATTCAAATACAAAACTGTGTTGTATATTCAATTGAGAATTCTGCAACATGGACAAAGGATGACTGGAACTATAAAGCATACAGTGGTTTTTATGGTTACGAAAGTGACTCAATAACAGTATCAGGCTGTCATTTTAAGAATGTGAATTTCGGTTTTCATCTTGGTGGTGGATGCGATCATGTCACATTGCAGAACTCAATTATCGAAAACTACGGAGGAGATGGTATTAGACCTAATGGGACACATAATCTCATAGAAAACAATATTGTTAAAGATTCATATAGCACAAATGGAAACCATGATGATGGTCTGCAGTGTAACCAGCAGTCTTCAGACATTATTATCCGGAGGAATCAATTTCTGAATGTTACGGATTTTTCGAGAAATTTTATTGGGTCTATGCAGGGCATCTTTGTTTTTGCATCAGGCAATACATATTCAAATGTAATCATTGAAAACAACCTGGTATCAACTACTCACTATAATGCTATTTGTTTAGGACATATTTTGAATAATTGCAGGATAGTCAATAATACAGTTGTCAAAAGGCCTGATTTTACTGGTTCAGGTGAACCTCGCATTTGGATTGTCGGTGGCGGTCCGGATTGTACTGTCAGAAATAATATCGTTCACAGTATCATTGCTTTTGGTCCTGAAGGAACTAATATTAATAACATTTACGGATGGCTTAAGGACAATAATATAAATGGTCTTTCACAAGGAAAATACCTTGATTTATTTGAATCATTTACTGAAGAAAGCATCGATTGCCATATCAAACCGAATGCAAGAGAACTTATTGACCAGGGAAATAACGAACAGGCCCCTTCTATCGACCTTGATGGAAACGACAGAAATATAATTGTTGATATTGGATGTTATGAATATGGAGCAGGGACAGAAGATGTTGAAGCCCCTGTTCCTCCGGGCAATATCTCGGCTTCCGAAGTTTCAGGTAGTGGAATAACGCTTGGTTGGGATGCATCTGGTGATAATGATACCGTTTTTGGATATTATGTATATATTGATTCTGTATTAGCCGGGATTGTTTATGATTCTACTTCCGTATCATTTTCGGATTTATTGTGCAGGACTGAGTATGCTTTTCAAGTAGTGTCGAGGGACCGTGCCGGTAATATTTCTGAAGTACAGGATCCGGTTCTTGTATCTACTTCAGATGATTGCAAACCCATAAACCTGGCATTGAATAAACCTGTTGCAGCTTCTGCCGAGTTTGAGATAGTTGGGTTTAAAGAGTTTCTGGTTGATGGTGACTGGAATACCTATTGGGCCGCCACGGAATATCCCCAGTGGGCAGAAATTGATCTGGGAACGAATTATAACCTGGTTACAATAAAGGTATATCCTGATAGTGAAAGAGATTATCAATATATTATTGAAGCAAAACCTGAAAATGGAGTTTATGAAATAATTGTTGACAGATCTGACAATACGGAGACGGGTGAGGTATTTACAGATTCAGTAGCTGTAACAGCAAGGTTTATTAAGATTACTGTTTCCGGTGCTTTTGCTTATGAGGGTACGGCTGTTAAAATTGATGAAATCCAGGTACTGGGAAATACATCAACTGACATATCTGATATCGAACAAGGACAAGAAGTTGAATTTGCAATTGTTATTAATCAATCAAAAATCATTTTTAGCAATTTAAAGCAGGATGATGATTTATTGATTTCAATATATGATATATATGGAAGGTTGCATTATCGCGATCGTTTAATAAACATTCATTCAAATGAATATTTTATTAATGAAAGAATGGAACAGGGAATATATATAATAAATATAAGTTCTCAATATAGGAACAATTCTAAACTTATATATATAGATTGAACGATAGCTTAGATGGAAGGGAGGTAGCGTTTACAGCAGTTACCGGAAACAGGGAATCGTCTAATTCTTCTTAGTGAATAGGATACCCTTATCTTTATATTCAAGCTTGAAATCTGTAATTGAACTAATGCTTTTCGAAGGCAGGCAGACCGTATAATTCCCATCTTGTGCCTCAATGAATTCAGGGGTAAGGGGATATTCTTCCTGTAGAATAATCTCTTTTGTTAACTGATACAGGTACAGGTTCTCATATTTTATTTTTCCTGAGATTGTTATATTTGCGGTCATCCCTTCAGAAGACCTGTTAAGCAAGTAGAGAATCAGGCCCCCATCAGGATTTTTAAGTGCAGTCATGAATAGTTTCAATGAATCATTGCTGTATTCAGAATCCATTTCAACCACGGTCGCATATTTGGATAAAAACCTGGTTATAATGCCAAATCCGTAATAAGCTTCCTTTTCGGGTATTGTTTCCTTCAGATATGATTTATTCTCAATATCCCAGGTCCGGA
>CAYZEZ010000098.1:0-15464 GCA_964477295.1 uncultured Bacteroides sp. | reverse complement strand
GGTTGCCCCTCATCCTCATAATAGGTGTATTCATTTGCACCCTCCTCATCATAATAAACCGTATCTGCTCCTTCAAGGACCTCATCCTGAGGATACTCTGAATCGCTGTTAAGATATTCATTTTCCATTTGAAGCCTGTATTTCTCATAATCACTCAATTCTTCTTCAACAGGTTGCTTCTGGATTTGTTCCTGAACTACTGCCTGAGGTTCTGTAACAACAACTGCAGCTTGTTCAGCAGGTGCACTGGGAGTATAATAAAGATCATCATACGGGGCTACTCCTGCCCGGTAGGTAGATGAGCATGCTCCCAGTATTAATGCCAGTGCTCCGATTATACTAAATTTTGCTTTCATGATTCACCCTCCTAATCATTGTTTAATATTATTTGCTAAACAAAATGCAAAACCTATGCCAAAAGCAATTCCGACGAAATAAAATTATCTAAAAATTATAAACTCAAAAAAATACCCAACTATATTACAAAGATTTGCTCATAAATAAAAATGACACAAGTTTAAAATCTGTTTTATATTTTCTTACTTTGCACTTTCCTTCAGGGAATCATCAATTTATGCAGATTTACAACAATGGCAAAAGAATTAACAACCAGGCAGGAGAATTATTCACAATGGTATAACGACCTGGTGCTCAAAGCTGACCTTGCAGAAAACTCTGCTGTAAGAGGTTGCATGGTAATTAAACCCTATGGATTTGCCATATGGGAAAAAATGCAATCGGTGCTGGATCAGATGTTCAAAAAAACCGGTCACAGCAATGCATATTTCCCACTGTTAATTCCTAAATCTTTTTTCAGCCGGGAAGCAAGTCATGTGGAAGGATTCGCCAAAGAATGTGCCGTGGTAACCCATTACAGATTAAAGCATGATGACCAGTCGAATGAAATTATTGTCGATGAGGATGCCAAACTCGAAGAAGAACTGATCATACGGCCAACTTCTGAAACAATTATCTGGAACACCTATAAAAACTGGATACAGTCGTACCGCGACCTGCCTATATTGATCAACCAGTGGTGCAATGTTGTAAGATGGGAAATGAGGACCCGCCTGTTTCTCAGAACGGCTGAGTTTTTATGGCAGGAAGGCCATACGGCACACGCCACTGAAAAAGAAGCGGTGGATGAAACTATAAAAATATTAAACCTGTATGCCGATTTTGTGAAAAACTGGATGAGCCTTCCTGTCATCCAGGGGAAAAAAACCGCCGAAGAACGGTTTGCCGGTGCCATCGATACTTATTCCATCGAAGCCATGATGCAAGACGGGAAAGCCCTGCAGTCAGGCACATCGCATTTCCTTGGTCAGAATTTCGCTAAGGCTTTTGATGTTCAGTATACCACCAAAGAAGGAAAACTCGAATATGTATGGGCTACTTCCTGGGGTGTTTCTACTCGAATGATGGGTGCCCTGGTCATGGGTCACTCTGATGATAATGGATTGATCCTGCCACCTAAACTGGCTCCTATCCAGGTGGTTATCGTACCTATTTATAAAGGGAACAGTGAGCTGGATAAAATTGCCTCGGTGGCTGAAAAGATCAAGGAAGAGCTTGAGGCTCAGGGGATATCGGTCAAGTTTGATGACAGGGATACACAAAAGCCCGGATGGAAATTTTCTGAATATGAAATGAAAGGAATTCCGGTGCGGTTAGCGATCGGTCCCAGGGACATTGAGAACGGGACCATCGAGGTAGCCAGGCGGGATACACTGGAAAAGAGTATCCATCCCCAGGACAAGGTGGTGGGGGTGGTAAAACTGCTGATGACCGATATCCAGGAAAGCATCTATAATAAAGCCCTGAAGTTTCGTGACTTGAATACTCATACTGTTGATACCTATAAAGAATTTAAAGAGGTGATTGATGGCACGGGAGGATTTGTTTATGCCCATTGGGACGGTTCAAATGAGACCGAGCTGAAGATTAAGGAAGAAACAAAGGCTACTATACGTTGCATTCCTCTTGATTTACCAGGGGAAGAAGGAAAGTGTGTTTATACAGGGAAGCCTTCAAAACAGAGAGTCCTGTTTGCAAAAGCGTATTAACCGCGATCGTTGATCGGTGATCCGGCAGTATGGGTGAACGGAATGTTTGCGATCTGTTTATAAGTTTTTGATAATGAACTCCCTGCACACAAAACCACGCAAACGAAGAACGAAAAACGAAGAACCATGAACCAAATACATATGGAAAAACAAGATGCTGATAAGTCGATAGTCGAGACCATCCAGTCAAAATCGCTCCTGAAACAAAAAGTTTACGACAACACACTGAGCGCATTCAGAATGTTGAAGGAAATACTTCCTGAACTGGAACAAACCTTCAATTCAAAACTGTCAGGGATCGATAACAGGGTGATACTTGAGTACAAGGATATGGGATTGTTTGATGCCCAGCTCAAGGTTTCAGGCGACCTTCTTTTGTTCCATATGCATTCCAATGTATTTGAATTTGACCGTGGACACGGGATATGGAAGACATCTTATATCCAGGCCGATAAAACGGCCTCCTATTGTGGTATTATTAATATATTCAATTTCCTTGCAGATTCAGTTAAATATCAGCGCCTTGACGATCTGGGATACCTCATAGGAAGGATATTCGTCAATAAGGATATGCACTATTTTGTCGAAGGCAAACGGCAACTCGGATACTTCTATAATAACTTCGGGAAGGATAATATTAACCGGGAAGCGCTGAGTAGTATTACCAAACTGGCCATGCAATATTCGCTTGAATTCGATTTGCTGGTCCCTCCCTACGATGCTGTTAAAATGGTATCCGTTGATGTAATCACACAAAAAATCCAGTTTGCCAGGCTCAAAACCGGTAAAAGACTTGGTTTTCATTTTAACTCGGATGATATTTCGGGAGAGGAGAAATGAACTGATCCCAAAACATTACCAGATCCGCAGATACAAAGTCTTCAGCACACCTGTTTCACAACCTGTTTATTTTTCACAAGGCTGAATTTTTAAAATCACATCATAACATATTTTTTAAATTCAGAACTTGTGCAACCGCTTCGCTCTTAAATAATTTTCATTCATCAATCAATTGTAAATGATGATTAATAAAAATCATGTTCGTTTTATCCCGGTTTGTGATAAAAGTAATATCTTGTAATTTAATCAACCAATCTATAAATTGTCATGAATCAAAATAAAATTTTACCCTGGCTGGCAATCATTTGTCTGTCTGGACTGTTCATTATGAACGGCTGTACCAAAGAAGTCCCCTATTATGGATCATATGCAGGAGATCACCCTTCTAAGGAAGGGAAAAACTATCCTCCGTTGTTTGTTACCATTCATGAGGGTATAATGGAAATTGCTGATCAGAGGGCTGAATATCAAATAATTGAGGCGGATAATGACCAGATCGTTTTTGAAGTAAAACTTAACCATGATGGCGAAGAAATCACAAAAAAAATCGGGTATCTGATTGAGAAAGATATGCTTGTTTTGCTTTCAAAAGACGGTGAATCCGATATCCCGTTACCAAGAAAAGATAAATGGATGGAAAACAAAGTGAATGATTTTGTCATGGTTGAACTTACCACCAACCTTGACGTGCTGGATGAAATGGAAAAACAAATGCTCCCCTTTCTGTTTAAAGCCGCATTGGCTATAGAAGATATCTATTGGCTCCAGGCTTATGGTGACAAGGATGAACTGTTCACAGATGATATTGGAGAAGCAACAAGTAAATTTCTTGCAATTAATTACGGACCCTGGGAAAGATTGAATGCCAACCAACCATTCCTGGAAGGAATAGGTCAGAAACCCAAAGGTGCCAATTTCTACCCGACCGATATGACCAAAGAGGAATTTGAATCTTTCGATTCAGATGATAAGACCAGTCTTTATACCCTGATTCGTCGTGATGAAGAGGGAAACCTGGTAAGCATCCCCTACCATGAAGCATATGCAGAAAAAACAAATCAGGCGGCAGCATACATCAAACAAGCTGCAGAACTGGCCGAAGACCCGGGGTTAAAAAAATATCTTGAATTAAGAGCAGAGGCCCTGCTTACTGATGAATATCTTGCCAGCGACCTGGCATGGATGGACATGAAGAACAATACCATAGATTTTATTATCGGACCAATTGAAAATTATGAAGATGGTTTATATGGGTACAAGGCTGCACACGAATCCTTTATATTGATAAAGGATAAGGAGTGGAGCCAGAAACTGGACCGGTTCTCCGCACTCCTTCCCGAACTACAGAAAAAACTCCCGGTACCGGGAAAATATAAAAAAGAGGTACCCGGTTCAGATTCTGATCTTGGTGTATACGATGCTATTTTTTATGCTGGTGATTGCAATGCCGGTAGTAAAACGATTGCTATTAACCTGCCCAATGATGAAAGGGTTCATAATGAGAAGGGCAGCAGGAAATTGCAGCTTAAAAATGCAATGCAATATAAGTTTGAAAAAATACTTGTGCCCATCAGCGACGAGTTGATCGCCGAAGACCAGAAGAGCCACATTACCTTCGAAGCTTTTTTTGAGAACACCATGTTTCACGAGGTGGCTCACGGTTTAGGCATAAAAAACACGATCGACGGAAAAGGAACGGTCCGCCATGCTCTGGAAGAACAATACAGTGCCCTGGAAGAAGGGAAAGCCGATATACTGGGTTTATTTCTTGTTACTCAACTTGCAGAAATGGGAGAACTAGGTGAAAAGGACCTGATGGATAATTATGTGACCTTTATGGCAGGGATATTCCGTTCAGTGCGCTTCGGTGTGGCCAGTTCACATGGCAAGGCAAATATGATCCGTTTCTACTATTTCCAGGAAGCGGGAGCCTTCACCCGGGATGACGCCTCAGGAACCTATCGCGTGGATAAGGAAAAAATGAGAGATGCCATGAATTCACTGGCTGAGAAGATACTCATCATCCAGGGCGATGGTAATTATGATGCAGCTAAAAATATGGTGAAAGAAATGGGTTTTATCCGGTCTGAATTGCAGGCCGAACTTGACAGGCTTGAAGTAAAGGACATTCCTGTTGATATCGTTTTCAAGCAGGGCCCGGAGGTAATTGATCTGAACGAATAGGATATTTTTGAATTTGACAGTTGTACGATTTGATCCTACATGTTACTGGCACCATCGAAATTCAGGCATTGTTTGTCTGCTGTACTTTTATTCGCATATGTAAGTATAGCGGGATGGTCACAGGAGGCAACAACATATTATGATACTGTTTTCGTATCAAAAGGATTTATCATTACCATAGGAGATGAATCATTCCAGCCCCGCTCTGATACCCTGTTTTTAGTCCCCCCCGGAACCAGGTATAAAATTAAGGAAGGCCGTGAAAAACAAAGCCAGGATTTCTACGACTCACTCGAGTTAAGATTTTCCGGTGACAGATGGGTAAACAAACTTCACACTATCGTTATACGCACGCCCAGTTCAGAACAAATAACAGATACGATTCAAACCACCGCAAGCGTCTTGCCCTACCTGCCATTTACCGGGAAAATAATCCGCGAAGTTAAAATTCAAAAACTGGAGCCCTTTGGCCCTTCCATTTTTGATACCGTAATATACCCTCTCAGCAATATGGAGAAACTGGGGAATGATATCCATTTTCTGACAAGAGATAATGTTCTGTATAATTATATCATATTCAGCCGTGGGGATGCTGTCAATCCCTCAATCATGGCAGACAATGAAAGGATTATAAGAAGATTGCCATTCATAGAGGATGTAAGGATCTATATACAGGATGTTCCCGGTCAGGATGATCTGGTGGATGTACTGATAGTAACAAAAGATAATTTTTCCATCGGTATGGGCGGTGAGATTCTGGACATTAATGCAGGTAAAATAGAATTGTTTGAAAAAAACCTGGCGGGACTCGGTCAACAGATCCACTATCTTATTCATTGGGACGGCGATAAAGACCAAAAAGTAACACATGAATTTTTTCATATTGTTAACAACATTGGAGGAACCTTTATCAATAGTAAACTAAGGTATGCCAGGATACATGAGACCGAAACCAAGGAAGCCGAATTAGAACGACCTTTTTATACCCCAAATATGAAGTATGCCGGGGCTCTGAGATTTGAAAGAACCTCTACTGAAAAAAATATCATATACAACGATTCCATTACAGAACTGGCTCAAATCGAATATAATCTGTTTGACAATTGGATTGGACGGTCGTTTGCACTGACTTCAAGGGAAGTTTTCACAAAAAACAGGATAAATCTCGTACTGGCCTCCCGGTATATGCAACAACATTTCTTTCAGAGGCCGCGGGGAATTAATGAGGTCACTTTCTACAAATACCATAATCGATCTTACTGGATCAGCAGCATCTCACTAACCCAACAACGGTTTTTCCGAAGTAACCTGATCTACAGTTTTGGTAGAACAGAGGACATACCTCATGGGACACTGATTAATGTTACGGCCGGGCCCGAATTTAATGAGTTTGGTAACAGAATATATCTTGGATCCAGCATTTCAAGGGGGGGAATGATTGGTAGGCTCGGCTATCTTTACAGCAAAGTCGAATTCGGTGGATTTCTTGATGAAGTTGATCATTTCAACCAGGGAGTTTTCAATACTTCGCTGAACTATTTTTCTAATTTATTCATTATTAACAGATTTAAAGTCAGACATTTTTTAAACTTCCGGTATGTGAGAGGTATTAACCGATACGTGGATGAATTCATCACAATAAACGAAAGAAATGGAATCACAGGATTCCAGGATGAACGAGTGACAGGATTGCAAAAACTTGTCACCAATTATGAAGCAGTATCCTTTTCTCCGTATTACTTCTTTGGTTTTCGGTTTGCTTTCTTTGGATTTCTGGATTTCGGTTTTATATCTGCTGAAGGACCATTACTTAAGTCTAAATTGCATTCCGGGTATGGATTTGGAGTAAGAATAAAGAATGAGCGGCTGGTTTTTGAAACCATCCAGATCAGGTTAGGATTTTATCCTACAATCTCAGATATACAATTCCCGTTTCAAGTGGATTTTTCGGGTGAAAAGAAATTGAATCCTAATGATTTTTATGTAACCAAACCCGATCTCGTCACATTCCAGTAGCCACCTGCATCCCTGCGGATAAATTGGCTTGCCAATATAAATAATTCTTCCCACCCCGGTTGCCCGCGGGAGAAAACGGGGTGCCGGTGCCTGGCGAAAAAAATACTAATTAAGGATCGATCATTTCACATCGCCAGCGACAAGGAGCATTATCAGGCAGCTGAAATCAGGTAACAAATTCAAGGAAAAATATTTGTACTTTTGCAGGATATCTGACAGTTATTAAACTTAATTTATATTCATTATGGCTGTATTAGTTGGGAAAAAGGCGCCTGCATTCAGTGCTTCGGCTGTCGTTAACGGAGGAGAGATCGTTGAAAATTTCTCACTCGATCAATATCTTGGGAAAAAATATATAATCTTTTATTTCTACCCAGCTGACTTTACTTTTGTTTGTCCTACAGAAATCATTGCTTTTCAGGAAAGAATGAAGGAATTTGAAGCACGAGATGTCGCTGTAGTGGGCTGCTCTGTTGATTCTAAGTTTTCACATTGGAAGTGGCTGCAAACAGAAGCCAGGGACGGTGGCATAAAAGGTGTTAGTTATCCCCTCGTTGCAGATCCTTCCTTGACCATTGCGGAAAATTATGATGTTCTTGCCGGAAATTACGATTACAATGAAGAGGGTGAATCTCTGTTTGAGGGTATTCCTGAGGCTTATAGGGGATTATTCCTGATTGATAAGGAAGGCATTGTGCGCCACCAGGTTGTAAATGATATGCCCCTTGGAAGAAGTGTAGATGAAACCCTCAGGATGGTGGATGCACTTCAGTACTCAGAAAAGTATGGCGAGGTTTGTCCGGCCAACTGGCATAAAGGAGACAAGGCGCTGAAAGCAACCCAGGAAGGCATTTCAGAGTATTTAGGAAATAAATAATCGTTCTTCTAATATCTGGCGATAGTATAAACCCCTACGCCGGGATTTAATATGCAGCAGCGATTTATTTCATTTGTGCGGGATTATAACCTGTTCTCCCGCAATAATAAGATTCTCCTGGCTGTAAGCGGAGGGATAGACTCCGTAGTCATGCTTGATCTTTTCCGGCGATCCGGATTTCAATTTGGAATCGCACACTGTAATTTTCATCTTCGGGGAATTGAATCGGATGGTGATGAGGAATTCATCCGGAAGTTATCCAATCAATACAATATTGCTCATTTCATTTCTCACTTTAATACGGAGGAGTATGCACGGGAAAATAAATTATCCATCCAGATGGCAGCCAGGGAACTGCGTTATAACTGGTTTGATGTAATATGTGACCAGCATGGTTATACTCATATCGCAACCGCTCATAATCAGGATGATGTTATCGAGACTTTCATGATAAACCTTGGCCGGGGGACCGGGATCAGGGGCCTGACAGGCATCAAGCCAAAAACCGGGCGGATCATCCGCCCCCTGTTGTTTGCATCAAGGATCGAAATTGAGAAATTCGCCAGTGAGTGTGGGATTGATTACAGGGAAGACTCCTCAAATATTTCAGTATATTATACCCGTAATAAAATCAGGCATGAAATCATACCGTTGTTTGAAGAAATCAATCCCAGTTTTCGCATATCGCTGATTGAGACTATCCGGAAACTGAATGATACGGAGAATATTTACCTGGGTACAATTGAAAAAATTAAAAATGAGCTTGTTGAGGATAATAGAGAAAGTGCAATAATCGATCTTGAAAAATTAGGATCATTCCCCAATAAACTCACTATTCTGTTTGAGATACTTTCAGGATACAAGTTTCTCTCATCCCAGATCGCCAGCATAATTGAGTCATTAAAAGCCCATTCCGGAAAGCAATTCTATTCCGGTACACACCGCTTAATTAAAGACAGAAATACGTTCATAGTAACACCATTGAAGGAATCAGAAACGAAAAGATATTACATTGATGAAGGAATGGAGCAGGTGCGAGAACCCATGACTTTGGATCTGCTAATTATTGATTACAACGACTCCTTTAACATTCCACGGGAAAAGAATGTCGCCTGTCTGGATTATGAAAAACTCAATTTTCCCCTGATTCTCAGAAAATGGCATGATGGAGATTATTTTCAACCACTGGGCATGGTGCATAAAAAGAAACTCAGCGATTTTCTTATTGATGAGAAACTCTCAATTGCAGATAAGGAGGACCAATGGTTATTAATAAATGGTGATGATATTATTTGGGTGGTAAATCAGCGTATTGATGAAAGATACAAGGTAACTGAAAAAACCAGTCAGATCCTGATGGTTAAGACAAACTGAAAAGATTATTCAATATTTTTTCTCAACTCATTAAAAAACTTTTGCAACTCTTCAAAATCCCTGTTACGGATAATGCTTATTAAAAAATCCAGCTGGGCATTGATCTTCTCAACCTGTTCCAGTGTATAGGGACTGAACAGGATCTCCGACAAAAGGTAATCGTCCTCTGACAAGACTCCCTGGGCCACATTCATATGCTTTCGAAACGTGGTGCCCGGGGCTTCCTGTTTCTTCATACAGGCAGCAAAAACCAGGGATGAAGAAAATGGAATGGAAAGAGAATAGGCAATGGTCTGGTCATGCTCAACAAAAGAGTATTCGTATATATTTAAATTAAAGGTGGCATAAAACTTCCTGAAAAAAGCCTTTCCTTCTTCATCCGATTCTTTAATAATAATAGCATTTTCCTTAGTCAGCTCTTTGATGTTGGTGAAAGTGGGACCAAACATAGGATGTGTAGATACAAAACGCCTTCCCAGTTTCTTATAATATTCTGCAAGTCCGTTTTTAACAGATGTGATGTCAGAGAGAAGACAATCATTCCTGACAAAGGGCAACAATTCATCAAATGCCTGTACCGTATTATTTAATGAGACAGCATTGATCAACATATCAGGTTCAAAGCTCCTGATCTCTTCCGGTGTAAGGAACCTGTGGGAATTGAAAAAGTATTTTAATTTATGTTTGTCGAGATCATAAACACCTACTTCATAATCAAGGCACAACGATTCGACCAGCCAGGACCCCATCTTCCCGGCACCGATGACGACAATTTTCATTTTTTCTCTTTATTAATTCGACCGATCCGCTGTTCAAGAAGCATATAATCAGCCATGACAACGGCAGCAGCAGCTTCGAGAATAACAGGGATCCTCAGAGCGATGCAGGTATCATGTCTTCCTTCAATCACCAGGTCTGTCATCTCTCCGGTTTTCATATTCATGGTCCGTTGTAAATTTGATATACTGGAAGTGGGTTTTACAGCTACCCTGAATACTATTTCGTTTCCATTTGTTATTCCACCATTAATCCCTCCGGCATTATTGGTTTCAGTTGTTCCCTCTGTATCAATAATGCTATCATTATGTTCACTACCCTTCATCCTGGCAGCCTGGAATCCCGATCCGAACTCAATACCTTTGACAGCCGGTATCGAAAACACCATATGACTGATAACAGATTCAACAGAGTCAAAGAATGGTTCACCCAGGCCGGCAGGGACATCTGATATCGTACATTCAATAATTCCTCCAATCGAATCCTGCTCTTCAATTGCTTTTTTTAAGGCAACTTCCTGGTCCTCTAATCCGCCAAGTTCTAATATCCTTGCCTCGCACCTCACCGGATGGATAATTTTTTTAGCAACCACTCCGGCAACAACTATGCAAGCAGTAAGCCGTCCTGAGAAATGCCCTCCGCCATACTTGTCTTCGAATCCCCCAAACTTTTGCGATGCCACGAAATCAGCATGCCCTGGCCGGGGGATGTCTTGCAGTTTTGAATAATCGGATGAACGGACATTGGTATTATCTATCATGATTGTCAGGGGTGATCCTGTAGTGTAGCTGTTAAATAATCCACTCATCACCTTGGGAAGATCGGGTTCTTTTCTTGGCGTTGTCCCGGGTGCCCCACCTTTTCTACGACCCATATCTTCCTTGAAATCACCAGTGGCAAGTGGTATCCCTGCCGGGCAACCATCAATCACCACACCTACAGCCGGGCCGTGAGACTCGCCAAAAATAGATATGCGGAATATTTCTCCAAAACTGTTCATAGGGTAGGTTTTGTTTTATTAAATATCTTCAGATTTTATCCGGTTTTATCTATATCAGCTCCTATCAGGTCATAAATCTTCTGCAGCGATTCTTTGGATAATTGTCCGGGAGCCGTTTCCATTTCCTGTCCCGGTGCAGCATAAGTGAATATGCCACCTAACAGAGGACCGGCAATCCTTGTTATTGTGCCCAATCTACCCATTCCGATAATTACAAGGCGTGTATTTGCATCATAAAGGGAAAGTAACCTGATAATATCCGGGGGCTCATTTACCTGGCAGGCCATTTTTACAATATCTGCACCAGACTCCTTACAGGTTTGCATCAAATCCTGAAGTATGCCAATAGCTGGAGTACCTGAATAGTCATGATATGAGATGATAACCTGGCAATCCGATGACCTGGCCTGTGATACTATTTTCTGCTTCATTTCAACAGGCATTTCAAGCTCCAGATCGATATAATCCACTCCACTGTCAATAGCCTCCCTGAACATACCAATCCTCTCATTATCAGTATAATCACCGCGTCTGCATGTAATAATTTTCTTGCCAGGTATCGCCAGCAATTCCTTTAGCTGGATGGTTGAAAACTTCAACAGGTCCAATCTCAGTTCAACAAACTCTTCCTTACGGACAAGTTCCCTGCATTCCTCAAAAGACATATTTCCAAGACTAATACAGATCATAGATCAGATTTTCAAATTCTTTAAGTTCCAAATAATGTATGAAAGAGCTGCCTATTTCATTTATCAGGACCAGACCGATCTGATCCCCCCTTCTTTTTTTATCCTTGTGTATCGCTTCGAACAACCGGTTTAAAGAAATATCTGTCAATACGGGAAGACTGAATCTTTTTAGCAAAGAAACCAACCGGTCAGTATCCGTACCGGCAAGAAATCCAAGTTTTTCAGAGATCCTTGCAGCCAGAACCATTCCGATTGCTACAGCCTCTCCATGAGTCAATTCAGTAACCTTTTCCAGTGCATGGGCAAAGGTATGTCCGAAATTCAGTTTCATTCGTTCACCCGATTCTCTTTCATCCTGTCGTACGATGTTGCATTTATCCCGGACACACATAGTAATAATATCTTCCAGGACCTGGTCCTCCCGTTCAATTATATTATCTGCTTTCTGATCACATAAATTATACAGTTCAGGATTTACAATGACACCGTATTTCACCACCTCTGCCAGTCCGCTTATGTACTCTTTATTATCCAGGGTCTTGATAAGGTTCGGATCGCAAAATACAAAATCCGGTTGCTGGATTACGCCTATCATGTTTTTATAACCCTGGAAATTAATGCCATTTTTTCCTCCAATACTGGCATCAACCTGGGCCAGTAATGTAGTAGCAATAAAGCCAAATGATATTCCCCTCAGGTAGGTGGATGCAATAAATCCAGAAAGGTCACAAACTACTCCCCCGCCTATTCCAAGAATGAAATCCTTTCTGTCAAATTCAAGTGCCAGTAACTTTTTATAAATATCAAAGGCCACTTCCCAAGTTTTGCTTTTCTCACCGGGATCAAGAATGATGTTTTCTCCTTTCGGGAACTCGCTGTGGTATAATTTATATATTGTTGAATCAGTAATAATTGCCAGACGCCGACCGGTTATCCGGGCAGAGACTTTGTCGAATGCTTTGCCAATCATTATTTTGGAAGTCCCGGTTGTGGTATTTAATTCAAATGTATGCATATACCAGATCTGGTATTATATATCAGTCCGTCTCCTGATCTTCATTCATAATTTTATTCTGATGATTGATCGATTCCTGGTGGATAGCCCTGAATACCTTCGATACAAAATCATTTCCCAATCCCTTCTCTTCTCCCATTTTAAGTCTTTTATTCAGGATATCATCCCATCTTTTTGACTGGAGAATAGCAATGTTACTTTTCTTTTTGTAATGTCCGATCTCGTCGGCTACTTTCATTCGTTTCTCAAAAATATCAATTATTTTATCATCAAGGTTATCAATCTGTGCCCTTAGTTCTCCAATGGTTAATGATAAACCATTATCTATATCCTTATCCCTCAAAACAAGTTTTTCAATCAATTTCTTAAGATCTGCTGGTGTTAACTGCTGTTCCGGATCACTTAGGGCATTTTGGGGATCAAAATGGGATTCGATTATCAATCCTTCAAAGCTGAGATCCATCGCTTCCTGGGCTATTTCGTACAAACCTTCACGTTTGCCGCATATATGGCTGGGATCAGTGATTATCGGGATATCAGGAATTCGACGTTTTAATTCAATAGGGATTTGCCACTGAGGTTTATTTCTGAATCCCGATTCACCAAATGTAGAAAATCCCCTGTGGATAGCTGCCAGTTTCTTAAGACCTGATCTGTTTAATCTCTCGATGGCACCAATCCAGAGTTCAACGTCAGGATTTACCGGGTTTTTAATAAGAACAGGGATATCCACCCCGCTCAACGTATCGGCAATTTCCTGAACAGCAAAAGGATTAGCCGTTGTTCTGGCACCTATCCACAATATATCGACATTGTATTTAAGTGCTTCATATACATGCTTTACATTGGCTACTTCTGTAGTGGTGTACATGCCTGTTTCCTCTTTTACTGTTTTCAGCCAGGCCAATCCTTTTGAGCCAACCCCCTCAAATGCATTGGGTCGTGTTCTGGGTTTCCAGATTCCGGCTCTGAACACTTTTATTCCCTGTTCAGCCAATGCCCTGGCAGTGATTAACATTTGCTCCTCACTTTCAGCACTGCACGGTCCAGCTATAATAAATGGCCGTTCATTCGGCAGACCTTCCAGTACAAAGGGTTCTAAATCTAAATTTACTCCCATGACTAAAATTGCTTTAATTAAGTTTCTTTCTATTCATTAATTATTGTTTTTTAATTTGGTTGTTTCTTGGTTCCTGGGTGATGTGCAGTTAGTATATAATCAATAGCTTCATAGGAGACCACACCTTCGATTCACTACTCACGGATTACTGATATCCCTTTCTGATATTCTCCCAAAATTCCAAGATCGCTGGTAAAGGGTTTAATCGCTTCGAGCGATTGTTTATATAAACTATAATCGTTTATCTCCACATCGATATAAAACTGATACTCCCAGTCTTTGCCCATTATGGGCATCGACTGGATCTTGCTTAGGTTAATATCATAGTAGGAAAGTATAGATAAAATTTTCGAGAGACTCCCTATTTTATGAGCCAGTGCAAAATGCAATGATGCTTTATTGATCGATTCAACAGTTATTTCCTTATGGTTATTTTCACCTATAATCAAAAACCTGGTATAGTTTTTCTTATTCGTCTCAATCCCTGCGGCCAAAATGTCAAGTTTGAACATTTTTGCAGCCAGATCACTGGCAATGGCTCCGATACCCAGGCATTTGTTCTGGGATATTTCTTTAGCACTCAAAGCAGTATCCAGACTTTCGATCAATTTTATCTCAGGATATTTATCAAAGAATTGCTGGCATTGCAATATGGCCATAGGATGAGAGTATACTTCACGGATATCTTCTACTTTCTGTCCCGGTAGAGCCACCAGATTTTGCTTTATGCGCATATATATTTCCCCGACTATCCTCATTGGTGAATCTTTTAAAAGATTATAATTAGGAAGAATGCTACCAGCCAGAGAGTTTTCAATCGCCATAATACCGTAGTCAGCAGAGTTTTTTTTCAACGACTTCATAACATCATTGAATGTATTCCTTGGTAATATTTCGATATCGCTTCCTTCGAAATATCTGTGGGCGGCAATTTCATGAAATGCTCCATATCCACCCTGTATTACAATTTTAATAGCCATTTTGATGTTCTGTTAAATAACAAATCCCGAACCTTTGGTCCGGGATCTGTTTCTATTTCTTATGAATGCACATTTTCCCCGGACCTTTTAAAAGGATATAATAGGTAAAAGCATAAAAGAAGAAAAAACAATTCATAATAGAAACCGGATTAATTCCAAAAAAAAATCCCGAAATATCGGGACGTGTCATTTATTATAAGTTATAAACTGTTTGTCCCTGAGGGTTATTCCGGGTAAAAATAAAAATATGCATTGCACTTTCTCATCTCATTGAATCTGTTGCAAACCTAGCCATTCTTTTTCTCATTTGCAAAATTAAGTTGCAATTTTACAATGATTTAAAGCATATTATTACGATTCTTAAGTAAAAAACCAGAAAAGATTAAATTTTCGCACATATAGTCATTTTACTTCTATATTTGAATCCTGTGAGCGCATTGGCTTCGCCGTTTGGCTTCGCCGTTTGGCCTTGCCGTTTGGCTTCGCCGTTTGGCTTCGCCGTTTGGCCTTGCCGTTTGGCTTCGCC
>CAYZEZ010000097.1:5944-15501 GCA_964477295.1 uncultured Bacteroides sp. | reverse complement strand
GGTTTATTTGAAAGATTCCCCTTATGGCAGCCTGGCTGTGAGCAAAACGGCAGAGCAGTTTAATTTTTTTGAGAATACAAGTTTATTATTTTCAACCAATGATCCTGCATTTAGTGAAGAATCGGTGCACTATGCACTCTCCCAGCTTGATAAAGTAGATAATGTTTTACTGATCTCAGGTGGCTTATCGGGTACCCTTCCCGAGATATTAAAATACCCTGTAAAACAGGTTGATTACATTGAGCAAAATCCACAGATATTTAAAGTAGGAAGGAAATATACCAGTGATCTGGATCACGACGTAATAAACACAATAGTTGGGGATCCCAGGTTATATCTGAAAACCACAAAAACAAGCTATGATGCGATCCTGCTGATCGTGTCAGAGCCATCCACCATTCAGCAGAACCGGTTTTATACAAGAGAGTTTTTTAAATTGGCCAGGGAAAGGTTAAGCGTTGGGGGAATCCTTTCACTTTCGCTCCCTTCCACAACAAACTATGTAAGCCAGGAAGCCAATGATTTAAATTCTGTGATATACAATACGCTTGAGTCGGTATTTGATCAGGTACTGGTCGTTCCGGGGAATAAAAATTATTTCCTGAGCTCCAACACTCCATTAGATCTGGATATTCCAGAGCTAATTGTTAATAAAGGTATTGAGAATATTTATGTGAATCAATACTTTATAGATTACTCACTTTTAAAGGACAGGAATGAATTTATTACAGCGCAACTTGATCCGGATTCAGGTATTAACACAGATTTCAAACCTGTTTGTTATATTCTTCAATTAAGGTATTGGCTTAGCCAGTATAATATTAACTATTGGTTCCCGCTGGCAATTATCCTGGTGTTATTTACTATTTTAATGTGGCGGATCAGGCCGGTCACCCTTGGGGTGTTTGCAGGTGGTTTTGCAGGGACAGCTATGGAGTTGATTATTATACTTGCCTTTCAGGTACTGTATGGATATGTGTATCAATATATAGGAGTAATAATAGGAGTATTTATGGCAGGACTGGCCTTTGGAGCCTTATATGGAGTGAAATGGTTCCGTAAAGAAATTAGGTCATTCCTGGTAATTCAGGTTCTGATCATTGCCTATGCCTGTAGTATTCCATTCCTGTTAATGACGGTAAACCGTACAGGTATTCCCCCTGTCCTGCTGCATACGATTATCCTGGTGCTTACTTTTTTAGTTGCAGCCCTTATCGGGATGCTTTTTTCTATGGGATCTGTTCTCCTGAAAACGGGAATAACCAGACGGGCATCAGACCTGTATAGCTATGATCTGTATGGTTCAGCTCTCGGATCATTGCTGGTTTCTGTTCTACTCATTCCGATGCTAGGTTTTACCGGCACCGCCCTGACCGTTGCAGGAATAAATTTTATTGCCATGCTTCTGGTCCTGAAAAACAGGAGATCTTATCTATAACAACTTTAAATTGAGTATCCTGTTTGATCAGTACAGAAAACCGGGTATATCTTTTGCTTACCTTTGTAATCGATGGATAAGCGATCATTTATAAAATGTGGTTTACTGGGAACAGGCAGTATGTTGTGTTTTCCGGCTTTGGGATTTTCAGGCAATGATGATCTCTGGAAATGGAGCAAAGAGTCGGTATTCTACGAGGTCACGCCCAGGGGAGTAAAATGTTTGATTTGTCCCAATGAATGCACGCTAAAGCTGAATGAAGTAAGCGACTGCCATAACCGGATAAACAAGAACAACAAGTTATATACTATTGCATATGGTAATCCCTGTGCGGTCCATGTGGATCCCATTGAGAAGAAGCCTTTGAATCACTTTCTGCCGGCATCCAATGCATTTTCGATTGCTACTGCGGGATGTAACCTTGCCTGCCTGAATTGCCAGAACTGGACCATTTCACAATCTTCCCCGACCGAAACGGAGAATTTTGACCTGATGCCGGATTCCCTGGTGGCCAATGCCATCAAATATGGTTGTGAGTCGATAGCGTACACCTATTCTGAACCCATCACCTTCTATGAATACACCTATGATTCTGCTCAGCTAGCCAGAGAGAAAGACATTAAAAATGTGCTGGTTACGGCAGGGTACATCAACGAAGAACCGTTGCGTTATTTTTTGAAAAACATCGATGCAGCCAATGTTGATCTGAAATCTTTCAGCGAGAGCACCTACCTTAAACTGAATGCAGGCAAGCTGGCCCCCATATTACGGACACTGGAGATAATGAAGGAAGAGGGTGTATGGATAGAAATAACCAACCTGGTCGTGCCGGGCTGGACCGACGATTTGAATATGATTAAAGAAATGTGTAAATGGTTATCAACTAATGGTTTTGAAGACTATCCCCTTCATTTCAGCCGTTTCCACCCAATGCATAAACTAACCCAACTGCCCGCCACCCCTGCTTCAACATTGGAAGAGGCCCGTAAAATTGCCCTGGCAGAGGGTTTGAAATTTGTATACATTGGCAATTTACCCGGATCAAAGGCTTCGAATACCTATTGTCCGGGATGCAATAAACTCCTCATTGAAAGGCTTGGATATACTATCACGCAGAATCATGTGAAGAATGGCAAATGTGAATTCTGTGAAGAGAAAATTGCGGGAGTATGGGAATAGCCTATTATTTTGAGGCCTTTCTTCCACCTCGTAACTCGAAACTCGCAACTTCTTCCTCACTTCGCCTGCCAGAAACAATTTTTTGGTGAGAAGATCATCTCCTTTTCTTTCAATTCCTTCATGGCCTTATCCACTACTTTTCTATCGAGTCCGGATAATATAGCTATTTCGCCTCCCTTAAGTGGCTTGTTTTCATTCTTCATTACTTCGAAGATCTTTTCTGCTATGTCCATAATTTATTAATTTGGTGACCTTATAAGTTAATAAAAATATGAAAGCTGCAGTAATAAACCAATATGGTCAGCCCAATGTATTAGAGATTACTGACATCCCGAAACCGATCATTGAATCTTATGAAGTGTTAGTGAAAGTTATGGCTGCTGCTGTAAATCCGGTCGACTGGAAGCAGCGGCAGGGATGGCACAAGCTCTTTTTAAAGGCTCATTTTCCGGTTGTGCTTGGATATGATATATCGGGGGAGGTGGTAGATTGCGGAGACGAGGTGAAGAAGATAAAGCCGGGAGATCACATTTATGGCAGGCTCACCAGGAGGTTTGGAGGAGCTTATGCCGAGTATGCTGCTGCGTCTGAATCTGCCATTGCAATCAAACCTGAAATGATCACCTGGGAAGAAGCAGCTGCTGTTCCCCTGACAGCTATTTCAGCACTTCAATCACTCCGTGATAAATGCAAAATCAAGCAGGATCAGGAAGTTTTAGTTATTGGTGCTGCAGGCGGACTGGGACATTTTGTGCTGCAGATCGCCAGATCGATGGGTGCTGAAGTGACGGCTGTTTGCAGTAGCCGGCATAAAAATATGATGGACAAGCTGGCACCTGGCCATTATATTGACTACACGTTGTCTGGCTATAAAACAGCCGGCAGGAAATATGATATAATATATGATTCGGCTGGGAAGGAAAGTTACCGGACTACAAAAAGGATTGTTAAACCAGGAGGAATATATCTCACCACCCTACCCCGTCCAAAGTTATTGGCACATAAATTACTGGCTTTTTTTGCAGGGAAAAAAGTGAAGACATTTTTGATGAAATCAAAGAGTGAGGATCTCGAAATCATTTCTGAAATGATCATCAGGGGGGATCTGAAAATTTATATTGATTCAGTATTTCCGCTGGATAAAATTGCCGATGCACACCGGAGGGCAGAAGAATACCATACTGAGGGAAAGATTGTGATAAATGAAATGAATTGACTAGATTGACTAAAATTTTAAATGATCTATAACTATAAGACCAGTAAAATGAAAATACATTATTTATTACTGATGATTCTTCTCGTCTGTTTAAGCTGTAAGCCAAAGCCTGAATTATCACACGAAGAGCTAATGATTAAAAAAATAGCAGCGCTGGAACAGGCCGGGTACGACATTACAGACTATCATGCTCACCTGAAAGGGGGACTGACGATGGAACAACTGCTGGAACATGGAGAAAAAACAGGCATCACATATGGAGTGGCAGTGAATTGCGGATGGGGATTCCCGGTTCAGAATGATAGTGCCCTGTCGGCTTACTATCACAACATGAAGGATTATCCCGCATATACAGCCATGCAGGCTGAAGGCCGCGAATGGCTTGATATGTTCAATCCTGATAGCGTAGCCCTTTTCGATTATGTTTTTACCGATGCACTTACCTGGTTTGACAAGGAAGGTAGAAGGACAAGGCTCTGGATCGATGATGAGGTCTTTATAGATGATGTGGAGGAATTCATGGATTATTATGTTGACCAGATCGTTACGATTATAACAAGCGAGCCGGTAGATATTTTTGTCAATCCAACTTTCCTGCCGGGTGTTATCCGCGACAGGTATGATGAACTCTGGACAGAACAGCGGATGCAAAAAGTGGTGAATGCCCTTGCTGTGACCGGAATGGCCCTGGAGATAAATGCAAGAACCCGGATTCCATCACCTGCATTTATCAAACTGGCTAAAGCCAATGGAGTGAAATTCACATTAGGCACAAATAATACAAACGCTGACCTGGGTTATCTTGAATATGGATTGGAAATGATCGGGGAATGTGATCTTGAACCCGGGGACTTTTGGAGAGTGGGGAAGAATTGACTAGATTGAACTAGATTGACTAAAATTAAAACCTAAATCTGGTCAATTTAGCTCAATCGTAAATCGTAATTTCTTAATATCCCATCATCCGCCTAATCTTAAGTATCGCCATTTGCTGGTATGATTCGTCGAGATCTTTATTGATCCGGCTCAATTGCACATCAATAATTTTATCGTCAGCTTTCTGAAGACGGCTCTCAGCATTCCCTGCAATGGTATGCTTCAATTGTTCCAGCCGGGAGATCTGGTGTTCGCATGCCTGTATCTGTTGTTCAATGCTCATGGTTTTCTTTTTAGTTGTTTTCCGGCTCACCTGTTTCTATTTAAAAGACGATTAAAAATGCAATCTGTTACAATTAAAGAAGTAATTTTTAATTAAAAATGTAAAGTAGGTTAAGAAGTATTAAATTATGTTAATCGCTTGTGTCGGGCCATGGATCAAAAAAAACCGCAAAATTCCATGAAACTTTGCGGTTTATCTTTTTTAAACGGTCTGCTATTCCAGACCGAGATACTCTTCAGGATTAACACGCTCTCCATTTTTATGCACCTCATAATGAAGGTGTGGTCCTGTACTCAACCCTGATTGGCCAAGATATCCCACTACCTCCCCTTTTTTAACTTTCTGGCCTTCCTTAACCTCCCAATCGAGAAGCTGTGTATACAGGGTGCTGTAAATATCGCTGTGTTTCACCAGCACCAGTTTACCATACGTCCCCTCCTTGAATTCTACCTTCTCTACTATACCATCAGCAGTGGATATGATCGGTGTACCCTCAGGTGCCACAAAGTCGTAAGCATAATGCATTTTTTTCTCTTTGGTTATGGGATGGATCCTCATTCCCCATCCTGAAGATATCCTGTATTCCTGTCCCTCTTTAAAGGGTACGCCCGAGGGTATATTCTCGTCCTGGATGATGCCCCTTGTCAGGCTTTCACTATTGAGTGGCAGGTTATCGTTTAAATTCCAGTTGAAGCCAAAGCTGAAAACCATTAATCCCAATAAGGGCAGAACCAGCCAGGGTTTTATCCGGATTCTTTTTCTTGCATTAATTTTTGTTATCATGATCAATCGTTTTTTAATTAATGAACTGGTAAATCTGCTCACAAGGTAATTTCCCGAAGAAACATTCACCCAGTTCAGGATCATCTGTTGATAACTCAGTACAGGTGTTCCTGAGTTGACAGCGCCGGCATCCGCCAGGTATTCATGCACTTCAGTCATTGACTTGCGATAATAATAGATGAAAGGATTAAACCAAAGCAGAACAGATAACAATTCCATGATGATCTTATCGACCGTATGGAACTGTTTTACATGAACCAACTCATGACGCAATATCCCGTCGAGTTCTTCCGTCCGGGATATGTCCTTATGAATAAGGATATAGTTAAAAAATGAAAATGGGATCTCTTTCCTTTCATTGTATTTAATAAATACCCTGCCAAGCTTCCTTCCGGGCTTGCTGCGAATCATCATCCACACTTTTACAAATCCCAGGCAGCTGCGAACCAGAAACACACCTGTAACCAACATATATATGTATCCAGCAACCGAAATCGATCCGGGCTCATTTACAGGTGTTTTATCCAGGCTGTGCAAGCTGTTGTTCACCTCGTCAATCCAGTAATCAGGAACAAGTTGCGGAGCCAGGGCCAGGTTTTTAGTTATCCCGAAGTCCAGTTCAAGCAAAGGGATCACCAGGGACAGGATAGCTGAACCAACCAGGTAGAAGCGGTTAAACCGGAAGAATGTTTCTCTTCTGAGTAATACTATATAGAAGAGATAAAACACTCCTGTCAGTAAGATTACTTTAATGAAATAGATGAATAAGCCATTCATTTGCTTTTACCCTTCTTTTCCTTAATCTGATCTTCCAGTAATCTTTTGAGCTCCTCAAGTTCAGTAAGGTTGAGATTTCCCTCTTGTGCAAAAAAAGATGCAAAGCGCTGCAATGAGCCACTGAAATAGTTCCCCACCAGGTCTTTGAAATGATATTTGAAATATTCTTCCCTCCCAACCAATGGATAATATTCATGGACCTTCCCATACGCATTGTATCCGATAAATCCTTTCCTTACCAGTACCCGGATTACTGTCGACACTGTTGTATAAGCCGGTCGTGGTTCAGGAAATTGTTCCACAATATCTCTTAGGAAGCCCTTTTCAAGCTTCCAGAGATACTGCATTAACTGTTCTTCTGCTTTGGTCAATTCTTTCATTGCACCAAATGTATAACTATTTTTATAATTATAAAACTATATTTATAGTAATATTTTAAAAAAAGTTTTGACAATATCTCTATATATCTGAATTTCTATATGTTACGGCATGCAGCGAATTTAAATATTTTCGGTCTTTTTTAATAGAATAACTTTATTAACAATCATTAATAAAAAATATTTGCAATTACGAAACTGTTCGTATATATTTGTACGAAATAATTCGTAGACTATGGAGGAACAGAAGAGACCGGCCCAGCCTACCGATTCGGAACTCGAGATTTTGCAGGTATTGTGGATCAATGGTCCCTCTACTGTAAGGTTCGTGAATGATCTGTTAAATAAAAAGAAAAAAACAGGCTATACCACCACCCTGAAAATAATGCAGATTATGACTGAAAAAGGATTATTGAACAGGGACAAAAGCAGTAAGATACATATTTTCTCCCCTGCTGTGAAAGAAGAGGAAACGCAAACAAAGATTATCGACAAGATGCTTGGCCTGGCCTTTGGTGGTTCGGCGTCGAAGCTTGTTTTACAGGCCCTTGGGAATAATAAAACCTCTCCTGAAGAACTTGAGAAAATCAAACAATTGATAACTGATCTTGAAAACAAAGCAAAATGAACCTGTTTACCGGCATACTGTCAGATCAATTAACCAGGGCCATAGGCTGGACACTGCTTCATTCGCTCTGGCAGGGATTGATCATTGCCTTTCTGTTCCTGGTATTGTTTTATAAATTCAGGAACCACAGGGCGGAATTAAGGTATTTTGTCGCATTATCTGCATTACTGGTATTATTTCTGGCAAGTGCGGTCACATTTATTGTTACCTATACCGGAGCAACGAATGGCAATGGAGTTTCGTTTACCCATTCATTCAAAGAAGGTAGTATTCCCGGAATATCTTTAAACACCAAAAGTGATGTGACTGAGGCTTTTATGTCAAGCAGATTTCAATTATTAATTCAAAATATTCCGGAAAGGTTTTCTTTCATTGTGAACCTGTGGATCATAGGTATCTTATTAATATCACTGAGGCTGGCAGGCAATACGATCATTGCCTTTCGATATAAAAAAACCAACCTTACGTCAATACCCGACCGGATAACTGAGAGGTTTATCCTCCTGGCAGAGCGTTTGGATGTACCGGGAAGGGTAAGGTTGCTGGGATCAAAACTGGTAAAAAATCCTATGGTTATAGGTTATCTGAAGCCTGTGGTATTGCTCCCTGCAAGTGTAATTTCACACATTCCATGCGAACAACTCGATGCTATCCTGGTCCATGAGCTGGCGCACATAAAAAGGCATGATTTCCTGATCAATGTATTGCAGAATGTTATTGAACTGTTCATGTTTTACCATCCTGTTGTCTGGTTTCTTAATCATCAGATCAGGAAAGAAAGGGAGAATTGTTGCGATGATATAGCTGTGGCTAATGGTGATTCATTAACATATGCCAGGGCTTTGTCGACGGTGCATGAAATTCAGTTTTATCCAAAACTTGTTCTGGCACTGGGCTTAAAAAAACATCAATTATTAAACAGAGTAGTAAGAATATTAAAACCAAAAAAGATGAAGACAAATGTATTTGACAAACTGATCACGGGGGTTGTTTTCATAGCCGCTGTATCAGTTATCCTGATCAGCACGGGTGCATCAAAAGGTCATAATAATGCCGCTGAACCGGTGCAGAATCATACTGGCTATATTAATACTTCCACTCCTGATTTGAATCCGAATCCCGGGTCTGAAGGTGTGAATCCGGTCGCCTATGAACCCGTAATAAACAAAGAGCAAGTGGTTGAGGGATCACAGCACGATACAACCCTGAAAATAAAGGATAACGTTATCACCAGGACAATCGATGATAACGGTAAGGTGATGAAGCTTAAGCTTGTGGTGAAGAATGGTGAAGTCACCGAATTATATGTGGATGGGAAAAGGATCCCGAAAGAAGATCAGGGAGACTACCAGCCGGAAATTGATGAAACCCTTGAGGAAGTAGTGCAAATGAAACATACTCTGGCTGAGTCACGTGTCGAACTGGATGAGATGGATTGGGAAGAATTAAAGCAAGAGATACAACATGACCTTCAGGAGGTTATGACTATAGATATTGAGGGGATAAAGGCTGAAATGGAGGAGATTGAATTGCCTGAGATCGATTTTACAGAAATGCAGGAAGAAATAGAGCGTAGCCTGCAGGATGCACTCAAGAGCCTGGAAGAAATTGATATTGAAGGACTTCGCAAAGAGCTGGAAGAAAACCTGAAAGGAATTGATTTTAAGGATGAAGATGTCCGCAGGGAAATGGAGCATGAAATTCAGGAAGAATTGACAAAGGCTATGGCAGATATGGAAGCAGAAAAAGCCAGGATTAATGTGCATTTGGAGGAAATGAGAGAAGAGATGTACGAGGAATATAATACACAAATGGCAGAAGCCCAACAGGAAATCCAGAAAAGTATCCAGGAAATGAAAACTATCAACCAGGAAGAGATAAGGGCTGAAATAGAGAAGGCAATGAAAGATCTTGAAGAATCAGAGATTGATATGGAGATTGAATTAAAAAAGATCGATGAGATGATCAAGGAGATAGAGAAATTAGAGCTCGAAGAAGAA
>CAYZEZ010000097.1:3601-5844 GCA_964477295.1 uncultured Bacteroides sp. | reverse complement strand
ATCAATATCCTTCGTGTTCTGTTCTTTGAATAATCTCGTCCTGAAGGTCTTTGCCCAGGTCATTGAAGTAATCACTGTAACCTGCCACCCGCACGATAAGATCTGAATATTTTTCAGGCTCTTTCTGGGCTTCCCTAAGGGTGTCTGCCGTGACCACATTGAACTGTATGTGGTGACCATCCATACTGAAATAACTTCTGATCAGGCTGGATAGCTTGTTAACACCATCTTCGGTGTTAAAAAAAGAAGGGGCAAACTTTTGATTTAAAAGAGTTCCTCCGGTCCGAAGGTGATCGATCTTGGCGGCAGATTTAAGTACAGCCGTGGGACCATTCCTGTCAGCCCCCTGAACCGGGGATATGCCTTCTGAGAGAGGGACCCCGGCTTTCCGTCCGTCAGGAAGTGCCTTTATTACTTTCCCAAAATATACATGGCAGGTTGTAGGCAGCAGGTTGATACGGAAGACTCCTCCCCTTGGAGTAGGCCGTCCGTCAACAGAATTGAAGTACATTTCGAACACCTGTCTCAATATATCATCAGCATAGTCATCATCATTTCCATACTTGGCTGTTTTATGAAGCAATTCAAACCTGAATTTTTCTGATCCGCTGAAATCTTTAGCAAGCATATCTTTCAACTCCTTCATAGTTACCGTTTTCTTATCAAAAACGTGATATTTCACGGATGTCAGGCTATCCGTTATGCTTCCTGTTCCTACCCCCTGGATATAGCTTGTATTATACCTGGCTCCTCCCGCGTTATAATCTGTTCCGTTGGTAATGCAATCATCGATTAACAGGGACAGGAAAGGTACGGGTAAGTTGTTTGAAAAGATCTGCTCAATAGTATTGTTACCTTCAATTTTTATATCGATGAAGTAATTCAACTGCTTCTCAAAAGCTTTCATTAGTTCATTAAAGGTTTTAAACTGCTCAGGATCACCTGTTTCGATCCCTATCCTTTCACCTGACATTGGATCTGTTCCATTATTCAGTGTGATCTCAAATACCTTGGCAAGGTTAAAGTATCCGGTGAGTATATAACATTCTGTCCCGAAAGCACCGGTCTCCACACATCCGCTGGCTCCACCCCTGCGGGCATCAATGATTGATTTGCCCTGCCGGGTCATTTCATGGATAATAGAATCTGTATTGAAACAGGATGGTTGTCCAAATCCCGTTTTGATAATATCGATGGCTTTTTTAACAAATGCATCAGGATTTTTCCTGCTAATCTGGACCATGGAGCTTGGTTGCAGTATCCTCATCTCTTTGATTACTTCCAGGATGAGGTAGGTCAATTCATTAACTGCATCAGATCCATCGTCCTTCACTCCCCCCAGATTGATCAGTGAGAAATCGGTATATGTGTTGCTTTCCTGGGCAGTCACTCCCACCTTGGGTGGAGCGGGATGATTATTGAACTTCACCCAGAATGACTGAAGAAGTTCAACCGCCCTTTCCCGTGTTAAGCTTCCATTTTCGAGTTCCCTTTTATAATACGGATAAAGATGCTGGTCGAGCCTGCCAGGATTGAATGAATCCCATGGATTTAATTCTGTTATCACGCCAAGGTGGACAAACCAATAGTACTGAAGCGCTTCATGAAATGTCGCGGGAGCATTTTCAGGCACCCGGTGACAGATAGTGGCCATTTCTTCCAGTTCAATCCTCCTGCCCGGATCCTTTTCCTCCCCTGCCAGGGCAGAAAGTTTTTTTGCGTGCCGCTTTCCGAAACGAATGATAGCATCTGCGGCAATCTCCATTCCTTTTAACTCTTCACGCTTCTGATATGCACCCGGGTCATTAAAAAAATCAAGTTTATCGACGGCTTCCCTGATATCCTGTTTAATATCCAGCATCCCTTTCCTGTAGATTTTATCTCCCAGTACAGTATGACCCGGAGCACGTTGCTCCTGGAATTCAGTGAACATACCTGCAGCATAGGCCTTTTTCCATTCAGGGGTCATATTTTCCATGATCCTGTCCCTGTTGCTTTTGCCTTTCCAGAAAGGGATCAGGGTATCCTCAAATGCTTTTTTCGTTTCCTGATCCACTTTAAAGGAAACCTTTTCCCTGGAATCGAGAATATCAAGATCTTTCAGGGAATGGATACATATCTCAGGATAGGTCGGGGTTGCCTTGGGTGCTGGTCCACGCTCACCAACAATCAATTCACCATCATTGATACAGATCTCCTTCTTATCCATTATATAGTAGAAACATTTTGCCCGTGTAACCGGT
>CAYZEZ010000097.1:0-3501 GCA_964477295.1 uncultured Bacteroides sp. | reverse complement strand
ACAGATCTCCTTCTTATCCATTATATAGTAGAAACATTTTGCCCGTGTAACCGGTACAGAAAATCCGCGGGCTTCGTCCGATTGATAAAAGGCAGTTACCAGCATGCCTCTTTCTTCAGAGATCTTATTGACAGCATTAAGACTGTTTTCTCTAAGTTGTTGAATTCTTGTATTCATGGTTTTATTTTATTTTATTATTAGTCATCCTGAACCTGATTCAGGATCTGCCTCTGAATTGCGATTAGATCCCGAACTAGTTCGGGATGACTCAGATGCTCATCCTCCTATAGATACCTGGAATCCAGCTCCAGTAAACATCTGCTCTATTTCCTCCACCTGTTTATCATTAAGTTTCGCCTCCCCATTCATTCTGTCGGGTTTATTCAGCTGCCTGTATTTATTTCCCGCAAAATAATGGTAAGGGAGCAAATCAATTCTTTTTAGTTCAGGCATACCTTCCAGATGCTTCAGGATGGGTGCAATGTGACCTGGATCACTGTTTACACCAGGGATCAACGGGATCCTGATAATTAGCTCCACCGGCATTCCATACAGGATATCCAGGTTTTTCAATATTACCTCATTCCCTGTACCGGTAAATTTTCTATGTTCCCGTTCATCCATCAACTTCAGGTCGAACAATATAAGATCAGCCAAAGAACCAGCCTCTTCCACCACTTGAGAACCGGCATGGCCGCTGGTATCGATACAGGTATGGAATCCTTCTGCCTTGCATCTTCTCAGGGCGGATATAAGAAATTTATGTTGCTGTAAAGGTTCCCCTCCCGAGAAAGTCACACCACCCCCAGACTGTTCCATAAAAATCCTTTCTTTCTCCAGTTCTGTCATCATTTCATCCACAGTGATCCATTTACCTACTTCCTCTGTTGATTCAATCACAGTATCATCCAGCTTAGTCTTTTTTGTAATGGATTCTATTTCCTGCTTAATTCCTTCGGGATTATGGCACCACCAGCAATCCAGGGGGCATCCTTTCAGAAAAACGGTTGTCCTGATCCCGGGACCGTCGTGTATGGCAAAACGTTTTATGTCGAATATGAGGCCTTTCATAAATGGTTGCAAGTTACAGGTTACAGGTTACAGGTTGCAGGTTGCAGGTTGGTGTGAGCATGGGTGTGGGTTTGAATCGTGAGTAGTGAGTCGTGAATCGTGACTCGAAGACTTGCAGACTTTCCACAATTCTCCTGTATCTATTCAAAGCAACTGAGATTACAATATCAGAGGGAATAATAAATAAGACAGCAAAACAGGCCGCGACCATTGCGGGTATACATTTTGATCATGTTGGAGAAGTTATTCATTTTTAGCCTGTTTGACGCAAATGTAAATCAAAGCCATGAGAAAATCAAATTTAGTTTTAATAACAGGAAGATGATCATCCTGAATTCAGTTTAGGATCGGGATGGCCTTTTTGGTTTATCTATAACATTCATGTATTTTCGGATCTGTATATTAATACTGATGCTGGCAGGATGCCGTTCTTCAGTTGACATCGCTCATTTTGAACAGGATTTACTAATGAATTCCGACTACACTCATACCAATACACTGGTAAATGAAAGCAGCCCCTACCTGCTTCAGCATGCCCACAACCCGGTGAACTGGTATCCATGGGGAGAGGAAGCGCTGAATAAAGCCAAAGCAGAGGACAAACTTATTCTTGTTAGCATTGGTTATTCTGCCTGTCACTGGTGCCATGTAATGGAAAGGGAATCGTTTGAAGATGAGAAGGTGGCAGATATCATGAATACCTACTTTGTCTGTATTAAGGTTGACCGTGAGGAAAGGCCCGATATCGACAAATTATACATGAATGCTGTCCAGCTTTTAACCGGATCTGGCGGTTGGCCCCTGAATTGTTTTGCCTTGCCCGACGGTAGCCCGGTATACGGGGGCACATACTTCAGGAAGGATGACTGGAGAAATATTTTACTCAGCCTGTCTGATTTATATATAAAAGACAGGCAAAGGATTATTGACCAGGCGGAAAGTATAAAACAAGGCATCTATTCTTCTGACCTGGTACAATTAAAGAATAACATAGAGGGATTTAATGAATCCACCCTTAATGATATGGTCAGCTCATGGGAATTGTTGTTTGACTACCAGAGAGGTGGTACCACACGTGCGCCAAAATTCCCGATGCCCAATAATTACCAGTTTCTACTCAGGTATTATTATCATACCGGTGATGAAAAATTACTCAGCTATGTGTTGACAACACTTGATAAGATGGCCCGGGGAGGAATTTATGATGCCCTTGGAGGGGGATTTGCCAGGTATTCAACCGACATGGATTGGTTCCTGCCCCATTTCGAAAAAATGTTGTATGACAATGCACAATTGATCAGTCTTTACAGTGAGGCTTTCCAGTTGACCAAATCTGAGGAATACAAAACTGTCGTATATGAGACAATAGGTTTTGTCAGGCATGAACTTCTCTCGGGAACCGGTGGATTCTATTCAGCCCTGGATGCAGACAGCGAGGGTGTCGAGGGGAAATATTATACATGGGAATACAGTGAGATCAAAGAGCTCCTTAAGGATAAACCGGAATTATTTCTAGAGCACTACAACGTATCTGAAACAGGAAACTGGGAAGAAGGAAGAAATATCCTGTTCAGGAATGAAAATATTGAGCAATCATCAAAGGAGCAGCTTGGGAAACAGAAGGAAATACTGTTAAAGGCCAGGGATAAAAGGATCAGGCCAGGTCTGGACGATAAGATCCTGATGTCGTGGAATGCCCTGATGTTAAATGGATTAACGGATGCATATAAAGTATTTAATGAACCTGAATTTCTCAGCCTGGCATTGAAAAATGCATCCTTTATCCAGAAGGAAATGATCCATGATGATTACCGCCTTGAGCATATGTTCTCGGAAAAGAGACATAGAAAAATAAACGGTTTCCTTGATGATTACAGTTTCACTATTAACGCCTTTGTACATCTCTATCAGGTCACCCTTGATGAGCAATGGATAACTCTCGCAAAAGGGTTAACCGATTATGCTTTGGAACATTTTCTTGATGAAAACTCACAAATGTATTTTTATACATCAGATCTTGATACAAAAGTTATTTCAAGAAAAATGGAAATAGCTGATAATGTAATCCCTTCATCTAACTCCATGATGGCAAATAACCTTCAATATCTCTCGGTTTACTTTGAAAATTCCCGGTACGAAGAGATATCGAAGCAGATGCTGGCCAACGTAATTGAAGAGCTGGTTCCCTCCGGAACCTACTATTCCAACTGGGGAATATTGTTGTTGTACCACCTGTATCCGGCATTTGAAGTAGTTGTTGCCGGCAGCGAAGCAAAAGAAACAATGAGATCCCTGAACGGACAATTCCTTCCCAATGTACTCTTTGCCGGTTCGACCCGGAACAAAACCGGCCTTCCATTGCTGGAAAACCGGTATATCGGGGGTGAAACAAATATCTATGTTTGTCGCGATCGGGTTTGTAAGATGCCG
>CAYZEZ010000096.1:15397-15637 GCA_964477295.1 uncultured Bacteroides sp. | reverse complement strand
CAGGTACTGATGTCAGCCAAAGCCATGAGTACCGCAATGGAACATTTAAAGCCATATTTTCAATCAGGGGAGGTGGAAAGAAAAGGGAAATTTATTGTTGGCACTGTTGCCGGCGACCTGCACGACATTGGGAAGAACCTTGTGAGCATGATGGTTGAAGGCTCAGGCTGGGAAGTCATTGATCTTGGTGTAGATGTAACTGCTGATAAATTTATCGAAGCTATCGGTGAAAACCAGAAT
>CAYZEZ010000096.1:1237-15387 GCA_964477295.1 uncultured Bacteroides sp. | reverse complement strand
TGCTATGCTTACTACTACCATGACAAATATGGAAAATATTGTGCAGAAGATTAAGGCAAAGCATACCGATCAAAAAGTGATAATTGGTGGTGCTCCCTTAAATGATGATTTCAGGGAAAGCATTGGAGCAGACTTTTACTCACCGGATCCTCAGGGTGCAATTGAATATATGAATTCCCTGGCGTAATTAGCTCCGTATTAAATAATTCAAGTTGCCAGGTACCGGGTACTAGTTACTGGGTAAAGTGTTAATAGTCAATAACATAAATTAAAATAGTAATTAAGTTCGTGTCATTTACTAATTCATATATGACTGTTATTCAGACACCTGGCAACCAGTAACTCCTAACTAGCAACTTAAAATAATTAATGGGCAAAATAGTTGATATAATCAGATCGGGAAAGATCCTGGTTTCCGATGGTGCATGGGGCACTTTTCTGCATTTAAAAGGCCTTGCCCCCGGGGAATGTCCCGAGGAATGGAACCTGACCCATCCGGATGAAGTAAGTGATATAGCGCGCTCCTATTTTAATGCCGGCTCAGACATGGTCGAAACTAATTCCTTCGGAGGAAGCAAATTCAAATTAAAACATTACGGACTTGCATCCAGGGTTGAAGAGATAAATATGGCCGCTGCCAGATTGTCAAAGCAAGCTGCCGGACACGGGCAATTTGTGCTGGGATCTGTCGGCCCAACGGGTATCATACTGATGATGGGTGAAGTAAGTAAGGATGAAATGTATGAGGCTTTCCGGGATCAGGTCATTGCCCTTGAAAAGGGAGGTGCCGATGCAATTATCGTTGAAACTATGTCTGACCTTGAAGAGGCTGGGCTGGCAGTTAAGGCTGCGAAAGAAAATACAAAATGCGAAGTGATATGTACCATGACCTTTGAAAAAACGGTGGATGGAGAATACAAAACCATGATGGGCATTTCACCCGATGATGCAGTTCAGCCACTCATCCATGCCGGAGCCGATATCCTTGGATCCAATTGCGGGAATGGAACTGCCGGTATGATTGAGATATTAAGGACCTTCAGAAAAATAAACCATGATATCCCGCTCATCATTCAGGGAAATGCCGGTATGCCTAAGTACCTGGAAGGCAGAACAGTTTTTCAGGAATCCCCTGAAGAAACAGCATCTTATGTTCCTGAAATGATTGATCTGGGAGTAAATATCATTGGAGGTTGTTGTGGAACTACCCCCGATCATATACACCATATTTCGCAAAAAATATATACCTGAATTAAAGGCAAGCGAACCAGATACCTGGCAGTGTAGCACACCAAAATGAACACGAAAAGCAGTTCCGGAATAATAAAATACGATTTCTCTGAATTGGGAATTACCACATCAAAGATTGAAAGGCTTATCGGATTTGAACCAGGGTCAGCTCCGGATCCTATCGGAGACATAATACAATCAGTATTTGAAGAGGCCGGTGAAATAACTCACATACAGGGAGCATATGAACTGGTCCCCCGGTTTTTTAATGAAAACAATACTATTATTATTGGGGATAAGGCCTTCCTGACTGGCAAAATAGTTACCAATTACATTAAATCTGCTTCATCACTGGCATTTTTCATTTTCACGGCAGGTAAGGAAATTGAGCTGCGGTCTAAAAAATACTTTGACGACAATGATCCGATGAAAGGATATGTGTATGACGTACTTGGATCAGAAACAGTTGAAGCCGCGGTTGAAAAAATGCTGGTTGAACTTGAGGAGAGAATGCTGGTAATGGAATTAAATTTAACTAATCCATACAGCCCCGGGTATTGCGGATGGCCGGTGAATGACCAATTTAAGCTCTTCTCATTCTTCCCGGAAAAGTATTGTGGTATAACCCTTTCGGACACAGCCCTCATGCACCCAATTAAATCGATCAGCGGAGTAATCGGTATTGGCCCGGATGTAAAAAAACACCCGTATGCTTGTCAGATCTGTGATGCACAGAACTGTATTTATCGTGATAAGCGGTGAACAGAGGGTGTGGTTATTTTTGGAGGATCATTTTTCTAACTATGGATTCTCCGACGGATTCTAATCTGCAATAATATATCCCTGCAGCAAAACCGGGTTCATCCTCGTTGATCGACCCCATCCACAGGTTACCTAAGCGATCCAGGGCTGCCGTGTACACAAAATTATAGGGTAACTGGGAAATACCGGCATATTGTACCGGGATAGATTTATGAAACGGCGCAGTTTTTTCATGGCAGATGAAATAATTATTAGTATAATACGGTAATATTTTAAAAGATATTGAAAAATGGTCATATTTCAAATATAATTAATTTAAATTTATTAGTAAAGTACTAATAATCAGATCATATGATGACTCAAAACGCTATTATTGATTGGCTTTTATCTTCTGAACCATGGGTTGAGTACCGTACCAGGATTGATCTGCTCAATCAGCCTGAATCGGCGAGTGATGTTCAGTTAGCCAGGAAAAAAATGTTGGATCATCCGCAAATCAAAGTACTGATTGATGATGTTAAAGGCTGGCCTGGCGAGGTATTGAAAAGACACAACGATGCTAAACACCCTATCCACAAACTTTCTTTCCTTGCGGAGCTTGGTTTACGAAAGTCAGATCCGGGAATAGAGGAAACCTGCACAAGGATCTTTGAAAATCAATCCAGCGAAGGTGTTTTTGAGATTATAGGAAACATCCCCACTCATTTCGGAGGAAGCGGCAAAGATGAATTTTTATGGATGCTGTGTGATGCTCCGCTTGTTGTTTACTCCATGGTAAAGTTTGGTTATGGCAAGACTTCAGAGGTTCAAAAGGCTATTTCCTACCTGATGCAACTGAACGAGGACAATGGATGGAGATGTTGCGCTTCGGAAAGTCTCGGGACGAAATTCCGTGGTCCGGGAAGGAAGGATGATCCATGTCCCTATGCCAACCTTATAATGTTAAAGCTTTTATCGGAACTTCCCGGACTAAAAAAGTCTGATGAAGCTATCAAAGGCCTTCAGTGCATATATAACCTATGGGATATCAGGAAAGAGAAAAAGCCATATCTATTTGCCATGGGTACTGATTTTCGAAAGCTTAAAGCTCCATTGGTATGGTATGACATAATTCATGTGCTTGATATTTTATCCAAGTTTCCAACCACTTTTGACTACCCGGTTATAAAAGAACTGGTCAGTATTGTTCTGCAGAAGCAGGATGAAAAAGGTAAATTCACCCCGGAATCTGTTTTCCGTGCCTGGAAGGATTGGGATTTCGGACAAAAGAGGGAACCCTCAGCCTGGATTACCTTCCTTATATACCGAATACTTAATAGAATTGAAAAAAAATAACTCTCATTTTTCTGCTGTATATCAGGTATTTATAATTTTATTACTGCAATTATAGTTGAATTAACTAATTATTTAGTTGATAATACGAAACATTTAGTTATATTTGTCGTTATAAAACAAAAGGTATTTCACATGAAGGCTTTAACCAACGCAGAAGAACAGATCATGCAAATCCTCTGGGATATGGAAAAGGGATTTGTCAAGGACATTATTGAACAAATTGGTCCTAATAAACCGGCATATAACACGGTGTCGACTATTTGCCGCATCCTTGAAAAGAAAGGATTTTTGGATTATAAACCATATGGTAATTCACACCAATACTTCCCCCTCGTATCAAGAGAGGAATATACCTCACAGTACCTGAGCAATTTCATGGAGAATTATTTTAATAATTCCTTTGAGAGCCTGGTCTCGTTTTTTTCCAGCAAGAATAAAATTAAGATGAAGGAAGCAGAGAGGATTATCAATATGATGAATGAGATCAAAAAAGAACAAAATGATGAATAATATTTTAATATACTTATTTCAATCGGCCATGTGCCTGGGCATATTGTACCTGGTGTATTATTTCCTGTTAAGAAAAGAGACCATGTTCTCACTTAACAGGATCTACCTTCTGACTATAGCTTTATTTTCAGTATTTATCCCATTGCTGAACATCCCAATAGGCCGATCATCAGTAACAGGCGCTTATGTTGTCAGTCTGGAAGAAATAAGTGTATCCTGGGGAAATGAAGCCGGAATAATTCAGCGGCTCGATTTCTTTTCAGTGTTGCTTGCCATATACTTGCTTGGGGTAGCTGTTTTGTTAACAAGGATGATTATTTCAATCATCCGGATCATCTTGCTTGTTAGGAACAATGAGATGATAGAGACCAATGGGACCAGAGTGATTGTATCGGATAAGAATATTTCCATTTTCTCATTCCTGAATCTTGTATTTGTAAGCAGGCAGCTTTATCAAAGGTCGGAACTACAACCTATACTGATCCATGAACAGACTCATATTAAGCAGCTTCACACGCTGGACCTGTTCATTGCTGAATTTCTGACCATTCTCCAGTGGTTCAATCCTGCTGCCTGGATCCTGCGCAGGTCAGTTCATGAAAACCATGAATTCCTGGCGGATAAGGAAGTACTGGAATCGGGCTATAATATCCGTTCATATCAGATAAAGATTATTGAAGAGCTTTTTGATGTTCAACATATTCCCGTTACCCATTCTTTTAATAAATCAATAACAAGTAAACGATTAATCATGATGAAGAAAACAAAATCACCCGGATGGGCAAAATACAAGGTATTGATTGCCCTGCCCCTGGCTGCCATATTGTTCTTAATTTTTGCATGCAGTCAGAACGATAATGAATTATTTTCTGGAGAGATTCCTGATAAAACAGAAGAAAGCATTATTTATCTCAAACCCGACGTAATGGCTGAATTTCCTGGAGGTAATATGGAAATGCGTAAGTATATTGCCACGAACTTAAAATATCCGGCTGAAGCCAGGAAAAATGGAGTTCAGGGTAAGTTTTATATTCAGTTTGTTATTAATGAGGAAGGAAAAGTTGAACAATTCGTCCATGATAAGGGCGAAGGAGTCCCTCCGCCACCTCCGTTAAAAAAGGATCAAACCGGTGCAGAAGATACGCCTCCCCCTCCTCCTCCTCCTGATGAAACTATTGAAGCCAATGGTGTGGTTGTTGTGGCATTCAGACCACCGGATGATCAAAAGACCAATTATGATCCAAAACATGTTAAATTATTAGAAGAAGAAGCCTTAAGAGTAATTTTGTCAATGCCTGATTTCAGTCCGGCGATGAAAGACGGCAAACCAGTAAAAACGATGTTTACCCTTCCCATTAATTTTATCCTGCAATAAGGATTAACAGCCTTTTAATAACCGCAAGGTCCCGCAGTGATCTTTGCGGTTTTTTTTTGTTATTTTGTTATCTGAAACCAGTATAACGCTATGAAGAAGATCTTTATCTTGTTCCTTATGATCATTGCTTTACTGCCTGGCAAAAAAGTTTCAGCCCAGGAATACAATTCCGGAATAGGATTACGTGCGGGCTTAAATCCAGGCATTACGGGAAAGATTTTCATGGCAAGGCACAGTGCTTTCAAGAATATGAGAGCCCTGGAGGGGATTGTTGCCGTCAGGTTTAAGGGTGTTGCCGTCACAGGTTTATTT
Source organism: uncultured Bacteroides sp. (assembly GCA_964477295.1). Lineage (GTDB taxonomy): Bacteria > Bacteroidota > Bacteroidia > Bacteroidales > SM23-62 > CAYZEZ01. Next base: position 9,863 of record CAYZEZ010000096.1, on the reverse strand, counting down.
GAATTTCATAAAGAGGTTTTTGATACGAAAGGATTATACCTCTATTTTGGCGGCGGAATGCACGTTGCTTCCTGGAACAGCGATGAAGTCTATTGGGAGACGGACCATACCGGCATGCAAACATATGCCGGGATTGACGGGATAATCGGGCTGGAATATGTTATTCAGGATATACCCTTAACCTTCGGGATGGACTGGAAACCCAATCTTAATTTCTTCGGCGACAATGCTGGTATTATCGATGACATTGCAGTTTCTGTAAGGTTTTATTTTGATTAATCTGTTATGGATAAAACAAAAGTGATCAACAAGAGCAGGATTAATTCCAGTGCAGGTTGGATTTCAATTATAACCAACTTTCTACTGTTTATCCTAAAATACTGGGCTGGTATTGTAACTGGTTCTGTAGCAATTATTGTGGATGCCTGGCACACCCTGTCCGACTCTCTCAGCTCTGTTATTGTTGTAATCAGTACCAGGATCTCCAGGAAACCACCCGACACAGACCATCCATTTGGTCATGGAAGGGCAGATTTGATTGCTTCACTGATCATCGGTTTCATGCTCGGTGTAGTGGCCATTAATTTTTTCATTGAATCTGCTCACAGACTGATGAATAATGAAGCCGTGCAGTTTGGCCGGATTGCACTTATTGTGATCATCATATCAATATTGTTCAAAGAATTCCTTGCACAGTATGCTTTCATGGCAAGCCGGAAGACAGGTTCAAAAGCATTAAGGGCTGACGGCTGGCACCACAGAAGCGATGCCATTTCTTCCGTACTTGTACTGATCGGTATTTTTCTGAATGATTTTTTTTGGTGGATTGATGGGGTTCTTGGAATCCTGATAAGCCTACTGCTCGTTTATGCCATGTTTGAAATACTGAAGGATTCAATCAGCCGGATACTGGGTGAGAAGCCTGACAATGAGCTTATTGAAAAGATCCGGGAGATATGCCTGCGTCGCAGTGGAATACACCTCTATCCTCATCATTTTCATATTCACACGTATGGGGATCATTCTGAATTGACCCTTCATATTAACCTGCCGAATGACCTGAGCCTCGAGCAGGCTCATACTATCGCTACTGACATTGAGGATACGATCAGGGAGGAATTGAGCATTGAAGCAACGATACATATGGAACCTATGGAAGAAGACAGAATTCAGGAGTCAGAAGACAGAAGTGGTGCGAGTTAGGGGTGTTGGGTGTGGTTTTGATCTTATAGTCCTTTAGTTAAAACCGACGGCAATTCATAACCTTTGGACAGTCATACCGCCATCCACATTAATGACTGCGCCGGTTGAGTATGGAAAACTGCCAGAGGCCAGGGCAAGTGCAGCTTTACCTATATCTTCCGGGATTCCCCATCGGTTCTGGATAGTGAGCCCTTCACGCAACATCTTGTCATATTTCTGTTTTACGATTAAGGTCATATCAGTGAGAGTAATGCCCGGACGAATTTCATAAACAGGAATATCATAACTACCCAGCCGTGCAGCAAACAATTGTGTCATCATTGACATTCCCGCTTTGGAAATGCAATATTCGCCCCTGTTTACTGACGCCATTACAGCACTTACTGAGGAAATATTAATAATACAGCTTTCAAAACCCTTAATTTCCCTTTTCTGATCGATCAACCAGCAGGAGACAAGCTGGGTCAGGAAGTAAGGACCTTTAAGGTTAGCATCCATTACCTCGTCATAACTCTCCAGGGTAGTTTTCAGGATATCGTTTCTTTTACGGGGTGCCATTCCGGCATTATTAACCAGTATATTGAGCCTGTTAAAATGCGATCTGATGGCTGCCAGTGCTTTATCCCGGTCCTTTGCCGATGCAACATTCCCCTGGATGTACAATACATCCGCACCTGATCCTTTTAGCTCTTCCAGGGCATCTGAAACCTGGTCTTTGGTCCTCATGCCTAAGATAGCCAGGTCGAATTCATTTTTTGCCAGTTCCCTGGCGATCCCAAATCCTATTCCCCGGGATCCTCCTGTGACAAGTGCAACTTTTTTCATTGTTTTTTAATTAGTCATCCCGTCCCGCCGTGCCCCCCCGAGCACTCGGGGGGGGAGTACTCGGGATCGGGATCTGTAAGTAATTTGTGATGAGATCCTGAAATGAATTCAGGATGACAATTGTCCATATTAAATCCTATCCAGCGTAATCCATTTTCTCTTCTTCCAGCTTTCAATGCCGGCCCCGGCCAGTTGAACACCTTTCGCTCCCTCTAAAAGATCCCAGCGAAATGGTTCATCCCATGCAATATGCCTGAGAAACAGCTCCCACTGTATTTTAAAAGCATTATCATATTCTTCATCTTCATATACCGGTTCCCAACCGGTATAATAATCAATCTGTTTGGGCACATCCGGATTCCAAACCGGTGTCGGCGTTGAATCATAATCCTGTACCACCACATCCCTTAAACCAGCAATAGCCGATCCTTTGGTGCCATCAACCTGTAAAACCAGCAGATCATCCCTCCTCACCCTGGTCACCCATGATGAATTGAACTGGGCATAGATCCCGCCTTCAAGTTCAAAGGTTGCATATGCAGCATCATCGGCAGTGCAATTAAATTTATTTCCCTTTTCGTCCACCCTTTCAGGAATCAGCGTCATGCCCTGACAGGAAACTGCCTGCACTGTTCCAAAAAGGTTATCCAGAATGTACCTCCAGTGGCAAAGCATATCTATTATAATACCTCCTCCATCTTCTTTCCTGTAATTCCAAGATGGTCGTTGTGCCGGCCGGGTGAATCCCTCGAAAACCCAGTAACCAAAATCACCTTTAATGGTTAATATCTTTCCAAAAAATCCTGCATCAATCAGTTTATTCAATTTGATCAATCCGGGAAGCCACAGTTTATCCTGGACGACACCAGATTTAACTCCGGTTTTTTCTGCCAGTTCATAAAGTGCTATGGCAGTATTAAAATTGTCTGCTACAGGTTTTTCACAATAAACATGTTTTCCTGCCTGGATAGCCATTCTGACTGCTTCTACCCGCCGGTTGGTTGTTTGTGCATCGAAATAAACGGAATACAGAGGATCAGATAAAACGCTTTGCAGGTCGCTGGTGTATTTACTGAATCCCGATTGTTCAGAGAGTTTCTTCAATTTATCCTGGTTTCTGCCCACCAGAACAGGATCAGGTATAATTACATCACCCCTCGCATTCCGGATACCGCCCTGATCACAAATGGCTTTAACAGAACGCAACAGATGCTGGTTAGTCCCCATCCGTCCGGTCACTCCATTCATTATTATCCCTATCTTCTTCATATAAGAAATTTGGAGTTTGGAATTTGGAATTTGGAATTAAACATTTTCTAAAAAAGATTCTTTTATCAATTCAATATATTTGTCCTGATCCATCGACCAGTATTTTTCTGAAAATATCTCTACCTCAATGGGTCCTTCGAACCCGGCCTCGTCCACCCAGGCGGTTATTTCCTTAACAGGGATACAACCCTCCCCCATCAGTCCCCGGTCGAGAAGCATATCTGAGGTCGGCACTTTCCAGTCGCAAACGTGTAAAGCAAAGATATTATCCATATTCCCGCATCTCTCAATCTCATGTTTCAACTCCGGATCCCACCACGTGTGATACAAGTCAATTACCACCCCAAGCCAGGGCGAATCGAATTGTTCGGCCAGGTCGTTTGCCTGCTTCATAGTATTTATGGCAGACCGGGTATCTGCATACATCGGGTGCAACGGCTCAATCCCTAATTTTATATTGAGTTCCTGCGCAATTGGGATAAGTTCCTGTAATGCAACGGTAATCTGCTCTCTTGACCTGTTTAAATCCTGTCCCGGATCAGCACCACAAACAAGCACCAGCATAGGGGCACCAAGTCCAGCCGCTTCTTCCATTGCCTTTTTATTTTCCAGTATAGCTTCCTTTCTTTTACCCTGATCTACAGAAGGGAAAAAGCCGCCCCGTACCAGGGAAACTACCTCCATGCCATTCTCCCTCAGCATATTACCAGCGGATTGTGGATCAAGGCTCTCCAGGGTATGTCTCCAGACAGATAGTGAAGGAATGCCATGTGCATTAAATCTCCTTGCAACCTCTTCAATAGTCATTGGTTTTACCGTCTCTGTATGTATGCACAACCGCGAAAGTTCCATGGAAAACCGGGATTTTATATGCAATTAAAAAATCTGTAATAGGGTTCTTCTTTTATTATTTTGGTAAGGAAAAGTGCTGCTTCCCGAATATGATAATCGCCCCACATCGATGACTCACCATTCGGGATCCGGCTGCCTTCCGGAATATGATCCCAACCATTGGGCCGATGGTAGACTGAATGTAATAATATACCCTGGTGTTTAGTGTCGGTACTCAGATAAGGCTCTTCCAAAAGGGTATCCATAACGGTCATACCAGCCTGCCAGAACCTCCGGGCTTCCTCCTGGTCAACCTGTTTAAATATCCTGCCCAGCCTAAACAATCCCTGAGCAGCAATGGCTGCCGCCGAACTGTCAACCGGCTCGAATGAATTAAAAGGATCTGCATTTTGTGTGAGATAATTGCCCATCAACAACAGGCCGGGGGCACCTGTATCCCAGTATGGAATTCCATCGGCCGGAGTGTTTTCAATGTAGAAATTACAGGTTGCCAGGGCAGCCTTTAAGAATATCTCTTCAATTTCTTCGCGGTCTCCAAACAACTGAAGTTCATCGTCCGGGATCTCTGCAAGAAGTTCCATTTCTTCTGTAAAACCAAGCATGGCCCAGGCCAACCCCCTGGTCCAGGTTGAATACGGAGAATAACCCTGCTGGGTATTGGGACAACGATATTCACCACTGTTAATATTAAAAATGCTCTCATGGGCTGTCCTGCCCGAAACATCATAGGCATCCTTCCCTTCACCATAATATACAGAATAACAGGCAGTAGCCTTCGCATGATCGATCATTCTTCCAAGGAGGCTGACCGCTTCATCCTGTTCACTCTGAAGGTAGTGTCCTAACAAATGGCTGACAGCCAGTATCCTGCATGAGCGTATGGTATCGACAAAAAGGGAATGTGGTCCGTTAAAACTGTAAATAAATCCACCATCGGCAATGTCAGACCACCTGGAGGCTTGCACGGCTCCGGAAATCTTCAGGGCTAATTCATAGAATGACTGCTCCCATTCATCCTGATTAATTTTTCCTTCCTTCATTAATCGCAAAAGATTGCCGTATGTCGAAATATTATTGAATCCATGATCGTGTACCCCGAAGTGACTGACATGCTGCGCCATAACCTGAATAGTATTTCTACGTCCTATTTCCAGAAATTTCTTCTCACCGGTGGCATCAAATTGCAGAATGGCTGATCCATATTCAAATCCCTGTGTCCAGTCGGTCCAGCCATGCGTGGTATATTTCCCATCAACAGTAAATACGGGCGATCCCTGCTCATGGTCATAGGCCTTCTGAATCTTTTGGATCTTTTGGCCGGAGAGCTCCCAGAATTTATTGAGTTTAGATCCCAGATCTTCTGTATTCAAGGAAAAATTAATTTTCATCATAGTGCATAATTATATGACTTCGGCTGCGTGAACGGAGGTAAATTTATTAAAATCGTCAGAACTTCCAGGAGATCTTTGATTTCATCCGTTATCCAAATTTTGGTTATGAATATATTAAAAATTGTCGGACCAATTGCCGGGCAAGGGCCATTTTCGTTTCAGCCAGGTTTTGTTTGTATTAAAAACTTTATTTTCAGTCCGATTCGTTGTATATTTACTTAAAATCGTTCGAACATGAAAAATCGTTTGTTTGCTTTTTTTTCCTGTACGATTATCTTGCTGATAGTCGTTCCCGACGATGTATTTTCCAAGGATTGTATTGAATTTATCAAACAAGATACAGTACATTCATTTGCCGGCCAGGTGATTGATAAGGACAACCACAAACCTATTATTTTCGCTACCGTATTCATTTCAAATACCCGGATCGGGACGGTCACTAATTCTGAGGGAGATTTTCTGATTAAAATTCCGGATATTCTCAGTAACGGCGAAATTGGTATAACGCATCTTGGATACTCAACCCTGATCATTCCGATATCCTCACTTAAGAGCGAAGGTAATGTGCTTGAACTCGCTCCAGCCAGATACCCGATAAAAGAGGTGGTAATACGAAATCAGGAACCCCTGGAGTTGATGCGCCAGGCTGTTAATAATATACCTCAGAATTACTCCGAGGTACCTGTTATGATGACCTCTTTTTACAGGGAAACCATAAAACAAAACAGGAATTATGTTGCCATAGCGGAAGCGGTTCTGGATGCATATAAAGCTTCCTATAAGAAATCAACAGAAGGTGACCGGGTGCGTGTTTTCCAGGGACGGAAAAGCCAGGATGTTAAAAAGATGGATACCATCTTATTTAAGTTTCAGGGTGGCCCTTATACTTCATATTTACTGGATGTCGCGAAGCATCCGGGGGAATTACTAACTCCCGAGGCTTTTAAATTCTATGACTACTCCATGAAGGGCATTGTATCCATTCATGAAACGATGGCATATGTCATTGAATTTGATCAGAAGGATATCATTGATTTTCCTTTGTATTCAGGAAGGATCTATCTCGATACCGAAAATCTGGCTATTGTCGGACTGGAATTTTCGATAAGTAAAAAGCGTATTGAACAGGCCAGTGATTACCTGATCAGGAAAAAACCACTGGGGCTTGACGTTGACGTGACCAGTGGGAACTATCTGGTTAACTACCGGAAAATAGACGATATCTGGTACCTGGCTTATGTGCGCACCGAGTTGAAATTCCAGGTAAAATGGAAAAAGAAATTATTCAGGTCGACCTATATTACTACCTCTGAAATGGCCATAACAGATTTTGATACAGAACATATTGATAAGTTCAAAATGAAGGAAACAAGCAAACTTACCGATGTTTTTGTTGACAATGTATCGGACATGGAAGACCCCGATTTCTGGGGAGACTACAATATTATAAAGCCTGAAGAATCGATTGAAGCTGCGATTGAGAAGTTGAGCAGGAAACTCAGGAGAAGAGAGTAATATAAAAGCCCGGGTATCGATGCTGCATGGGTTCCGGGAAGACGTTGACAATAGACAGTAGCAGGAACCACTCAATGTTTCTGTAAAATAAATATAGGGTAAAAACATCCTTCCTTATCCTATATAAAGTAAAACCAATTTTTATTGTCGATCTAAGCATTTTAGAAATGAAAAAATGGCTGTTTTGTTCATATATAGCGTCAGGTAAGCCGGTTTTGGTCGTTTTATTGTTTTTTATGGCATGGATGCCTTTGAGTCGGGCAATTATGACAACCACTGACCAGCCGGCTTACTTTTTAAATGATACAGTAAATTACACTTCTTATTCTGGCCGGGTTCTTGAAAAGGACACAAAAAAACCCGTGGTTTTTGCCAATGTGCAGATAGTTGGAACCAATATTGGTACCGTAACCAACTCAGACGGGGATTTTATTATAAAGGTCCCCACGAATGGGAACAATAAACAGCTTGTTGTTAACCATTTGGGATTTAAAAAATCATTAGTTGAGGTAAAAGATCTTAGTCAGAAAAGGAATATTATTTATTTAGAAATTGCTTCGATACCAATCCGGGAGATCACCATACGAACAGATGATCCGCTTGACCTGCTGTATGCTGCAATGAGGCAGAGGTCTGTCAATTACAGTATGGATCCGGTTATGCTTACCTCCTTTTACCGTGAAACCATACAGCAAAACAGAAATTACGTAGCAGTGGCCGAGGCCATAATCGATATATATAAAGCACCTTACCTGAGTCCTGCTGAAAATGACCGGTCCAAAATTTTCAAGGGAAGAAAAAGTCAGGATGTTAAGAAAATGGATACAATCTATTTTAAGTTGCAGGGTGGACCATATTCAGCCCTTATGCTTGATGTTGTTAAGAATCCGGGGGAGATCCTGTCGTATGAATTCTTTGAATTTTATAATTATGAACTGGAGGGTATTACTTATATCCAGGACCGTATGGCATACGTAATAAATTTCAAACAGAAAAGAAATGTTACTGTCCCGTTATACAAGGGAAAAATATACCTGGATGCAGATAACCTTGCATTTACAGGACTCGATTTCCAGTTGAGTTATGATGATCCGGCGGAGGCGGCTCAACTTCTGGTCAGAAAGAAACCATCCAATATGAAAATTGATGTGGAGGAAGCAAATTACCTGACTAAATACCGTGAAACTGACGGAATATGGTACCTGTCATATGTCCGTTCTGAAGTAGTCTTTACATGTAAGTGGGATAAGAAGCTGTTCAAATCAACCTATACGGCAATGACCGAGATGGCCGTCACCGATATTGACAAGGAAAACCTGAACCGTTTTAAATTGAAGGAATCATCCCGGTTCTCCGATGTACTTACTGAGCAGGTAACTCAATTCGAGGATCCTGACTACTGGGGAGAGTATAATATTATTAAGCCGGATGAGAATATTGAAGCGGCGATTGAAAGGTTGAACAAGCGATTAAAGAAGCAGCTTGAACCGTGAAATGAGAATCATTCGATGAAAGCAAATGAGAATCATTCGATGAAAGCAAATGAGAATCATTCGATGAAAGCAAATGAG
>CAYZEZ010000096.1:0-1137 GCA_964477295.1 uncultured Bacteroides sp. | reverse complement strand
AATCATTCGCGGGGCAAGGTTATGTCTGTGGCCTCGTGCGAGCCGGGCAATCGAGGGTTTGAGTGTGGGTGTGGAGTATTGATATGGGGTTGATTTTGATAGCCATCTGCCTAAGCTGACAGATTGTTAATGGTAGAAATAAAAAAAACGCTGGCTCTTATTTTGTATTGATCTTTGAAATATTTGTTTTTAGAGTAGAAAGGGTAGAATGCGGTTGTAGCCGGGTGAAATAAAGGATCTATGTGAGAGGGGAACAAAGTTGTTTAAGATAAATGAATAATATCTAGGAAAATAATTATTCTACAGTCTGCAACACTTTTGAACCTTCTCACACCCTTTTCGGTGAACAGAGTGTCTGGGGATTGGGTACAGGGAGTGTTCGATCCGGATCCTATTTTTACTACTTTTGCAAAATATATAAAGTCCCTAATATTCAGGATTTTGGATAAAGACAGGATATTAATAGAAAGGTTTAAGACCGGTGATATGGTTGCTTTTGAACAATTGTTCAGGAAATACTATAATGAGTTATGCGGATATGCATACCAGTATTTCAGTGACCGCGACACCGTGGAGGATATAGTCCAGGACCTGTTTTATAAACTATGGCAGAAAAGGCAGAGGCTTGAGATCAGAACTTCTTTCAGGGCATATTTATACAGGGCTGTTTACAATAATACCCTGCAGGTACTAAAGGAAAAAAATAGTTTACAACCTATCGATAGTGGCCATGGCCACTATGAGGTCATTTTAAGCGAAGAGATTTTCGATACGGTCGAATCAAAAGAGATCCATCTGATCATTGAGAAGACTTTAGAAAAGATGCCTGAAAGAGTAAGAAAGATTTTCGAACTAAGCAGATTCGATGGATTGAAATACAGGGAAATTGCTGAACACCTTTCAATTTCTATTAAGACGGTGGAAGCAAATATGGGAAAGGCACTTAAAATTTTTAGACCGATCATTTCCTTGATCGATGACGAATCCAGAGTTGTGGAGGTTAATTATGAAGAAATTTGTCTTCCTTTTAATTGCAGCCTTACTATATCCTTCAGTTTTTTGCTACGCAGCTGTTATCTTTGAAAGTAAATGGGATCACCCAAATTCGGCTGGTTATAATCAGCAAGATGATGGTGG
>CAYZEZ010000095.1:0-15654 GCA_964477295.1 uncultured Bacteroides sp. | reverse complement strand
GTCACCCGTCACCCGTCACCCGTCACCCGTCACTTCCTAAAACTGTTGTCCAATCGTAAAGTGGAACTGGCTCTTATTTGCTCCCGGGTTTCCGGGTATATCATCAAACCCGTATCCCCAGTCTATTCCCAGTAATCCGAACATGGGCAGGAAGGCTCTCAGGCCAAATCCCGCCGACCTCTTAACGAGGAACGGATTGTACTGGTCGATACTGTACCATGCGTTCCCTCCTTCCAGGAAAGCAACCATAAATACGGTTGCCGAAGGATTCAGGGTGATCGGATGTCTCAGTTCAAAGGTAATTTTCTCATACACATTCCCCGATTTAAGCCCGTCTTTCCTTGGTGTCAAAGAACTGTTCTCATACCCTCTGAGGGCAATGGTCTCGTATCCGTAGATATTGTATCCCGACATCCCGTCTCCGCCCACATCGAAGCCTTCAAAGGGTGAAGGGCCGATATCATCATTGTAATGACCCAGGAATCCCCATTGTGCTCGTGTACTTAACACCAAATTTCCTGCCAGAGTTGTATACCATTCAGCATTAAATTTCCATTTATGATATTCAATTAACTTGTACTTCTCATTTACATCCACTTGTGAATAATCCTTCCCACTAAAAAGGGAGTATGGAGGAGTAAGCTGGAGGCTAAGGGAGAAATTGGATCCCCTCCTGGGATATATCAGCTGGTCGACCGATCTCCTGGCAAGTGTTGAGGTAAAACTAAGGTTATTAGAGGTACCATCTGTAAAAAAGAAATACCCCTGCCAGTCGTTCAATTTGTATTGCGTGAGGTTTATCTCGTTATATAACTGGAAGAAGTCATCGGGCCATTTCAGTCGCCGTCCGAGTCCGATAGCGGCACCCGAAATTTTAAAGGAGCGGTCGCCCTGGTCAAAGGCATAAAAACTGTTGGTTGTTACGGTATGATAGAGGGAAAGGGAAAGCGAATTTGGCTTCTTTCCGCCAAACCATGGTTCAACGAACGAGAAGTTATAGGCCCTGTAATACTTCCCATTCGACTGCGCCCGGATGCTCAGGGTCTGGCCATCACCCATTGGAATGGGTCGCCATTCTTTGAGATTGAGTATATTGCGGACAGAGAAATTAGAGAACCGGAGGCCGATGGTTCCGACCAGCATATTGGCCCCCCATCCACCGGATATTTCAAGCTGGTCGTTGGCCCGTTCCACCAGCTTATATTCAATATCCACTGTTCCATCTGAAGGATTGGGAATGGGATTGGGCTCTATTTTTTCCGGATCGAAATGTCCCAGCTGGGCAAGCTCCCTGACCGTCCGGATAATCTCCGCCTTGCTGAACAATTCGCCAGGTTTGGTCCTGATCTCCCGCCGGATCACGTGTTCATTGGTCTTGGTGTTCCCGGTGATGATCACTTCATTGATTGTAGCCTGGTCTCCCTCGTGGATCCTCATCTCAAAATCGATAGAATCATTCTCAATCCGCACTTCAACGGGATCAACCTGGAAAAACAGGTATCCATTATCGAGGTATAATGAGCTCACTGCATCCTCATCGATCTGAAGCCTTTTATCAAGCACGGTCTGGTCGAAGACATCACCCTTATCGATACCCAGTGCCCTGGATAGCAATTCTGACGGGTAGATTGTGTTCCCGATCCATTCAATATCACCGAAATAATATTTATCTCCTTCTTCCAGCCAGATGGTAAGGTCGACTCTTTTCTCATTCAACACCGACATGGAATCTCTGAGGATCTTGGCATCCCTGTAGCCATTCTCATTATAAAAAGCAATAAGTTTCTTTTTGTCCTCCTTGAACGTTTCCTTGATCAGTTTCGAAGCCTTGAAAATGTTCCAGTTATATTTTTTAGTGTCTTTCATGGTTCGCCTGAGGCGCTTGGGAGTAAATACCTCGTTCCCCACAAAATAGATCTCATCAATTTTCACCCTATTGTTTTTCTTAATATTGATGTACAGGTTAACACCATTCCCTGAGGCGGAATCGGCTTTCTGGACAATTTCCACAGCCGTATTAAGGAATCCCTTTTCGATGAAATGGTCTTTGATGATCCGTTCAGTATTGTTCAGGAGATCGGTTGTGATCTGGCTTCCCCTTCGCAGGCTCAGTTTCTCAGTCAGGTCTTCTTTTTCGCTTTTTTTCAATCCATTTATTTCAAGATAAGTCAGCCTCGGCTGTTCCTTCAGGTAGATATCGAGCCATATCTTGCCTGCTTCGACCTTGGTAGCGGTAAGTTTTACATCCGAAAACAATCCCTGGTCCCAGAATTTATGGATAACCCGGGTCATATCGTCTCCGGGAACCGTTATCGTACCGCCTTCCCGGAGTCCCGACAAGCTTTTAAGCACCATGGGCTGCAGAAATTCCACACCGGATATGGTTATTTCAGAGATAATATATTCTTTGGGATTGGAATAATCGAAAACCGGAAGATTAGAATAATCAATGGCTTCCTTCTCATCCTGGGCCATAACCTGATATGCAGGTATTATCAGGAATAATGAGACCCAGAGAAAGAATATTTTGTAAAAACTTCTGTTCAGATTCATGTTACTACCTGTTCACTTATCATACCAAACCGTCTCTCACGGTTCTGAAAATTGCATATGGCTTCGTACAGATCTTCCTTGCGAAAATCGGGCCACAAAGTAGGTGTAAAATATAATTCCGCATAGGCGATTTGCCACAACAGGAAATTGCTGATGCGGTATTCGCCACTTGTTCTGATAAGTAGCTCAGGATCAGGAATATCTTTTGTCTTTAAGCAATCTGCAAAATAATCGCACGTCACTTCTTCGGCACCGATCTCTCCATTTTCCACCTGGCTGACTATTTTCCGGACGGCTTCCACAATTTCCCAATGGGCGCTGTAACTGAGCGCAAGGATCAGTTTAAGGCCTGTATTCCCGGATGTGATTTCCATGGTACGCTTCAGGTGTTTTTTTACCCTTGATGGCAGGCTGTCGGTATCACCGATGGTCATCAGCCGGATATTATTTTTCATCAGTGTTTCCAGCTCCTCATCCAGCGTGACAACCAGTAGCGACATCAGGGCATCTATCTCTGTCCTGGGCCTGTTCCAGTTCTCAGTTGAAAAGGCGTACAGTGTGAGATACCCCACACCCAGTTCGGCGGCTGCCTCAATCGTTTCCCGTACGGCTTTCACACCATTTTTATGACCGAATACACGTTCGTTTCCCCTGCGCTTGGCCCACCTGCCGTTCCCATCCATTATAATGGCAATATGCCGTGGTAACTTCTCCTTATCTATTTTATCCTTAAAATTCATATCTATAAGAAATGACCAGATTGAGCTAAATTGACTAAATTGACTAAAATTTTAATAGTTACCGGTTAAGTCTTGTTAATTCTTGTTAATTCTTGTTAATTCTTGTTAATTCTAGCTCAGTCTAGTCAATTATTTTATTCGTAAGCCGGACATTCGTAAAGGTATCTTAAGAATTTATAGGTTACAAATATACCAACTATACAATACCAATCATTATTGTGGTAAAATGTTGTAAAATCCGGCCCCGGGTTTTCTAATCCGTCGTAAAGGTCATTAAAAGTCTTCCGGAACGACCACTCCACCCCGGTGCTTATGGTTTTTGTCACATTCATCTTAAATCCTGCGCCACCGGTAAACATCAGCGCTAAACTGCCTTGTTTCTTCGTATCAAAAACATGACTGTATCCCATTCCGGCGGTGGCATAGGGAGTATATTTTCCTTTTCTCAACTTCCCTGTTTCATAAGGGAAAAAGTTAAATTCCATATTTAAGGACATATCCAGCATCGTGGTCTTAAAATTTGCTCCCCTGGCTTGCTGGAAGTCATTCTTAAAATCCAGGTCGTCCCCCCTGAGCGATCCGTACATTAAATGCAAGCGGAGTGAGTTGCGCGGATTGAAATTATACCTGGCCATAGCACCATATATGGGTGAAGGCTTATAAAAATGCCTGGACATATTGATCTCCCCCATATAATAAGCCCCGCCACCTATGATCCCCAGATCAGCTTTCCGCTGGGCACTGGATTCCGGGAAAATGAGTATAAGAAATAGAATGAGAAGGATGCCCCTCATCCGTTTACAAGAATGAACCTCTTCTGGCGCCGAATAATATTGGAAATCCACGTCTGGATGTTTTAACTCTGTAAATTGCCTGTATAGTGAAAAAATAGTATACATCGTTATGTTTTGACCATTGAGTGGTGTATCCGTCTAAATAATCAGAGGTTGTAAACCTTCCCCCCAGCTCACCACCGACAGACCAGGTACCGCTTAAGACAAATTTAACTCCTATACCCATTGGGAAAGCCAGGCCAATTGTGGGATGATTCGGATCATAATTAACACTATTTTCCATCTCCTCATTTGGCTTAACATGCAAAAAGAGCCCTCCGATCCCTGCGAAAGCATACACATTGAACTTTGAATAATTGTTCATCATGCCCCGCTTATTGAACATGGCACTCGACCTGTACCTCTGTTCTTCCGAGATAATTGAGTATTCGCCCTGGACCGATGGTTCAAATATTCCTGTTGAAAACGCATAATTCCGGTCATTATTGAGTGACCCTTCATCTGAACCGGATAAAAAACCATAAATAAAATTGGCTTTAACGGCAATATTAGGCCTGATCTTATAACGTGCCCCAAGATAAATGGATGGCCTGGTGCCCTTGATCTCAATATCTTTTATTCCAAACAGGTTGTCCTCGGTTTGTGCACCCCCGATGTCGCCGAAATAGTGTGCCGTCCCAACGCCAACAATCGCTTCGTATCGCTTGAGCTTCCACTTTTGTGCCGACCCGCTGGCCGCCAGAATTAAAAGTGGCAAAGATAGAACAATAATATATCGTATTCTCATTTTCATCTTCTAATTTGCAAAAGTAAGCATTTATGCGGAATTTGTTATTTATTATCTGCTTCTAACACTAAATACGAATCTAATTTATAAAAAAAATCGATCCGTAAACTCACCCGTATATTAATTCCTTTTATCCTGTCCCCACAACAATTTATTCCTCAGGTTATCATAAAACGTATTTCCTTCGATCCGGATTGTCTTGATATTAAAATCTGCCCTTTTAATGCTGATCTCCATGTCGGTGCCAATTATTTCGGAACGGGAATCAAGGGTAAGGATAAAACTTGAATCCCTGCTGTCGACCACCAGCTTGATCACATTATGGTCGGGAACAATGACAGGCCGGATGGTCAGATTGTGGGGAGCCATTGGAGAAATGATAAAATTACCGGAATCGGGTGTCACAATTGGACCTCCAAGGCTCAGCGAGTAGGCTGTTGACCCGGTAGGTGTTGAGATTACCAATCCGTCGGCCCAGTATGAGTTCAGCAGTACACCATTCAGGTAAGCATGAATAGTGATCATTGTAGAGAACTTTTTCTGTACACTTATCTCATTCAGTGCACAGGAAAATCCCTTGAGTTTACCCTGCGCCAGGGTAAGGCTGGCAAGTGTTCTGCGTTCCACCTCGAAATCACCTTTAACAATCGCCTCCATGGATGATTTAATGCTTTCAGGGGAAATATTTGCCAGGAATCCCAGCCTTCCGGTATTAATGCCGATGATCGGGATACCATAATCCTGGACGATAGTCACCGATTCCAGAAAAGTACCATCTCCGCCTATGCTCAACATAAAATCAGCATTCCCGATGATATCATCATAGGTACGGTAAGTGCCATGGATCTTTGGTTTGAGCCCGGCCTCCTCCGTAAGGAACTGATAAAAAGGCTCAAATATGATAGTATCGGCATGCTGGTTCTCCAGCCATTGAAACAATGACGAAATACTTTCTTCAAATCCCTTGCGAAAAGGTCTGCCAAACAGGGCTACTTTCATCTGGTTATTTTTGTCATCCTGAACCCGGTTCAGGATCTCCTTTCTGAACAGCCAGATCCTGATCCCGAGTACTCCCCCCCGAGTGCCCGGGGGGGCACGGCGGGACAGGATGACCATTCCGATTCAAATCAAATACTCAAATACTTCATAAACGAATCATACCGGTTATTCAGTAAGCTATCTATCTCATCTTCTGTCATATAAGAGGCAAGCACCGTGTAATTATACCGGTTGAATGTTTGAATGACAGAGGTGATATTGGTGATGTTCAATTTCAGGGTTACATTCAGTTTAGTCGATTCCTCCCGCGAGGTAACATACAATCCCAACACCTTGGCATCATTGCCCTCGACAATCTGTGCAATCTGGGAGAGGGAATAATCGTTGATGTTAAGCTCCAGTTCAATGATCCCTCCGGGGTGTTTTAATGCTGCCAGGTCGGCAAAATTCCTCAGCAGGTCGCCCTGGGTGATCAATCCCAGGTATTCCTTGTCTTCATCCAGCACCGGGACCACTGTCAGGTTTAACCGGCTTATCACCTCTATTGCTTCATAAATGTGCTGGTAATTATATACATAGGGACTAAAAAGTGAAAGTTTATGATTTCCTATGGGTTCATCGGCCATATTCAGATCATAAATATCCTGATCAGAGATTAATCCCAGGAATTCCGTATTGTTTACTATGGGCAGATGGGATATCCTGAAGATATCCATCCACGAAAGCGCCTGTAAACCTGTATCAGATGTGCGAAGCGCCGGTACAACATCGGAAATTAAATCTTTTGCCAGCATAATTATCTGGTAAATTACTGTTAATTTTGAATAATCAAAACTTCCTGACTTATATGACCAGATTAAGTGTAAATATAAATAAAATTGCAACACTTCGGAATGCGCGTGGAGGCAACATCCCGAACGTTTTAAAGGTCGCCATCGATTGCCAGGATTTTGGTGCCGAAGGGATTACTGTCCATCCCAGGCCGGATGAAAGGCATATTCGCTACCAGGATGTCCGTGATATCAAGCCGGTGATCACCACCGAATTCAATATTGAAGGGTATCCATCCCGGTCGTTTCTCGACCTGGTGATGGAAACAAAACCCGACCAGGTTACACTGGTCCCTGACCCACCTGATGCGATCACATCAAGCGAAGGATGGGATACGGTGAAACATGAGAAATTCCTGGTTGAAGTTATTGCAGGGCTCCGGGACAATGGAATACGGACCTCTATTTTTGTCGGCACCAACCTGAAACTGATTGAATACGCTGCCAAAACGGGAACCGACAGGGTGGAACTTTATACCGAACCGTATGCATCAAATTTCACGGCCGGAAGAGAAGATGCTATTGCACCTTTTATTGAAGCTGCAATTAAGGCAAATGAGGTTGGATTGGGTTTGAATGCCGGCCACGACCTGAGTCTCGAAAACCTGAAATACTTCAACGAAAAGATACCGCATCTGCTTGAGGTTTCTATCGGGCACGCCCTGATCTCAGATGCTATATACTATGGATTAGAGAATACTATCCAGATGTATAGAAGACAGTTGATCTCAGATTAAGGATTAACGATCTATGATTTATGAAGTAAAAGAAAAACACAACTCCCGATACTCATACCCTCGATTCACGTTTCACGATAATGCCATGGATTTATTTTTTCGCAAATACGGCACCGGCCCCCCGCTAATAATCTTACACGGATTATACGGTTCTTCCGATAACTGGATCACTGTCGGCAAATCACTGGCAGAGCATTTTACCGTTTACCTTCCCGACCAGAGGAATCACGGTAACAGCCCGCACAGCGAGGATCACAACTATGATTTATTGAAGCAGGACCTCCTTGGGTTCATGATCCAGCACAACCTGAATAAAACACACCTGATCGGACATTCGATGGGTGGCAAAGCTGTGATGTCGTTTGCTGCCGATTATCCCGACCGGGTGGCTTCCATGATTATCATCGATATCGGACCAAAAAGCTACCTGCGGCCCGCAGGGTCAGGATCCCATACGATCACGCACGAACAGATCATCAAGGGCCTGCTGGCCGTTAAGCCGGATAAATTAACTGACAGGGACGAAGCAGATGCCCAACTGGCAGAATACATTGAATCAGAAAGGGTGCGTTTTTACCTGCTAAAAAGCCTGGCAAGAAACAGGGACGGATCATATCACTGGAAGATCAATATCAAGGCACTTGAGAAAGATATTCATAAAATCATGGATGGCCTCCCGATTGATGACCTGAAAAATCATCCCGGGATTGCTGGTTTTCCGGTCCTGTTTGTCAGGGGAGAAAAATCACCTTATATCCTGGATGAGGATATCCCTGTCCTCCAGCATATGTTCCCCACAGCAAATATCGTTACTATTCCCGAAGCAGGTCACTGGCTACATGTTGAACAACCGGAATTGCTCATTAAAACGCTGAAGTATTTTTTAATTTGAGCTCAGGTCCGGGGCATGAGTCATAGTTAACCATTATGCCTGTTTTTTTCTGACGTTAATTCCTGGACCAGAACCCATTACCTGTTAATCAACACCTTGTAACCAGCACCTGGTTACTGGAACCTCGCACCTAGTAACTTTTTTTCAGTCCCGCGTTCGTTTCTTCAATGAAATCCAGTATCTCATCCCTTCCTTTTTTCTTTGTCGCTGAAGTATAAAAAATAGCTGGCAATTCTTCCCAGGTCAATAAAAGAATCTTCTCATATTTCTTCCGGTTCTTTTCGAACTGCATAGCAGATGCCTTATCAGTCTTGGTAAAAACCAGGACAAAAGGCACCCCGTTCTTTCCCAGCCAATCGATAAAGAGACGGTCGATCTCCTGGGCTTCATGGCGTGCATCCAGCAGTAAAAACAGGCAACTCAGGTTTTCCCGTCTTGAAATATAATCTGTAATGATCTTTGATAACTTCTTCCTCGCCGATATTGATGTTTTAGCATATCCATAACCGGGCAGATCTACCAGGTACCATTCGTCGTTTATCAGGAAGTGGTTTATCAACTGGGTTTTCCCGGGTGTAGATGATGTTTTAGCCAGTTTTTTCCTGTTGACCAGAAAATTGATCAGTGACGATTTACCTACATTCGAACGACCGATAAAAGCATACTCTGGCAAATTGCCCGTCGGACACTGCCCAACCGACTGGCTCGATTTTACAAATATGGAACGCTTAATGATCATTAATTCCTTGTATTACAGGCTGAAGCCCGGAATGTTTTGAGAATCCCTGTTCTGTCGGTCAAAAACCGACGACAGGTGAACACTATCTTATGTAGATTTCCAGCACTTTAGATTCCCCTGCCGGCCTCAATTGCAGGGTTTTCAAAGAGGCAGGAACCAGTACTGTCTCCCCTGCCTTTATCCTTTCCATTTTATTTTCATCGTAAATGATTTCCATTCCACCTTCTACACACATATAAATAACAAATGAATCAATCAGATTGAAATCCTTTTCAACCGGCTGGTCAAAATGGATCAGCCCCGTTGTGAAATAAGGACAATCGGCAATGACAGCGGTCAGGTTCAGGACAGACTCATAATCGGTCCTGTATTTGTCATACTGTTTGAAATCAAGGGCATCGAGTGCAAGGTCGGTATGCAGTTCGCGCGAGTTACCCCCGGCATCGGTCCGGTCCCAGTCATAGATCCGGTAAGTGATATCAGAGGTTTGCTGGATCTCTGCCAGCAGTATCCCGGAAAGTATAGCATGTACGCGTCCCGCAGGTGTAAAAAAAACATCTCCGCTCCCGGCCTGCTCAAAATTCATGATCTCCACCAGGTTCTTCTGATTAAAAAAATCAAGGTAACTCTGTTTATTTAAAAACCTGTTGAACCCCGAAATCAGCCGGGCATCCTTTTCTGCTTCCACGATATACCACATTTCGGTTTTTCCGTATGCATTATGCCGTGCCATAGCCAGCTCATCATCGGGGTGGACCTGAATGGACAGTTTGTCATTGGCATCGATGAATTTGATCAGCAGGGGAAATTCTACTCCATATTTTTCAAAGACCTTATCACCTACCAGGTCGCCCATGTAAACCTCGATCAGTTCCTGCAGGTTGTTCCCGGCCAGGAAACCATTCGACACAACTGAAATATTGCCCTGAATTGCAGATATTTCCCAGCTCTCCCCACATTTATCAGATGCACTGCTTTTATTCAGTTTGTCTCTCAGCCTGGTCCCGCCCCATATTTTATCCTTTAAAATGGGATCAAATTTCAGGGGATATAAATTTTCCATTGTAATTGGTATTTTTGTATCCTGAGTAGCATGCCTGGTGACAAAGTTATAAAAATTGAACTATCATGTTGATTGTAGGTATCGCCGGTGGTACAGGATCGGGTAAAACCACTGTTGTGGACAAAATAATAGATAAGTTGCCGAAAGGGAAAGTTACTTTTCTTCCCCAGGATTCATATTATAAAGATAACAGCCATATCCCGATGGAGGACCGCAAGGAGATCAATTTTGATCATCCCGACTCCATTGAATGGCCACTTCTTGCCAGCCATATTGAACAGCTGAAGCGGGGCGAAAAAATCCGGAAACCGATCTATTCATATCTTACCTGCACACGTTCAGAGGAGACTGTTCCCATTGAACCATCCGCTGTACTCATCCTTGAAGGTATTTTAATCCTGGCGGATGAAAGCCTCCGCAACCTGATGGATATAAAAGTTTATGTCGATACCGATGCCGACGACCGGTTAAGCCGGGTCATATCGCGTGACATTACGGAGCGTGGAAGGTCGATAAATGATGTACTCAACCGGTATGTCAAGGTCCTGAAACCCATGCACCTGCAGTTTATTGAACCGACGAAGCGTTATGCCGATATCATTATCCCGCAGGGCGGTAACAATAAAGTTGCCATTGATATCCTGGTGAGTGTTATTAAGTCGAAAATCAACTCGCTGTCATCCTGAACCTGCCTGCCCCCCGAGCACCCGGGGGGGGATGAAGATCGGGGTTTCGGGATCAAGTAGATCCTGATCCCGGGTACCCGGGACAGAATGATCTTATCGCAGATACTGAAAATTAATTATTTATTCTAAATTTGAAATAATTATTAATACAAACTAAACCTGGCCCGGACCATGTCACCAAGCAGCCCAATGAACTCTCCCATCAAGATTTTTGCCGGCACACAATCAAGTTACCTGGCAGAAAAAATAGCTGAAAACTTCGGAATCGAACTTGGGAAAACCCATGTACTGCGTTTCAGTGATGGCGAGTTTCAACCCTATTATGAAGAATCGGTAAGAGGTTGTACCGTTTTTATTATCCAATCTACCTTTCCTCCGACCGATAACCTGTTTGAGCTGCTCCTGCTGATCGACGCCGCCAAAAGGGCTTCTTCTTATAAGGTAGTGGCTGTGCTGCCCTATTTTGGTTTTGCCCGCCAGGACCGTAAAGATAAGCCCAGGGCATCCATCGGGGCCAAGCTGGTAGCCAACCTGCTGTCGGCATCGGGCGTTGACCGCATTGTTACAATGGATCTGCATGCCGATCAGTTGCAGGGTTTCTTTGATGTACCGGTAGATCACCTCTATGCTTCTGCGCTGTTTGTCCCTTATATAAAATCGCTCGGCCTTGATGATGTCACGGTAGCCGCGCCGGATATGGGGGGTACTAAAAGGGCCAATGCCTACTCACGGTTTCTGAATACCGAGATGGTTATTTGTTATAAGGTAAGGAAGAAAGCCAACGTGGTGGAAGACATCAAGGTAATCGGCGAAGTTGAAAATAAAAATGTGATCATAGTCGACGACATGATCGACACTGCCGGGACCATCTGCCTTGCTGCTGATATGATGATGTCGGCGGGGGCCACATCGGTCAGGGTTTGCGCTACACATCCGGTGCTGTCGGGCCCGGCCTTTGAGCGCATTGAAGAATCAGCCATTAAAGAGGTTTTGGTTACCGATACGATACCCATCCCGAGACAATGTGAAAAGATCAAAGTACTTTCCACAGCCCAGCTGTTTGCTGATGTAATCAACAAGGTTTACAATTATCAGTCAATCAGTGGTACATTTATTCAATAAGTATTATATTTGCAACTCTTTTTTGCGGGATTAATTCTTTAACAACCGTGTGATGGGGGATTATAAACATCCGCATTAATTCTGAGTAGCACATAATAATTATTGTTTAAAGAAAACGAATGAAAACATTAGAAATCAAGGGCATCCTCCGGGAAAGTACCGGGAAGAAGGACTCGAAACAATTGAGGAAGGCGGGAAAAGTACCCTGTGTTCTCTATGGCGGTGAAGAGACTGTTCATTTTCACACCAACC
Source organism: uncultured Bacteroides sp. (assembly GCA_964477295.1). Taxonomy (GTDB): domain Bacteria; phylum Bacteroidota; class Bacteroidia; order Bacteroidales; family SM23-62; genus CAYZEZ01. The sequence goes on along the minus strand of CAYZEZ010000095.1, from coordinate 3,460 downwards.
AGATCGATTTCAAAAAGCTGGTTTATACCACAGATGCTCATTTAGTAAAGCTGGTTATCGGCGACAAGCGTTTTGATGCAGTGGTGCAGGATATGCAGTTCCACCCGGTGAGAAATGAGATTATTCATGTAGATTTTATACAGGTTTTCAAAGATAAGCCAGTTACTGTTAGCCTGCCTGTAGTACTTACAGGAAGTTCCATCGGTTTAAAAAATGGCGGAAAGCTAAGACAGCGCAGAAGGCATATGAAAATCAGCGGACTGGTTGATGATATACCCGATCATCTCGACATAGATTTGACAGAAATAGATATCGGGGAATTTCTCAAAGTAGGTGACCTGGAATATGAAAACCTCGAAATACTTGATCCTCCCAGGGCCATGGTAGTCGGCGTGGTTTCGTCAAGGCTTATAGCTAAAGGATTGCGCGAAACCGTTGAAGAGCTTGAGCTTGAAGAAGAAATTGCAGCTGAAGGAGAAGAAGAAGAAGAAGGAGCTGAAGAAGCCGTGGCAGAAGAAGGCCAGGAGGAAGATAAAGAAGAGCAGAACTGAATTACGAATATCGAATAACGAACTTCGATTTTTGAAGTACTTCATAATTCATTATTCGATATTCAATATTCGATATTCATTGTGAAGTATCTTATAGCAGGTCTTGGTAACATCGGCCCTGAATACACCGGCACGCGGCACAATGCCGGATTCATAATTTTGGATGATCTGGCCGGGAATGCCCGGATCACCTTCGAGAGCAAACGATACGGCGATATTGCCCGGCTGGGCTTAAAAGGCAGGATGCTCATCCTGCTTAAACCCAGCACCTATGTTAACCTGAGCGGCCGCGCTGTCCATTACTGGCTGAAAAAGGAAAAAATACCCCTTGAAAACCTGCTCGTCGTTCTTGATGATATTGCATTGCCCTTCGGGACCCTGCGTTTAAGGTCCAGGGGTGGCGACGGCGGACACAACGGCCTCATCCACATAAACCAGATCCTTGGGACACAAAATTATGCCAGGCTAAGGTTTGGCATTGGAAGCGAATTCTCACAGGGAGCCCAGGTGAATCATGTGTTGGGAACATTTACAGCAGAAGAAAAGGAACAGTTACCGGAACGACTAAAAATGGCCGGCGACGTGATCCGGAATTTTATCCTTCTTGGAATAGGGCGGACAATGAATCTCTACAACAGGCAGTAACGCGCCGAATCCCTGAATTACTGTGCGTTAAAGATTTGTTAAACCCTGTTTTACAACTGAGTAAAACCTTATATTTGGTCCAGAATTCAAACTGTTATGCAAAGTATCAGTATTCGGATCGTCATTATTCTTTCATCTCTCGCCCTTGTCGGACTTATTCTTACCCAGTTGTTCTGGGTAATCAATGCATTGCAATTATCTGAGCAGCAATTTGATCACAGGGTGGATATGGCGATAGAGGATGTTATGCAGGAACTGGTATACAACAATGACACAATGGTCCATTCTTCAGGGAATTTATATTATGACCGGTCCCCCGGGCAAAAGCCAGCCCTCTTCGAAGTGCTTGATACAGTATTGATTGCAAAACTATTGACAAAATACATCGATTATCATAACCTCGGCCAGAATTTTGAGTTCGCGATTGTCAGGACAAGCACTGATGATATCATCTATGCTTCAACCGGTGGATTTGAACAATACCTGAATAAAAAGATATACAAAGCCTGCCTTTCCTGTATCTGGAAAGAGGAATATTTTCACCTGGCTATCTATTTCCCTCCCCACCGGCAGCAGGCCTTTATAGATATGTCACTCTGGCTGACGCTCAGCAGTTTGTTTATCCTGGTGGTAATTTTCCTGTTTACCTATATTATCACAACCATAATTAAACAGAAGAAGTTGTCGGAGGTGAAAAATGATTTCATCAATAATATGACACATGAATTTAAAACACCCATATCCACTATATCGCTGGCCTCTGAAGTATTGTTGAATGCCGATACGGAATCTTCGCTGGAGAGGATAAAAAAATATTCCAGGATCATTTATGACGAAAACACCAAGATGAGGTCGCAGGTCGACAAGATATTGCAGGTGGCATCGCTCGACATGGAAGAGCTTGAGTTGGATAAATCGGATTTTGACATCCATAGCCTGATAAAAGATACCGTTCAAACCCTCTGCTTCGAGAAGTGTGAAGAACGGACCACTGTGAACTATCATCTTGATGCAGAAAAACATATCCTCACGGGCGACCGGATGCATATAACAAATATAGTTGTAAACCTTGTGGAGAATGCAATCAAATATTCAGAGATGAACCCGGTAATTACTATTTCTACCTTTAATGAAAACGGCAATATCGTTTTTTCTGTGGAAGATAATGGCATCGGCATGGGCCAGGACGCGGTGAAGCATATTTTTGACAAATTCTACAGGGTCCCTACCGGGAATATTCACAATGTAAAGGGATTTGGGCTTGGGCTGTACTATGTTAAGAGTATGGTGGAAGCACATGGTGGACATATTGAAGTTAAGTCTGAATTAAAGAAAGGGAGCACCTTTGATGTTTACCTGCCTCTTGAAGAAGTAGACAGTAGACAGTAGGGCAAAATTAAAATTAATGCTATGATCCGTAAGAACAAGGGAAACATATTGCTGGTTGAAGACGATGAAAATTTAGGATTCGTTTTGACTGATTTTTTAGGTATCTCAGGTTATAAAGTCGAACATGCCACCGATGGTGTGGCCGGATTTGAGACCTTTCAGAATGGAAAGTTCGACCTCTGTTTGCTGGATGTGATGATGCCATATAAGGATGGTTTCACCCTCGCCCAGGAGATCAGGAAACTGGATGATATTGTACCCATCATTTTCCTTACTGCAAAGGTGATGAAAGAGGATAAGATTCGTGGTTTTAAGATCGGTGCTGACGATTATATCACCAAACCTTTCAGTACAGAGGAGCTAAGCCTGAGGATCGATGCAATATTGCGCAGGACCAGGCAATCACTGATCAACAGTGGCCAGGATGCAGTGTATGAAATCGGCTCCTTTACTTTTGATTACAACAACCAGGTTTTAAAGAAAGGTAAAGAAGAAAGAAGGCTGACCAAAAAGGAAGCAGAAGTTTTAAGGCTGCTGTGTATCAATAAGAACAAGATCCTGCGGCGTGAGGTGGCCCTGAAAATGATCTGGGGCGAAGACGATTATTTCATGGGCCGGAGCATGGATGTCTACATCACCAAGTTAAGGAAATTCCTGAAGGATGATCCTACCGTCCGCATCACCAACATCCACCGCACCGGTTTCATGTTAGAGATTAAGGCGTGACGCGTGAGTGTGGGAATTGAGATTTGCAAACTTTTATTTTTGAAGACTAGACTTATATACTTGTGACTTGAAGACTCGAAGGCTCTTATTGTTCTTCTTCTTTGAATTGCATCGAAAGGTGGGCAAGCAGATGAGAGATGGTCTCAATG
>CAYZEZ010000094.1:0-15795 GCA_964477295.1 uncultured Bacteroides sp. | reverse complement strand
CTTTCAGTCTCCAATATTGAAATCAATGATAAGAATGCCAGGATCGAAAGCAATAATGGAAGATCAAAAGTAAACCTTGCATATGAGTATCTAACTATAGGATTATAAATAATGAAGAAGACTGCTGATGCCCCAATTAAAAACTTAAAGATTTGATTTTTTCCGGATAGTGATTTTTGAATTGTATAAAACACTAATACCAGTAATGTGTAGAATGACAAGAGACTTATGATTCTTGAACCGAGTGTTATCGATGAAGTAAACTTAAAAATCAGAGAATATATAAAAACATAATAAGGCATGTGAATAAAACGATAGTCCTTGTATGGTAGTAAGCCTTCCTCTGAGGTTATTTTGGCTGCTGCAACGTAGGGATTATCATCGTGATCTGTATTGTTTTGCATACACAATTGAAATGTAGTAAGGAGTAGATATGCAAAGAGAATACCGACTAAGACTTTATATAGAATTGCTGTGTATTTTCTGTTAGAAGATTTATCAAGAAAGCTTAAATTGAAGGTTTTCCCTTTAATTAATTTCATTGATGTGGGTGTTTGCTTTCTATTTATTTTAAATTTTTAATGGTTCTATGTTACATCCTGTACGAAAATTGCAAATTTCGACGTAATTGAGCAGTATTGTCCGGACTAAAGTGAGCCGTCATTTTTCGAAGTAAAAAAGAATTTTACCACGCTATCTTTTCAAGTATAAATTTAATTAATTTCTAGTTTATTCTCTGATTTGGTATTTCTTCCAGTGATTGAACAGGTTTTTATCCTGTTTCTCCGCTTATCCAAACCAATCCCGGCTGCAGGCCGGGATTGGTTTGGATAAACAGGATACCCACACAGGGATCACAAGACGAATAAAGTGAGGCTTGTAATCCCTGTTTTATTTAAAAAAACTATTTCTCGTGAAGCGGAGCCAGGGTAACCTTGCCCAGCAACCCTGATGGCATGGGGTCCCACCCTGTGGCATTGAAAGGCCGGTAATGCCTGTTGACCATATTGATATCGTAGAAATTCTTCCATTGAGTCCCCTTAAGCTCCAGGTCCCTGAGACGGTTGGCCGGGAGATTGGTCACTTCAACCTCCAGGATGTTGACGCCTTCACTCAGCTTACCGGTTTTAATTTCAAAAGGGACTGACCATAAACAACCCAGGTACTCCCCATTTATCCACACCCTGGCACTCTCCCTGACATCTCCGAGATCAAGCAACCAGTCCGATATCTCCGGATCAGGATTAATAAACTGCATTGTATATCGGGCCGTTCCGCTGAATGCCTCTGCCCGGCCACCCAAACCAGTCCACGATTTAAGTTCCCGCATCTGAGCATTTTCAGGCAGTTCAGGCCCTCCATCTAAAAAGTCTATCTCCCAGGTCCCGGTTAAGGAAACAGGATCTCCCGAAGGTTCAAAGTAAGGCCAATAAGGCTCATTGATTCGTTTATTGAATGTCCTGAGTAAAATAGCTTGTCCGGGCTTCATCCTGAGATATACATCTGTATCGCTGCTTCCCGGTTTGATCATGGCCTGACCAACCTCCCCGGAAAGGGGATCCATGATTAAAATGGATTTTGCAGAACATCCCAGGCTGATGAAACCTTCCACTGCCTCCCTCGAATGATTTACAAGATAATAAACCTTCCCATCCCCGACATCCCTCCGGACAAACTCAAGCCCCTTCTCTTTCAGCGTTTCCCCCATGATCCCCATCTCTGCAAGTGCGGACGGAACATCAGGGACAACAATCAGATCTTCTTTTGCTTCAGCTAACCTATCCTGCAACCGGTCCGTACGGTCCCTGTATAAATAATATCCCGGCACGGTCTCGGGAAGCCCCTCAAAAATGACCTTTCCACCCCCTTTATTCAGCCGAATAACGGATTCCAGCGTGGCAACCGGCATATGCAGGCAATCCGGGATGATCAGCGCTTTGTATTCCAAACCTGCTGTCCTGATCTTTTGCTCTTCAACAACCGTCTTTAAGAGGTAACGGTCAGAAATAAAATCCACCGAATAACCGTGTTCCATCAACCTGCTGACGAGCCTGTAGAAGGAAGAAGGAACCAGCCAGTCATCCTTGTTGTCAATGCCCAGCTGAAGGAGCAGCCGGCCAACGGAATCAGCCCCGATCACATCATGAAAAGGCCAGTAGACCAGGATCTCATTATCGCTTTTTCCGGATTGCAGCATCGACTGGCAGCGGGTAATGTATTCAAATAAATACGGGGCATCCTTCCAGATGGTATTGTTGGGAACAAAATTGACTGAGGCATAAAATTTCCAGCCGGGCCACTCGGCTTCATCCGGGTAATACGTGGAGCCATGCAAAAAAACATGGTTTACGCCCGACAGGAATACCTGCTCCACCTCCGGCTTGCATTGCGATAATGCCGTTTTAAAATGCTCCCTCAGCCAGGTAAATGTTTCCGAAGAGATGATTGGCTTTCCTGAAATATGGGCCGCTGATGAGGCAAACTTCAGCATAATCATATCGGGATGTGCCTCCAGCGCATCCGATTCCTCCCAACGTAAACCAGGAATATCAAATCGTGTCGCATAAAAGGTTTCACATTCCGGAATGTCTGCCGTGGCATAAATATCCAACAGGTTGCCGGGGCTGCCGTGGGCCTGGTATCTGGTTTTAAAGGACATATCTCTGGCCCATGACGTCCAGTTCTCTGAAAAATCCTCCAGGATAAGGTCAGATAGTGTTTCCCTGTAATCCCCACATATGCGAATATCTTCATCGCCCGGAGCATCCGAAACCAGGGAAGGGAGATGCTCCTTTAACTCATATCCGCGCCGTTGCCTGAATTCCTCAAAAAACCGGGGTGTATAGTCTGCCCCGTAAATTTCATAACTGTCGTTGAATACTGCTCTTAGTTTATTGCGTGCAGCCCCAAGTACCCTGTTATAAGGATCAATGTAATCCCTGAACGCCTCGCCTGAAAAATGATCCAGGGTAAAACCTTCCCCCCCCGGGGCAGCCCTCTTTACCATTTGCCCGGTTTTTTCCAGGAAAACTGCATACAGCATATAATCCTTACCGGGGATCCAGTTTAGCCTCCCCCCTGTTATATATGAAGTGAGATCTTTCGCCCGGCCCTCCTGATCAAAAGCCACGATATACTGCAAACTGGCAAAATCTTCCTGGTCAGTATCCTCGATCCGGATGAGCTGCTTTAATTCCTCTCCGGTTTGCAGAGGAAAGGCCCGGATAAAAATCTTACTCGCAGCATATTCTCTTTCCACCTGTGGTCCCCCAAAAGGCCAACCAGTTCCAGGAACCATATCCACTCCCAACCCAAGCCGAGCGGCCTCATCCATTGTATACACTAGCATTTCCATCCATTCCGGTGAAAGATGTGGCAGGTATTGATCCTCATATCCCCTGACACCATATATTGGTGTTATTTCAACTCCTCCCAGACCGGCCATGGCAAACTCTTCCAGCCTGTTTGTTACATTCTGTTTGTCAACAGCGCTCCCCATCCACCACCAGCGGGTCCATGGTTTCACGGCAGCGTTAAATTCCGGCCAGTATGCTGGAAGTTCCGCTTTCGAAATGCCGTGAGATTTGATACTGGAAATGTGGACCAAAACCGGAACAAATAAAAATAAAACCACAATTTTTCTTACCAGTCTCATTTCACTCTATAATTCCTGAAAATATCAAATACTCTTTGAAGCTCCCCGCCCCTAATCCTCGGGCGGGGAGATATATTCGGTCCTTAATAATTATATTATTTGCGCTCGCTAATCCTCCAACAAGCAGCGGGGAAACGAGTTCCTGAGTTCGGTAAAGCCAATGCGTCGAAGGATTCAAATTTCACCAGATAATCATTTTTAGCATCCTTATTGAATTTATCCTGCACTTTTACTACTTCATCCAGATCACCTTCAGCAAATACCAGATAATATAGGAAACCAGGAAAATTCCCAGTCCGAAAAAGGTGGTGTAAAAAGAGACGAATACACCTTTCAGAACAATCATGGGGCTGATATCCGCTGCCTCCATAATGGCTTGGTAGGCAAGATATAATCCCTGGGTCTGGAAGTACAATCCTGATATCCCTGCAATGCCTCCGAGCGCTTTGATAGATAACATCAACCGGTCATCAAGTACAGTATACTTTTGTTTTGTAACCCTGCGCGATACTTCTAAGATACTGATAACCAGTATTATAATCGCAATAACAAGTATAAAACTCATCCTTGCGAAATTTCCGGTAACTAAAAAATCTAACATGATATAATCTTTTAAATTAATAATTATCGGCAATATTAGATGCAGGAATAGTCAAAAAGAAAAATATTCCCCGAATCACCGGATAAATTCCCCGAACTACCTTAATCCGGATTACAAGCCCATCCGTGTCCATCCAGGGAATAATTCTTGCCGTTCAGGGAATTATTATGGCTGCAAGGTCCAATTCTATATATATTTGTTCAAATGATTGCCATAGACAGAAGATATAACTGGATCCTGCATATTTTATACTGGACAATCGCTTCACTTTTCCTGACCTATTTCTTCGGTCACCTCTTAAAGCAATACCGGTATACTTTATTCTATGTTTTATTTCAACTACCCGTAGTTATCACCACCACCTATGTGATCAATTACTGGCTGGTACCAAAATACCTGTTTCAGGGACGAACCGGCCGGTTCATCTACATGCTGGTCTCCAGCCTTGTAATATCTGCCTGGCTGAATGCCCTGATCACAATCTTTGCTTTTATATCGCTTTACCAATATAATGCTGAATTCCTGCCAGCAGCCTCTTTCGATTTCAAGCTACTCACGGCCGGACTCTACCTGGTAATTCTGCTGGGAGTAGCCATCCATTTCACCAGGGAAAGTCTATCCCAGCAGCGTAACGCATTTGAAAGCCGGAAGAAACAAATGGAAACAGAAATATCCCTGAATGAAACCCGGCTTAAGCTGCTCCAGAGCCAGCTGCACCCGCACATGCTTTTCAATTCCCTGAATACCATCTATGGCCTGTCACTAGCGCAATCAGACAAGACACCCGCCCTTATACTCAACCTCTCGAACATGCTCGATTATATGCTTTACCAGTGCGATACAGATAAAATTTCCCTGGAAGAGGAGTTTGAATTCCTGAAGAATTATATGGAAATTGAAAAACAACGGTTTTCGGAAACACTGAGCCTGAAAGTAGATTTCCCCGGTAATATTGAGCAATACAAAATTGCCCCGATGTTATTGCTTCCAATAGTAGAAAATTGCTTTAAGCATACCCGGCATATCCAGGATATCAATCCCTCAATAGATATAAAGATCAATGTAAAAGGGAACATGTTTCTTTTATCTGCAAGAAATACTTACCGGGAAAAAGATCCGTCTGCAAAATCGGAAGGCATCGGCCTGAAAAACTTAACCGAACGCCTTTCATTAATTTATCCCGATAAGCATGAACTGAACATTTTCATACAAAATGATCAGTATATTGCAGAACTTAAACTGGACCTGGCAGCAGAAAAAGAATAAGCTAAAATGACTAAAATGAGCTAAAATTTGGAATTAACAAATCAACAAATTAACAAATCAGCCCCTCAACTGTTCAACCATGCCACATTCCTGTGTTATCATAGACGACGAACCGGTTGCGATCGAGGTGATTAGAAGCCATTTGCAACACCTGGATGACATTGAAGTTAAAGCAACCTTCACCAACTCCGTTGAAGCCGCGAAATTCCTCAGGGAAACACCGGCCGACCTCATTTTCCTCGATATCGAGATGCCGGTTTTGTCGGGATTCGAACTCCTGTCCACCCTGCCCCATCCCCCGAAAGTGATCATCACCACAGCCCACCGCGATTATGCCCCGGAAGCATATAATATGGAAGTCCTTGACTACCTCCTAAAACCCATCTCCCTCGACCGGCTGCTGAAAGCCGTAAATAAATACTACAACCTGACCGCATCCGGCGAACCTCATCCCGATAATTCATTAAAAGAAAATGAGGGACAAATCATAATAAAAGCAGATAAAAAATTTCATAAGGTATTCTTTAACGATATACTCTATATTGAAAGCATGGACGATTTTATACGGATCCATACTCCCGGTCAGCGACTGGATTGCTATGAACGCCTGGTCGGGATGGAAAAAAAGCTGCCACCGGATAAATTCTTGAGAATACACAGGGCATATATTATAAATGTTGACAAAATAGATACTTTTACGAACAGCTCTGTGGAAATCGGCGACAGGATCCTGGCCATTGGCAAGAAATACCGTGAACCTGTTATGAAGATTCTTAACCCCTGATCTGCATCAGGGCAGGCGAGTTCAGAATGACGAAATTTTATGAAACAATCCTTTAAGAAGTTTTACAAGTATTTAAGATTCAGCCTCAGCAGCAACAACAGCTTCCTGTTCATCTGGTTCTACAGATATTTTTATCGCCCGAAAGAGGGTACGCTCTCCTTCCTGCTTTCAGAATACTCAAAAAGTCACAAAAAAGATTTTACGGTTATCCAGGTAGGCGCCAATGACGGGATTACCCACGATCCTGTTCATAAATTTATTAAGCGCGACAACTGGAAGGGAGTCCTGCTGGAACCCCAAAAACATCTTTTTGCGGGCCTCAGCAAGCTTTACAGGAAAAATAAAGGGATTACTATTCTTAATTACGCCATTGGATACGAAGATGGAACGACCCATATCTACAAAATAGGATTCAGCGATGCACGGTGGGCAACCGGACTGGCCACCTTGAACAGGGAGGTTTTAGAGGATGCATTTAACTCGGGATATGTGAGCAGGAATGCCGAAAAGGATAAAACCATGATCCCGGATAATCTTGAACAGCAGATCGTTGCCGAAGAGATCCAGGTGATCAGCCCGGCTACATTGCTTAAAACATATAATATCGGTCACATCCACCTCCTGCAAATCGACACAGAGGGATTTGATTTTGAGGTCATTAAGATGTTCCTGCAAACCAGTATTACGCCCGGAATGATCATTTTCGAAAACACTCATCTCCCGAAGAAGGATATGGATAACTGCAATAATCTGCTGGAACTAACAGGGTTTCAATTAAGAAAATTCGGCCGGAACACAGCGGCAGTGAGAACACCTACTTCACAACCAGGTAATTCTTGAACTCTCCTAACCTCCTGCCGCCAAGCAGGTTATTTTCCAGGAAGGAAACTACGCGGTATTTCAGAAGGTCGTGTTTGGGGCGAGGCTGGTTGGCGCTTAATGATCCGTCGTACCGCAACTGGTCTTTCCAGTCGAACCGCTCGATCCATTCATTCATTACCTCGGGATGTATTCCTTCAAATACCGGCAGCCGGTTCAGAGGCCCATAATCGTAGGACCCATTGAACTGATTGTTTTTTATCATCTCCTCTACCCTGGCCGTGCCTTTGTGGTTGGCAGTAAAAGCCTTCATCTTGGTACTCATCAATTTGGGTGGACGTACCCAGCCGTAATGATATATGTACGAATCCAGCTCTTTCACCCGAAGCTTATAGGTATTGTTCTGCTGACGGTAATCAATACCATTGAAACCAGGGATCCGGCGAAATGATTGAGCCGATTCCCAGGAATGAATTTCCGGATCATTCCGGATTATCCTGATCTCCTTACGGTACCAGCAATGCGATTTTTGATAATGCCAGTAATCTCCCCAGAAATGCCTGTACTTGAAAAGGAATCCCTCAATCGATCTATCCTCCAGGTATTCCTCGCATTTTTCCCTGATACCAGGAAGGAACTTTTCATGCACCACTTCATCTGACTGTACATAAAACAGCCAATCTCCTGTACAGTGGCTCTTGGCAATATCGGTCTGGTGTGCGTGCTCCGTCCCGCGCGGGTACTTCTCAATATCCCAGACAGTATCAAAGATCCTGATCTTGTCGCTTCCGATGCTCATAATTTCCTCGCGCGACCGGTCGTCCGGATCAGAATCGCCAAGAGCAACAATAAATTCATCAACAACGGGTAGAACAGATTGGATGGCCTGCTTTATCGGATAATAAAGCTTACTGGCATTCTTACCCATGGTAAAACCACTGATCTTCATATTATCAGAACATTTGAAGGCTATGGAACCTTGAATACTTGCCATTCATGGCCAGAAGCTGTTTATGATTCCCCGTCTCAACGATTTCCCCCTCTTCCAGTACCATTATCTTATTGGCATGTTTAATGGTCGATAACCTGTGTGCTATTACAATTGAAGTACGGTTCTTCATCAGGTGAACGATGGCCTCCTGTACTAATTTTTCAGACTCGGTATCCAGTGAAGAGGTTGCTTCATCGAGGATTAAAATGGGTGGATTTTTCAGTAATGCCCTGGCAATGCTTATCCTTTGACGCTGTCCACCAGACATTTTGCTCCCGGCATCACCCACATTGGTATGGTACCCGTTTTTGGTTTCCATAATGAAATCGTGGGCATTGGCAATCTTTGCAGCCTCAATCACATTTTTTTCATCAACCTTATCCAATCCAAATGCGATGTTATTCAAAAAGGTATCATTGAACAGGATCGACTGCTGACTCACAATACCCATCATTTTTCTCAGATCAGCTATCTTATAATCCTTCGTTGATTTTCCATCCAGAATGATATCCCCCGAAACCGGGTCGATAAACCGTGGCAACAGGTCAACCATGGTCGATTTACCCGATCCCGATTTACCAACCAGGGCAATTGTCTGTCCCTTATTAATGGTTAGATTGATATTCTTCAGCACCATTTCTGTATCGTAGGTAAAAAAGACATCCCTGTATTCCAGGGCCGTCTCAAAGCTGGTAAGTGCAACCGCATCAGGCTTATCCTTAATCTTCACCTTTATTTCAAGGATCTCTTCGATCCTTTGAAATGCTGCCATACCTTTTTGGATATTGTAATAACCTGTAGAAAATGCTTTGGCCGGGGTAATGATCTGGGAGAATACAATTAAAAATGTAATGAATGTTTCAGATGACAAACTGCTTGTTTGATTGAGTACGATGATACCACCAAGATACATAAGCAGCATCATGACCAGTGTTCCCAGGAATTCACTCATCGGAGAAGCCAGGAAACGACGGCGGTAAACCTTATTAATAAGATATGTGTACCTGTCATTCGATGTTTCAAACTTAGCAGTGATCTTTTTCTCGGCATTGAATGCTTTTACAATCCGCAATCCGGTGAGTGTCTCTTCAAGGATGGAAAGCAATATACCCAGTTGTTGCTGGAGCTTCAAGGATTTCTTCCTGAGGTTCTTCCCCATCCGGCCGATTAAATATCCGCTTATGGGCAGCAGGACAATGGCAATAAGGGAAAGCTGGTAACTCATAAGGAACATTGAAATAAGGAAAATGATGATGGTTATGGGATCTCTGAATGCCATCTCCAGGGAGCTCATAACCGAGATCTCTATCTCATTCACATCCATGCCGGTCCTTGACATTATATCCCCTTTTCTCGACTCTGAAAGGAACGATAGCGGAAGCCTGAGGATCTTATGATACACATCATTCCTGATATCCTTAACTACCCCTGTTCTGGCCGGAGTAACATAATAATTGGCAAGGTATTTAAAGCCTGTTTTAAGCACAGCCATTACCACGACAAGAATACTAACGAAAAACAGGGTTTTAGAAGGACCAAGCCGCTCAATAGCCTGGCTCATAGTGTAATTAAAATTGTGCTGAAGAGCATCCGAATTAAGCGCAAAAGGAACTGACTCAGAAACCATTTCCTGCTTCTCAAACAGGATCTTCAGGAAAGGAATAGCCATTATGAAGGAAAATAATGCAAAAAATGCAGAAAGGATGTTGAAAATAATATTCAGAAAAGCATAATACCAGTAAGGCTTTAAGTAGCGAATAATCTTAAGAAAGCTTTTCATAGGTTGCAATCAGGAGCTCATTGACAGATCATCAGATACCAGTATAATTCGTCGGGGATATCCTTTTCAGTTCTTCTTTAACAGTATCATCTACATTTAACGTTTCAATGAACTGATGTAGTATATCAGGATTGATTTTTTTATTTGTACGGGTTAAACCCTTCAGCGCTTCATAAGGATCGGGGTAGCCCTCCCTTCTCAGAATTGTTTGAATGGCCTCAGAAACTACGGCCCAGTTTTCCTCCAGATCGATTTTTATTTTGTCTTCATTCACTATTAATTTGTCCAGGCCCTTGAGCAGTGACTTAAAGGCAAGCACCGAATGAGCCATAGGTACACCAATATTCCTTGATACAGTTGAATCGGTCAGATCACGCTGCAGCCGCGAGATGGGCAGTTTTTCAGCCAGGTGTCCGAACAGCGCATTTGCAACACCCAGGTTTCCCTCGGCATTCTCAAAATCAATGGGATTAACCTTGTGAGGCATGGTAGATGAACTCACTTCACCCTTAATGATCTTCTGCTTAAAATATTCCATCGAAATATATTGCCACGCATCCCTCGAAAGGTCAATTAAAATGGTATTGATCCGCATCAGGTTATGGCATTGTGCGGCAAGGTTATCGTATGGCTCTATCTGGGTGGTTACCAGAGTTCTGCTCAGTCCAAGTGTCTCATTAACAAATATATTGGCAAACCCGATCCAGTTAACATCGGGATAGGCAACATGATGTGCATTAAAATTTCCCGTGGCGCCCCCAAACTTGGCAGAGTAAGGTATTTTTCTGAGTGCATCCAACTGGGAATTCAACCGCTCCGCAAAAACAAATATTTCTTTACCAAGCCTTGTTGGCGATGCAGGCTGTCCATGAGTCCTGGCAAGCATTGAAATACCGGACCAATTTTCTGCCATGATCTCCAATTTCTGTATCAGCCTTTCAAGCAACGGATAATAAACATTATTCAGTGCGTCCCTTACCGAAGCCGGCACAGCCGTATTATTCACATCCTGGGAGGTCAATGCAAAATGAATGAATTCTTTATATGAACCCAAATCCATCTTATCCATGGCCTTCTTAATATAATACTCCACAGCTTTCACATCGTGGTTTGTTGTTTTTTCAATCTGCTTAACCTTATCAGCATCCTCAATTCGCAGTTCACGGTAGATATCCCTCAGCTTATCAAAAATCTTTTCATCTATCTCTTTTAACTGTGGAAGGGGTATCTGGCACAGTGCAATAAAATACTCAATTTCGATCATCAGGCGGTACTTGATCAGGCCAAACTCTGAAAAATAATCAGCGATCTCTTCGACTTTTGAACGATACCTGCCGTCAACCGGAGAAATGGCATTTAAATCCTTTAGTTCCATATATAGATTGTATGGTTGGGATAACAAAGTTAGCAGAATTTCATAGAATTTATATACCTGTTCATCCTGTCCCGGACACCGGGATCAGGATCTGGCCGAAAATCAGGCAGATTCCGGATCAGGTCCGGAATGACTACATGGATCCGGAATAAATAACATGTAAACAATAGATATCACATAGCTAGCATAAAGTTTTGTATTTTTACCGGAAATATACAGCCTACGAAGATGAAAAAGATGTCCACCAGATTAACATTTGGTATGATCATGGGATTAAGCATGATCTTCCTCTCAGCACAAAACCTGAATGATCAAAACGATAAGGCAACCAACGAAAAAATACTGGTATTTACATTTGATATTAAAGAACAGATCGCACCTGCTATCTGGCGGATTACTCAAAAAAGTTTTAAAGAGGCCATGGCAATGGAAGCTGATATTATACTTATCCACATGAACACTTATGGCGGTTTACTCGATGCTGCCGATTCGATACGGACCATCATTCTCAACAGTACCATACCTGTATATGTTTTTATTGATAACAATGCTGCCTCCGCAGGGGCATTGATTGCCATCGCCTGCGACAGGATTTATATGCGCCCGGGAGCAAGCATCGGAGCTGCCACGGTGGTAAACCAGAAGGGAGAACAGGTTCCGGATAAATACCAGTCTTTCATGCGTGGAATTATGCGGTCAACTGCAGAATCTCATGGGAAAGATACAATTATTACAAATACTGACACCATAATACGCTGGCACAGGGATCCTGCCATTGCAGAGGCCATGGTCGATCCCAAGCTGTTTATTGAAGGTATCACAGATACCGGTGAGGTATTGACCCTGACTACCGATGAGGCCATTCAATTTCACTTTTGTGAAGGAAAGGCAGAAACGGTTGAAGAGGTGCTTACCAGTGCCGGTATTGAAAACTATGAAATCAGCACTTTCAAACAGTCACCGCTTGATAAGATCATTGGTTTGCTTCTTAATCCCCTTGTCAGCGGAATTCTCATTATGATTATTGTAGGCGGAATCTATTTTGAATTGCAATCACCTGGTATCGGATTTCCACTTGCTGCAGCCATCACAGCAGCAGTACTTTATTTTGCCCCTTTGTACCTGGAAGGTCTTGCCGAGAACTGGGAACTGATCCTGTTCGTTGTTGGTATAATACTCATTGCCCTGGAGATATTTGTCATCCCCGGTTTCGGGGTGGCAGGGGTATCAGGAGTACTCCTTGTGATCGTCGGACTGACCCTTTCCATGGTCGATAATGTAGTGTTTAAGTTTGATTTTTCCGTGGCCTTCAGTGAAGTTATACATGCCTTTTTTATCGTGATCACATCCATATTCCTTGCCTTTATTCTTTCTTTATGGCTCGGGAAGAAAATTTTTACCTCTCCGGCATTTGGGAACATTGCCCTTAACAGTGATCTTAAAGCAGAAAACGGATTTCTCGGCGTAGAGAGCCAGCCTAAAGAACTGGTAGGGAAAACCGGAATAGCCGATTCGGTACTAAGGCCGTCGGGCAAAGTAATAATAGACGGTGAATTATATGATGCCAAATCTGAATACGGGTTAATAGACAGGGGAAGCAAGATCAAGGTGATCAGATATGAAACCGGACAGGTTTATGTAGTAAAGATCGGTGACCCGGAAGAAAAAGCATAACCATTAATCCTCGGATTTTTCATAGATCACTTGGACAAACTACACATTCATATCAGAGAGTACCAACCGGATGATTTTAACCGGCTTATTGAGCTCTGGAAATTGACAGGGCTGGACTATCCGGAGCGGGGTGATGACGAATCGACCATTGATGAATGCCACCGCCACGGAGGCAAGTTACTGGTAATGACCGATCAATCTGGCAATCGATTGATAGGTTCATCCTGGATGACCATTGATGGAAGGAGGATTTTTATGCACCACTTTGGCATTCATCCTGAATACCAGAACAGGGGACTGGGGAAAATGTTGCTCAAAGAATCTCTGAAATTCATTAAAAGTATAGGAAAGCAGGTAAAACTGGAGGTACACAAGGAAAATCATGCCGCCAGGCATCTATATGAATCCTCAGGTTTCTTTGCCTTTACCGATTACGATATTTATATGATAAGGAATTTTGATGAGATTGAAATTTAACTTTTTCTTAACCTGGCTGATAAAACAAGATTCCGATCTTTGTTATAAATGAATTTATTATGAAGATTTCAATTGCTCTGTTATCATTATTTCTTGTTGCTTCAGTTCATAGCCAGTCCTGGGATCCCGCACTCCTGGAAAAAGCCAATACTGCAAGAGATACCAGGTACCTGAAGGAGGATGAAAAAAAGGTGATATTTTATACCAACCTGGCCCGAATCGACGGACAATTATTTGCCGATACATATCTTAAATGGTTCCTGGATTCCACCCGGGCCAAAACAAATAACTATATCCGGACGCTGCAAAAGGACCTGAAAAAAGTTAAAAACCTGCCGGTTTTGTATTCACAGAATAACCTGTTTATGATTGCAAGGGACCATGCTATTAAGTCAGGAAAATTGGGCCGTGAAGGGCACAAAGGATTTAAGAGCCGTTTTAAACCAGTGATGGAAATCTATAATTATGTTGGGGAGAACTGCTACTACGGCAGAGAAGAGCCTGTTGTTATTGTGATAAAATTGCTTATTGATGAAGGGGTTGAAGACCTGGGACACAGAGTTAATATGCTGGAACCGTCATTTAATTCTGTCGGCGTTGCCATCAAACCTCATAAACAATACGGATACAATTGCGTGATGGATTTCGGTGCAAAACGGTAACAGATACTCCTGCCCCCGTCGTCAAGGGGGAAATGAGGTCCCGGGCGAATGGCACATACACCTGAAAAAGGAGCTGGAACTATGGTTTACCTGGCCAGCTCCGATGAAGTCACAAACACTACAGGAGATTATTTTACAGAGAAGAAGATGAAAAGATCAGCAAAGATCACTTATAATAAGCACTCCCAAATAGGCTCAGGAGTGTGAGTGAAGATTACGTTAAGGATTTTTTAACGCACTGAATGGAATAATGTATTAACTTTAAGAAGAAGTCAGAAGGGTGTGGGTGTGGGGAATAGAGGCAGGATGCAGTTGAAAAAATTAATTTTTAATACCAGGTTAAATCCAAAGTCATGAGACATGAACGATCACACACCAAGGTCATTACAACCCTTGGACCAGCATCAGTTAAAAAGGATGTACTCTTAAAAATGTTTGAAGAGGGAATCGACGTGTGCCGTTTGAACTTTTCGCATGGTTCACATGAGGACCACTTAAAATCAATTGAACTTATTAATGAGCTGAATGAATATTTTGGTTCAAATGTAGCCATCCTTGCCGATTTACAGGGACCAAAGCTTAGAATAGGTAAAGTGGAGGACAATGCCGTAGAATTGGTCGACGGTAGTGAATTGTGTCTCGTTAATACACCCTGTACCGGTAACAGCAAACGGGTGTATATGAGCTATTCCCCCCTGGCAAAAGATGTTAGTGTGGGTGAGATAATCCTGGTGGATGATGGAAAACTGAAACTGGAAGTAATTGAAACGAACGACAAAGATGAAGTCAAAACCAGGGTCATCGCAGGAGGTATCCTTTCATCCAACAAAGGAGTGAACCTGCCCAATACAAAAATCTCCCTGCCCAGCCTGACAAATAAAGACAGGGAGGATGCAACATTTGCTCTTGACCATGGAGTGGATTGGATAGCCCTGTCATTTGTTCGGAACGTAACCGATATAATCGAAATAAAAGAACTGATCAAACACAGCCGGTACCCGCGCACAAGGGTTATTGCCAAGATCGAGAAACCGGAAGCCCTGATAGAGATTGATCAGATCATCGATATGACCGATGGCGTTATGGTAGCTCGTGGAGATCTCGGCGTTGAGGTTCCATTCGACCAGGTGCCGCTGATCCAGAAAGAACTTGTACGGAAATGCATCCGTCAATCCAAACCAGTGATCGTTGCCACACAGATGATGGAAAGCATGATCACCAATTTTCGTCCCACACGGGCCGAAGCTAACGACGTTGCCAACGCAGTCCTTGATGGTGCCGATGCAGTCATGCTGAGTGGAGAAACCTCTATCGGGAAATACCCGGTCGAAGTGGTGATTAGCATGCAAAAGATCATTGACTGGACTGAAAAGGGATACCACTATTACAGGGAAAATCCACCAAGGGAATTTTCACGCACTTTCCTCTCTGACTCGATCTGTTACAACGCCTGCAACATGGCAAAACTGGCCAGGGCAAAAGCTATTGTAACATTCACACATTCAGGATATACTGCCTTGCAGATAGCATCATACAGGCCCGATGTCAATATTTATGCTTTCACCGATAACCTCCGGCTTTTAAGAAAGTTATCGATTGTTTGGGGGGTTCGTGCTTTTTATTCAGAAGTCTATGAAAATATTGACGATTACATCAGGCATTCCATTGAAAAGCTCCTCGAACTAAAACTTATACAGGAGGAAGATGTTAT
>CAYZEZ010000093.1:0-15845 GCA_964477295.1 uncultured Bacteroides sp. | reverse complement strand
CCGGACTCGAGTGTGGTATCATTGGTGATGTATATAAGGGACTGGATATGATCTCCTTCGGACCAACTATCCGCTTTCCTCACTCACCGGATGAAAAGGTACACATTGGTACTGTGAAGATGTTCTGGGATTTCCTGGTTAGTACCCTTGAGAATGTCAAATAATGAATATTGAATTTAGAATTTCGAAGTAAAGGATACTTCAGACTTCATAATTCCTTGTTCGATATTCACTATTCGCTAAAACACAACTTCAGCTATTTTCCTGATATTTTCAGATACTCCGATTGTATAAAAATGGATTGCCGGTACACCTGCCTTCTTAAGCTCTTTTGATTGCTTAATGCCCCACTCAATTCCAATCTGCCGTGCTTCCTCGTTAGATTTACATTTTTCGAGCTCACTCGATAATTCATCAGGTATGTCAATATGAAAGGTCTGTGGCAACAACCTGTAATCGCTCTGGAATGTGATGGGTTTTATTCCCGGGACAATTGGAACCGTAATCCCTATTGCCCGGCAGGCATCAACAAAATCGAAATATTTCTTATTCTCGAAAAACATCTGGGTAACAATATAATCGGCTCCCGCATCCACTTTGCTTTTCAGGTGCCGCAGGTCAGATGCCATGTTGGGTGCTTCAAAATGCTTCTCGGGATAACCGGCCACACCAACTGAAAAATCTGTTGGATGCGGATTCTCCATGTCCTTAACCAGGTAGATCCCATTGTTCATGTCGACGATCTGTTTTACCAGGTCTACTGCATATTCATTACCACCGGGTTCAGGGATGAACCTTCGTTCACCTTTTGGGGGATCTCCCCTGAGTACAAGTAAATTATGCATCCCAAGAAAATGCAAATCAATCAAGGCATCCTCCGTCTCTTCCTTGGTAAATCCACCGCATATCATATGGGGTACCACGGTCACCTTGTATTTGTATTTGATGGCAGCAGAAATTGCGACTGTCCCGGGTCGTTTTCTTATAATCTTTTTCTCAAGCAGCCGCTCGTCTATTTTTTTATAAATTGCTTCCTGCTGGTGATAGGTGATGTTGATATTCAGTGGATCGAAATCCATCAGCGGATCGATGGCCTTGTATACGATATCTATATGGTTCCCTTTTACAGGTGGCAACAGCTCAAAAGAAAAAAGAGTTTCTTTCGTATCACGTATCTTGTCAATCACTTTCATCTTAACAGTATTTTGAAAAGAATCTATTTATAATTCAAGTTGGCAGTCAGCCATTTTTCTACAGTTCCCGGCGAGGTATTTTTCCGGCGGGCATAATCATTCACCTGGTCCTGCGATATTTTTCCTACAAAGAAATACTTTGATTCGGGATGCGCGAAAAATAAACCGGAGACAGAAGCGGCCGGATACATTGAATAATTTTCCGTAAGCTTAATGCCGGTGTTTTTCTCTGCATCCAGTAAACGGAAGATGGTCTCCTTCTCTGAGTGATCAGGGCATGCAGGATAACCATAGGCCGGGCGGATACCCTGGTATTTTTCCAGGATCAGATCTTCCAGTGAAAGCGATTCATTCCTGGCATATCCCCAGAATTCCTCTCTGACCTGCTTATGTAAAAGTTCTGTATACGATTCTGCCAGCCTGTCGGCCAGTGCTTTCAGCATAATGCTGCTATAATCATCGTGATCCTTCTCAAATTGTTTCAGCTTTTCTTCGATTCCTAATCCTGCTGTAACGGCAAATGCACCAATATAATCTATCCTGCCACAGCCTGAAGGAGCAATAAAATCCGACAGGCACAGGTTCGACTGGCCATCGGGTTTACGGGTCTGATTACGCAGATTAAACAGGCGCGATATTACTTTGGTCCTGCTTTCATCTGCATATACTTCGATATCGTCCCCCACCGAATTGGCAGGGTAAAATCCTATTGTGGCATTTGCATGGAGCCAGTTTTCCTTCTCAATCAGGTCGAGCATCTGCTGGGCATCATCATAAAGTTTCCTGGCCTCTTCGCCCTGCTTCGGATCATTCAGAATATCCGGCCATTTACCTTTCAGTTGCCATGTAATAAAGAAAAATATCCAGCTTATATATTCCCTTATCTCTTTTATCGGGTAATCACTGAAAGATTTTATCCCAAGGAAAGAGGGTTTTATTATTTGTGAATTCTCCCAGTCGATCTGTTCCTTGTTATCCCGGGCAGGCTCAATTTCAATATAATCGACCTGTGAACGGGATCCCTCATACTGGTTGCGAAGGTCGGTATACTCCTTCTTAACCTGGGAAATATATAATCCCTTATGTTCTTCTGAAATTATTTTACTGCATACTGTTACACTTCGGGATGCATCCTTCACATGTATCACCGGCTGGGAATAGTTCGGAAGGATCTTAACTACAGTATGAATCTTTGATGTAGTGGCGCCGCCAATCAACAAAGGCTGCTTCAGATTGTTTCTCTCCATCTCCCTTGCAACATGTACCATCTCTTCCAGCGAGGGAGTGATCAAACCGCTCAACCCCACTATATCAACTCCTTCCTCAATAGCTGTCTGGATGATTTTCTCGGCAGGCACCATAACACCCAGGTCAATTATCTCATAGTTATTGCAACCCAGGACTACACCTACGATGTTTTTACCTATATCATGCACATCTCCCTTTACTGTGGCAAGCAGCACTTTCCCGGCGTTCTTAATATCTCCGCTTATCGACTTTTCTTCCTCGATATAGGGTAACAGTACGGCAACCGCTTTTTTCATTACCCTTGCACTTTTTACTACCTGGGGAAGAAACATTTTCCCTTCCCCAAAGAGGTCGCCTACGATATTCATACCATCCATCAGCGGGCCTTCAATAATTTCCAGTGCTGCGGAGTAGAGTTCCCTGGCTTCCAGCACATCCTCCTCAATATAGTCGTCTATCCCTTTCACCAATGCATGGCTGATTCGTTTCTGAACAGAAGATGATCTCCATTCCGCTTCGTCCTTCCTGACAATCTCCTTGTCCTTCACCTGTTCAGCAAAAGAAATCAGCCTTTCTGTAGCATCACTGCGCCTGTTAAAGATAACATCTTCAATCCTTTCAAGAAGATCTTTCGGGATATCATCATATACCTGCAACATGCCCGGATTTACTATACCCATATCCAGCCCTGCCTGGATGGCATGATACAGGAAGGAGGAATGCATTGCTTCCCTCACTACATCGTTTCCGCGGAAAGAAAAAGACAGGTTGCTGATACCACCGCTTACCTTGGCGTGTGGAAGGTTCTCCTTGATCCATTTTACCGTATTGAGGTAATTAACAGCATAGTTATTATGTTCTTCGATTCCTGTTGCAATGGTCAGAATATTAGGATCGAATATGATGTCCTCCGGTGGAAAACCAATTTCATCCGTCAGAATTTTATATGCCCGTTCACAAATGGCAATCTTCTGCTCAAAGGTCGCTGCCTGTCCCTGCTCATTAAAAGCCATTACTATTGTCGCGGCACCGTAGTTCTTAATTTTTAATGCTTGTTCCTTGAATACTTCAACTCCTTCTTTCAGGCTGATTGAATTAACAATCGCCCTTCCCTGCAGGCATTTAAGCCCTGCTTCTAACACCGACCATTTTGAGGAATCGATCATAACGGGCAGTTTCGCAATATCAGGATCCGACATCATGAGGTTAAGGAAGGTGACCATTTCCTTTTTCGTATCCAGCATGGCATCATCCAGGTTTACATCAATGATCTGGGCTCCCCCCGATACCTGGTCCCGGGCCACCGATAATGCTTCCTCATATTTGCCATCCCGGATCAACCTGGCAAATTTGCGCGATCCGCTTACATTGGTCCGCTCACCAATATTGATGAAGTTGCTGCCCTTATACACTGTGAGTGGTTCTAAGCCGCTAAGCCTCAGTTCCTTACTGGTCTGAGGAGGTATTCTTCTTGCTGCGTTATCTGCAACTTCCCTGAATTTCCTGATGTGTTCCGGAGTAGTTCCGCAGCATCCTCCAATGATATTTACAAATTGATTATCAACAAAATCCTTCATATATCCGGCCATTTCTTCCGGGTCCTGATCGTATTCACCAAACTGGTTGGGAAGACCTGCATTGGGATATATGCTAACGTAATGATCTGTTTTGCCCGATAATTCCTCGAGGTAAGGTCTTAATTCCTGGGCTCCAAGGCTGCAATTTAAACCTAGTGCCAGTATCTCAGCGTGTGAAACCGAATTAATGAATGCCTGGAGGGTTTGTCCTGATAGTGTCCTGCCACTGGCATCGGCAATAGTACCTGAAACAATCAAGGGAATATGGATACCCCGCTCCGTAATTAACCGGTCAATCGCAAAAAGCGCGGCCTTTGCATTCAGGGTATCGAAGATGGTCTCAACAGCCAGCAAATCTGAACCTCCATCCACAAGTCCGCGGGCTTGTTCATAATAGGTTGTAACCATGTCATCAAACGTTACGGCCCTGTAGCCGGGATTATTAACATCGGGAGATAGTGAAAGGGTCTTATTGGTCGGTCCGATCGAACCGGCCACAAACCTGCTTTCACATTGCACTTTCCGGCAGAATTCGTCAACTGCCTCCTTTGCGAGCCTCGCCGATTCAAGGTTCATGTCATATACATGGTCCTCGAGGTGATAGTCAGATTGCGAGATCCGGTTAGCGCTAAACGTATTTGACTCGATGATATCCGCACCGGCTTCAAGGTACCTGAAATGGATCTCTTTTATAATATCCGGCCTGGTAAGGGAGAGAAGATCCATGTTACCTTTCAGATCGAAAGGGAAATCGGCGAACCTTTCCCCCCTGAAATCAGCCTCGGTGAGCTGGTATTCCTGGATAAGGGATCCCATGGCACCATCCATGACCAGCACCCTTTTCTCCAGTTCATCATATATTGGATGATTTTTTTTCATTCCCCAATAGGTTCTGTCAATAACGATTCAAACGTTCTTAAATATTAATTTTAAGGTGTTAAAATTATAATTCCCTTTGCAGGGCTAGGTTTTAGCACCTTATCCTGGTTGCCAGGCAGGTTGCTAGGGATTCTCAGAGCCTAGTCTCTCCACCCTTCGCTATAACTCAAACACACTCACCACAAGGGGGGGATTCGAGTTTAGAATGCAAATATAGTACTATTTGGAATCTTTACAAACACCAGGTATCTAGATCCTGACGCCAATAAGAAGGATATCATCTACCTGCTGATAGTGTCCCATCCATTCTGTAATCCTGTTATGCAGTACCTTATGTTGTTCCTTCATGGGCAAGGTATGATTCTCAATCAGGAAATTCTTAAACTTTTTTGAGAGGAATTTTTTCCCTTTCTCACCACCGATCTGGTCTGGAAATCCATCTGAGAAGATATAGAGGCAATCTCCTTTCTTGACTTTCAACTTGTGATTCGTGAAATCAGTTTCCCTCTCACCGTAAATGCCTATCGGCATCCTGTCACCTTTGGTTTCAATCAACTCTCCGTTACGAATGAGAATCAGCGGATTGAATGCTCCGGCAAACTGTAACTCTTTGGTTTTATTGTTTAAGACACAGAGTGCAATATCCATCCCATCCTTGGATTCCGATTCCTTCTGAGATAGAGTCGTTATGATCAGTTCCCTTAAATAATTTAACATTTCACTGGCCTTGAGCCTGCCATGTTTCGAAATGATCTCATTCAGGAATGAGACACCCAACATACTCATGAAAGCTCCAGGTACACCGTGCCCCGTGCAATCCGCTGCTGCAAATATCGACAATTCATCCTTTTGAGTCATCCAGTAGAAGTCGCCACTTACAATATCCCTTGGCAGGAACAGGATAAAATACTCAGGAAGTACATTTTTTATCACCTTTTCAGAGGGCAGGATAGCGGTTTGGATCCTTTGTGCATAATGGATGCTGTCCATTATCTCCTGCTTCTGAGCAACGATCTCATTTTTTTGTCTCTCAATTTCGGCTGTCCTTTGTTTTACTTTTTCTTCCAGGATGTGTTTATCACGCTGCAGCTTTCTTGTTCGCAGCCTTATAATTCCAAGCACGATCATAACCAGGACAAGGAAGCTCAGAGCAAAAAACCAGATAGTCAGCCAGAAGGGGGGTTTAATATGAAACTGAACGGCTTGCTCATCGGAAATAGTACCCAGTACATTCTGTGCCCTGAAGCGGAATATATATTTACCGGGTGGAATATAGGGTAATGCAAGGGTGCTGCTATGGCTCCATCCCGACCAGCCTTCGGTTAAGCCTTCAACGTAATACTGATATTTTGTTGAACTTGATTTCAAATAGCATGGTATAGTATAATCAAACTCCAGCGACCTGTTGGCATAACTGATCACTGAGTTACTCAGGTTATACAATTGTCCTTCCTGGTCCTTGATATAAGTCATATGCAGGTAGGATGACTGTGAGAACCCGCTGATCTCTGCTGTCAATACTTTACTGATAGATTCATTATCATGCAGCACCCAAAGGTTTCCGTCCCTGTCAAGGTGAAAGTTTTTGATATCATTAAAAATGTTTAGAAACGGAGTAATTGACTTATTATACACTTCCTCATCCTGAAGGCTGAACCAGTTTTCCCCTGACTTTACCCAGGTGATCCCTTCCGGAGAAAAGAAGTAAACCGGGATCACTGATGCCATCGGGATTTCAGTGTAAGGGACGATAGAATCTCCACGTAGGACAGATATGCCAGATGATTGATGGAAATATAATTCATTCCCGATCCCGCTGATAAATACCGGATCATAGGTTTGATAAGAAAATACAAAGGGTGTTAATCCAAAGGTGTCCTGATGCATTTTCATTCTGTAAGCTACATTATCGCACCCGAACCAGATTTCATTTTCGCTGGTCTGATACACTGAAAATACCTCTTCCATAATCTCATCATAACGGCTCTTGATAGTCCATTCATTGTCTTCGAGCCCTAGCAGGTAAACCCTTTCATCTGTGCCAACAAACAGGTCATTCCCGGATAAAGACGGTTGAATGAATACAATATACCATTCGGGGAAGATTGCTTTTACTTCATTATTTTGTAACTCATATAGTCCGGCATGAGTTCCTACCAGGATACGGTCACCGGTAATCACCAGTTCATTGCATTTCTCTTCAAGACCAGGAATTTTTATAAACTCGTGTGTGATCGATTGAAGGGAATAGATCTTCTTTTTCTTGTAGGTTGTTTTCTTTTCGGGGACGTCCCGTTTCTTTCTGAACGGTTTTTCGAGTGTTTCGGTTAATGCCTGGAGGATAGTCCTGTCTTCTTTTTCCTGTTCCTGTTCCTTCTCATCTGTTTCCTGACGTTTCGACTCTTTTCTCTCTTCCCTCCGAAGTCTTCTCAGATCTTTTTTTGACAGTGGTTCCTGCGGCTCTTCCTCCACCTGTCCCTGAACCTTTTGTTCCTTCTTTACCGCAGATTTTTCGGCAGGTATCTCCTCAACTACTTTGATTACAATCTCTTCTTCGAGGTAGTCTTTTTTTTCACCAAGGTAAAAAATGCCTTCATTGGTCCCAATATACAAGGTCCCATCCAGGTACGCTACAGATTCAACATTACCCTTCAAACCTGGATAGGTATTATAGTTTTTAACGGGTAATAAAAGATCGATCCTGCTTAATCCATACTCATGTGATAGCCAGATCCCCTTGTTTCTGTCGATTCCTATGGAATAAATCTCATCATCGGGCAATCCATTTTGATAATTCATGATGTATTTGGACTCTCCTGTTGACTTTTCCAGAATAAGGCATCCCCCCAATACAGTTGCAATTGCGAAATATTGGTCATCAATGTTCACTCCCCCGGTAAGCTCACTCTCCAGGAGATACTCCCTGTCTTTTAAATCAAATGTTCTGAATCCGGTTCCATTAAACAGGATAAGTTCATTGTCATCGGTACCAATCATCACTTCATTCTCACTGAAAGGGAATTGGAACAGGATCGATTTATCTGCAAATCCCACATCTTCAGGAAACTCCAGGAGAGCACTGTCAGTCATTTCGTACAATCCATTGATATTGCTGTTTATGAAGATCCGGTCGTGATATTTAAAAATACCTGCAAAATATTCTTCGGCTTCTGCATCAATATAGAATGCATCCTGGTTGTCATTTACTTGTAATTTTGTTATGCGGTCGGCACTGAAAAAGATGATCTCTTCTTTGTTCCTTATGATTTCAGTTACTTCCCCGGCATACGACATCCCGGAAAGGGATTGGTACTGATAAACTCCATTCATCGAACGTTCAAGTATCCCGAAGTCATTACTACAGCCGGCGTAGGTGATATTGGAAAGGGTATCATAGAACAATGAGAGTACAATATCCGGTGAATTAACCAGTTGCCAGTTTTCAGAATCGAATATGAGAATGCCTTTCCGGGTGGCAAATTGCATCACATAATACCCGTTCTGGGAAATGTCGAATACCTGTTTATCAAGGAGTTTATGTGTAACATAGTTAGATATAAACGGATAGCCTTCCTGTGCCACAATTCGATTCCGGGGTAATGTGCCATAGGTGAGAATCAGCGCACACAGTAATAGACGCAACAATTTGTCCATGATCGTTTTAGTTGTTGATGTTTTTCAAGTTGTTATCATTGGTTATATTTTTAGCATCAGGGGTATACATATATTCAATCAGTTCATTGTATTTATCGGTGATTTTGCCTCGAACCATTTTAAGTGTGCTGTTCAGCAACTGGTTTTCCTCTGTAAATGATTCAGGCAGTATGCCAATGGCTGCGGGGAGCCATCTTTGCGGGAAACGGTCATCGTATTTTCCACCTTTCCTGTATTCCCTGATTTGGGCCTCCAGTTCTTTCAGGGCCAGTTTTCTGCCTTCATCAGCATCAAGACTCATGTTCTGGCCGGCAAGCCATCGGTTCATGGCTTCCTTATTCGGAACTACCAGGATCACCGAATAAGGTTGCTGGTTGTTGTACATCATACATTGATCGACGAAGGTGCAATTGATGGTCATGTCTTCCTCGATTCCTTCAGGACTGAATTTCTCGCCATCATCTGATATCAGCAGGCATTTAAATCTACCCAGCACATAGAGGAACCCGTCTTCATCCATATAGCCCATGTCACCCGTATGGAGCCATCCATTTTTCAGGACTTCTTTCGTAGCCTCTTCATTTTTCCAGTAACCTGCCATGACATTTTCTCCTTTTATAACTATTTCACCTTTTTCACCAACGGGCAGTTTATTCCCTTCTTCATCGCAGATCTTAAGTTCCAGGTCGGTTACCAGGTATCCTGAAGTGCCTAATTTATGCCTGGCTTCAGAGTTCCCTGATATAACCGGAGAAGCCTCAGTCAAACCGTAACCCTGGAATATGGGTATACCAATTGCATAGAAGAAACGTTGCAGGTCGAGATCAAGTAAAGCAGCTCCACCAACAAAAAATTTCAGCCGGCCGCCAAATCCTTCTTCCCTGATCTTTTTAAAGATAATTTTATCGTAAAGAGCCAGTAATGGCTTCTTTAATATTTGCAGTCCTTTTCCACGGTCGAATCCCAACCTGTTATATGAGTAGGAAATTCTGAGGGCATGATTAAATAGTTTCTCGATGAATTTTCCTTTTTCGCGGATCCCGGCTTCAATATTTTTTTTGAAATTCTTGGAGTGTGCAGGTGCACTAAGGAAAAACACCGGTTTGATCTCCAGCATATTAATTTTGAAATTTTTAAGTGTTTCAATATAGTTCTTGCCCAGTTGAACCGCAGCAATACTGGCTCCTGCCGACATGATGGTATAGATACCTGCAGTATGGGCAAATGCATGATCCCATGGCAAGGTAAGCAGTGTGGTATACCATTCCGGTACCGGCATTACGCTCCTTGCCTGCTCGACATTGGCAACATAATTCCGGTGACTTAAGATAATTCCCTTTGGATCTGCAGTAGTTCCTGATGTATAACAAATGTTGGCATAATCGTCGGGTTGCACAGAGAGCCATCTCTCTTCGAACCGATCGAGATTCTTTTCAAGGAATTCCTGTCCCAGTTTGACTATATCATCCCACTGCAAGTCTTTTTCATCCGGTTCTTCCACGGGATCCATATGGATGACCTTTTCAAGGGTAGAGATCTGATTTTTTAAATCCTTGAATTTTTTAGCCTGGTTGCCTGATACGATTATCATCCTTGTATCGGAATGGTCAAGCCTGAATTTAATTTCTGAAAGTTCCTCCAGCTTAGTAGACAGGGGGACATTAATAGCGCCGGCATAAAGGATGCCTAATTCAGCCACAGGCCAATTTTTTCTTCCTTCTGAAATTAGGGCCATCCTGTCGCCTTTTTTTATTCCGATTTTCATCAATCCGGCTGCAAAATCATGAACTTCCTGGCGTATTTGTTTATACGTATATCCCTTGTATTCAGTAGTTTTCTTTTCCAGTATAAAAATATTCTTAGTGTATTTTTCTACACTGGTCTCAAACAGGTGATTCAAGGTTTTCATTTATTGTTTTTTAGTTTAACAAAACGGAACAGATGGTAGTGTAAGTATTACCACCAAATTAAGAAAAAAAATAATATTGAAGGGATAGATTCCGAAACATGTTCGGAATGACATTGCTCAATAAGTCATCCTGAATATATTTCAGGATCTTTTACGGTAATTCTATGAGCTGTTCGCGATCGGGTCCGACACCCACCACCATTACAGGAACACCTGTTTTATCTTCGATGAAGCGTATATAATCTACCAGTTCTTTTGGCAGATCTGTGTGTTTCCTGATATGGGTAATGTCTGTATTCCATGAAGGCAATGTTGAGTACACAGGTTCAATCTTCTGTTTTATTTCATAAGGCCATTGATCGGTATATTCACCATTCACCATATATCCGGTACAGATATTGATCTCTTTAAAATTGGATAATACATCAGCTTTTGTCATGTATAGTTGAGTTACGCCGTCAAGCATAATAGCGTAATTCAATGCAACGAGGTCGAGCCATCCGCACCTTCGCGGCCGTCCGGTTGTTGCTCCGTATTCGACACCATGCTTGCGCAGGTCCTCACCGGTTTCACCTGTCAATTCTGTCGGAAACGGGCCACTGCCAACACGGGTACAATACGCTTTAAAAACTCCCATGACTTCTCCAATCCTGTTGGGTGGAATACCAAGGCCTGTGCATGCTCCCGCACTTATTGTATTGGAAGAGGTGACATAGGGGTATGATCCGAAATCAATATCGAGCATGGTTCCCTGCGCCCCTTCAGCCAGCACACTTTTACCATCCGATAAATATTGATTAATTACGTACTCACTATTAACCAGCTGGAATTTCTTTATAGCTTCAATGCCTTCATACCAGCCTTTTTCATATTCCGCAAGATCGTATTCAAAATCGTATTGTCTGAGAATATCCTGGTGCTTTTTTGTCAGGAACTCATACTTTTCGCGAAATTTATCACTGATAATATCACCTGCCCGGAGTCCGTTCCGGCCGGTCTTATCCATATAGGTTGGGGTAATTCCCCTCAATGTTGAACCAATTTTCGTTTTTCCTTTAGATGCCTCAGAAGCAGCATCCAGTATACGGTGCGTGGGCATGATCAGGTGTGCTTTCATTGACACAAGCAATCGGTTAGTCAGGTCAACTCCCAGTTTCGTGATCTCATCGATTTCTTGCTTAAATGTCCCCGGATCAAGTACCACTCCATTGCCGATTATGTTTACACTATCTTCCCGGAAAATTCCTGAGGGTATATTGTGGGTAACGTGTTTTATGTTATTGAATTCCAGTGTATGTCCAGCGTTAGGCCCACCCTGAAAGCGAGCGATCACATCATACTGTGGAGTGAAAACATCAACCAGCTTACCCTTACCTTCATCTCCCCATTGAAGGCCTAATAATACGTCTGCTTTCATACGTTTAAATTAATTTGATTTTCTGATAGAATACGAAATGAATATACGGCGAGTGAAGGTAATAATTTTTTGAATAAAAAATGGAATGAAATCCGGAAGGCACTGCAAAAGATTATTTGTCATCATGTCCCTCTTTTGAGGTACCATAAATATAAAGTGAATGATGTGAAGGATTGAAATTGTTTAGTTCACAGGCAGTCTTGATGATTTCATCAATCCTGGGGTCACAAAATTCAATGACTTTCCCGGTATCTACATCTATCAGATGATCATGCTGCATACAGTGGTAAGCTTTTTCAAATTGTGCAATGTTTTTTCCGAATTGATGTTTAACGACGAGATTACAGTCTAATAATAATTCAATTGTGTTGTATAAGGTGGCCCTGCTTACGCGGTAGTTTTTATTCTTCATGAAGATATATAGTGACTCAATGTCGAAATGACCGTCACGTGAATAAATCTCTTCCAGGATAGCGTATCTTTCCGGCGTCTTTCTATGGCCCTTCTTCTCCAGGTATTCCGTAAAAATTTTCTTTACGGTTTCTTTGGTATCATCGTTTACCATAACTTAGACTAATTAAAAATAGAAACTCAAAAATATACAACTTTTTCTTAATTTAAAATGAATTAAGTCCAAATTTAAAGAATAAATTAATTTGTTTCCATACGGTTAACAGATTCAACCCCTTTGATCTTAATCAAATTCATTATTAAATTGTTCAGGTCAGCAGTATTGTGAACATACAGGTCGATGGTTCCTTCGAAAATACCATCATGGCTGGCGAGGTTTATGTTTCTCATGTTCACGGAGAGCTCTTTGGAAATAATTGTTGTAATATGGTTATAGATACCAAATTTGTCGACTCCGTTTATTTCTATCCTGGTCAGATAGGATAGTAACTTATGAGTGGTCCATTTGGCAGCAATGATCCTGTTTGCATGACTTGACGAAAGTTTGATGACGTTAGAGCAGTTGGCTTTATGGATAATGGTAGATCCCTCCTGGTTTTTATAGCCAATAACATTGTCACCGGGGATAGGGTTACAGCACCTGGCCAGTAAATAGTCTTCCTCAACATCGTCGAGATTTTCCCTGATAACAAAGGCCGACTTGGGATCCCTTGTGTTTCGCACAGTAGTTGCGGGTTTCTTTATGGGCTCCTTTTTTGTTTTGGAGGAAAGTCCAAACTGGAGTTCCCAGTATCGGATCCATTTATTTTTAGTATTCTTTTTCAGGACTTTTTTAAGATCATCCAGTGACAACATTCCACTTCCGATCTTGCTGTATAATTCATCCTTTGAGACTACTTCATAGGCAGGAATAAGTTTCTTGAAAATCCGCGAACTTGGTTTTAATCCAAATTCATTAAGTTTTTCCTCCAGTGTTTGCTTCCCTTTTTCAATCCTGTTTTTAACTTCCGCTTTTACTGCTGATTTAATGGCAGATTTTGCTTTAGCTGTATGTACGTAATGCAGCCAGTCACCCCTTGCTTTCTGGCTGTCGGAGGTAAGGATCTCGACCTGGTCCCCGCTGGTCAGGACCTGGTTCAATGGAACCAGTTTATGGTTGATCTTGGCACCTATAGCCTGGTTGCCGATTTCGGTGTGGATATCATATGCAAAATCCAGGGCGGTCGATCCCTTGGGAAGTGATTTGATCTGGCCTTTTGGTGTAAATATGTGTATCTCAGAAGAAAAGAGGTTGAGTTTGAATTCATCAAGGAATTCCAGGGCATTTGCATTAGGATTTTCAAGCATTTCCCGGATCTTGTTAATCCAGTTATCCAGTTCCAGGCTGCCCTGCTCCCCTGATTGTTTATACCGGTAATGTGCGGCAAAACCCCGTTCTGCAATTTCGTCCATCCGTTTACTGCGGATCTGTACTTCAACCCATTTTCCATGTGGTCCCATGACGGTTACATGTAACGCCTCATATCCATTAGCCTTGGGAGTTGAAACCCAATCCCTGATCCGGTCGGGTTTGGGCATATATGTGTCCGTGATAAGAGAGTAAATACTCCAGCACTGTGTTTTTTCGGGAATCTTTGGAAGAGGATCAAAGATGATACGGATAGCCAGCAAATCATACACTTCTTCGAAAGGTACATTTTTATGCTGCATTTTGTTCCAGATAGAATAGATTGACTTGGGCCTGCCCGAAATATCAAAGGTAAATCCGGCCTGTTCCATTTTCTGGATGATGGGAAGAGCAAAATTATTAATAATCAGCTGCCTTCTCTTCTCATTGTCTTTAACCTTGGCAACGATATCATTATATATTTTCGGATACCTGTATTTCAGGCTCAGGTCTTCCAATTCTGTTTTTATTGCATAAAGACCCAGGCGATGGGCAAGAGGTGCATAGAGGTATATCGTTTCCCCTGACATCTTGATCTGTTTGTTTGGTGGGAGGGAATCGAGGGTGCGCATATTATGTAACCTGTCGCCCAGCTTGATCAGGATCACCCTGACATCGTCAGACAGGGTCATGAGCATTTTCCTGAAATTCTCAGCCTGCAAGGAGCTTTTTTTATCAAATACATCGGAAATTTTGGTCAGTCCGTCAATAATTGAAGCTACTTTTTTCCCAAAATTGTTTTCAATATCCTCAAGAGTATAGTCGGTATCCTCCACTACATCGTGCAGCAGCGCACAGATTACCGATGTAGCACCTAGTGATATTTCAGTAGTAGCAATCTTGGCAACAGCAATCGGATGAAGGATATAGGGCTCTCCTGATTTTCTCCGCATCCCTTTATGGGCCTCATAGGCAAACTTAAAAGCCTTCCTGATCATCCGCTGATCCGTTTTACCCTCGCACCTTGTGCAATGGTTTAAAAGATCCTCGAACTGAGCTTGAATAAGATTGTCTTCTGTTTTGGTCAGTATGCTCATTTCTTCTTCCGTGTCCGAATCTACAAAATTAATTAATTTTTAGGGAAAACAGGTTATTCAGTCAGGTCTCTGAAGGGATTATGCGGTCTAGGGATAGAATAAGGTGAGGTGTCCCCTTTTCTCGAAAACAAGACCAGCGGTAGTGGTTATTTTCAGGTAATATACATACACCCCTTCCGGAGCCTTTTTACCTCCCATGATATCCCCCGACCAATAAGCATCCGGATCGGTTGATTCAAAAACGCGTGATCCCCATCTGTCTGTAACGAGGAACAAATATTCTTTGGGCCTGAAGGTTAATTTAGGTTTTATATGGTCGTTAATTCCATTACCATCCGGTGTAAAGGCATTGGGCATATTTATTTCCGGTGAGATTGAAATGCAGGCGATATTGCTTTGACTGCTTCCACGTATACCATGCGGATTACCTGTCCCTTCCACAGCCCTTATAAAATAGCAGATCTGATCACTCACTATTTGGTCATCAGAGATTAAGAGGGCAATATTATCCGAGGCGGTCCTTACTTCCGGGGAAAAACTATCTATCACCTCAACGGATTCATTGTCGGTTAACCTGTTCAGGTAGTACCTGTCCACTCCTCCCAACCAGGAACTGTATTCCGTCCAGTCGAGCTGAACCAGCAGGTTATTTTCAGTTGCGGTGAGTACGATGCTACTGGCTACATTGGAATACATTACCGGGTTACGTTCCGGACAGAGGTCAACGGCAGCCAGCTTGTAGAAGGCTGGCTGGTCTAACTTAAAAACGTCGTGAGTATATACAATGTTTCCAGATGTTTCATTGTTAAAATCTGCGATACCGATAATGACCTTATCCTTTGTGTTTCCTAAGAATAGTTCAAACCTATTTAGCTGTGTATTGGGATCATAGGTAAATGAAAGCTGTATATCCCCCTCCAGCGTCACAGTGGCATAATCCGCATTGATAAAAGAAGGGGCTAACGACCTGTTGGTATTTATGCATAACCGGTTTGATGTGGAAGTCAGGAAATTTTTATTCTCAGCTTCCACATAGATACAATAAAGTGCATTTTCAGTTACATTCTTGTATT
>CAYZEZ010000092.1:0-15885 GCA_964477295.1 uncultured Bacteroides sp. | reverse complement strand
ATGGAATAGGAGCCAACCTGCAAAGGCCCATTTTAATGCCCTTGGGAGATTCAACGTTTTCAATCACCTTTACCCCTTCTGATTATTATGGAACAGGGGCCGCAGAGATCAGGGGCATAGTCATGGTCTTTAATAATGGGATTGACTGGTCAGAGGAAGGAAGAGCATTTGCCACCATCGGATGTGACGAAATATTTATTCCACTACAGGTTACACCAGGAATTGATTGCACCAGCCCGATAGCTGTCGATACAGGTATCCATGTGGCAGATCACGCAGGTGATGTGGAGCAATGGTTTGTTTATACGGCAAAAATGGATGGAATACTTGAAGTATCATCATGTGGCCTTACTGCTGCAAATACCTGGCTGGAGATCTTTGCTGACACCTGTGAAGGTGAACACCTGGGCAACTCGGATGATTACTGTGGACCACAATCTAAAATGACTGTCCCAACAACAACCGGGAAAAAATATTATATCCACTGGGCTCCGTATTATTCTCCCGGCACCTATAACTGGAGCCTGTCTGAAAGAGCATCAATACCCGGGGAACTTTGTTCTTTTGCCAAACCGGCTTTTGCCGGGACCAATATGGCTGATCATACCCAGCACACCGACCAGTGGTTTACCTATACAGCCACCATGGACGGAAAGATGACCCTTTCAACATGTGGCCTGACTGTAGAAAACACCTGGGTGGATGTATGGTCCGGTTGTAATGACATGTGGCTCGGAGGTAACGACAATGGTTGCGAGATGGGTAATCAATCTGAGGCCAATATTGAAATAAGCCTTGGCCAGACCTATTATATCAAGTGGAGTGGAATCTATACAGCTGGTGTATATAACTGGACCCTGACGGAAGGGCCAGCCCTGCCCGGGGAATTTTGCTCCAATCCTTTTCCTGCCGTATTGGGCATGAATAATTGTCCCGACTCACTTCCCGGGTCAGAATGGTTCAGTTATACTCCTGCTATTTCAGCTAATGTGAACCTGTCAACCTGTGGACTTACGGATGTATATACCTGGGTGAGAGTATATGCTGATTGTAATGACGGGCTTATAGATTATGCGGATTACGTGTGTAAAAATCAAACCGCATTAACAGTATTCATGAATGCGGGAATTACCTATTATATAGAATGGATAAGCCACACACCCGGATCTTATAATTGGGAACTGAGTGATATGTCTGTTCACTACAATAAAACAAACGTAAGCACCTACCAGGGCACAGATGGAACTATTGATATAACTGTTGATGGCGGACAGTCACCGTATTCATACATGTGGACCACAATGGATGGTTCAGGATTGGTGCCGGCCAATGAGGATCAGACCGGATTAACAGCAGGGACCTATGAGGTGTTAGTTACAGATAACAGGGCGGTCACCGCTACGATGAAGATAACAATATCCCAGCCCTATTTACCGATTATGGATTTTGATGGGATTAACTATAACACTGTATTTATTGGGAAAGCTATCTGGATGGCACAGAACCTCAGGTCGATGCATTATGCTGACGGAAGATTAATACCCGGCAATTATATGCCAAATGATGATACTTTAAATACAACCGATTATGGAAGGCTCTATACCTGGGCCGCTGCCATGGACAGCAGCATGATTGAGATGACCCAGGGTGTTTGTCCCACCGGATACCACCTGCCTTCAGATATGGAATGGCAATCAATGGAAGTATTTCTTGGCATGGATGGAGGGCAAGCTGCCGGAAATGGATGGCGGGGCTTTGACCAGGGAGGGATGCTCAAGTCTCCCGGAACACTGCTGGATACAGGACTTTGGGAGTCCCCAAATACATTTGCCACAAATTCTTCCGGATTTAATGCTGTTCCTGCCGGTTTCAGAGATGAATTCGGGTCATTTTACCTTCTTGGTTTTGAAGCCTATTTCTGGACCTCTTCACAGCTTTATACCGGCTATTCATTACTCAGGAACCTTAGTGCAGACATGGGAGGAATTAACCGTACCTATAAAAATCAGGAGCAGGCTTATTCGATCAGGTGTGTAAAGGATTATGATACAGATATCGAACTGGTCCATGAGATTGGCGATTTTGATGAGTGTAACCCGGGATCGGATACCATTATTATTTTGGTTGCCAATGTTGGAAAAGATACAATCTACAATTTTGATGTTACCTATTCTGTCGATCTTGTCCCGATAGCAACCGATCCGGTAAGCCAGGTGCTGTATCCGGGAGATACCATCGAGTACACTTTCCCGAGCCTTGTTGATTTGAGTACTACAGAATACCAGAAAACATTTTCTGTCTCCGTCAATCTGGTCATGGAAAGTGATCAGAACGGTGGAAATAATTCTGTGGCCTATTCTTACAAAGTATATGGTGATTATGCGGATCAACCGGGCTGGACATCCTACAATACCTGTAACGGATTAAATCATCCAACTGTCTTTTCAAGCCTGGAGGATGATGACGGCAACATGTGGTTCGGAGGATTTTATGGTGTCCAGGTATTTGACGGGTCAGGCTGGACATATTATTTACCGGAGGATTCAATAATAGGATATGCCTGGGAGATGATCAAGGACAGCAAGGGCAATCTCTGGATAGGGAATGAAACCCTCGAATCTATAGTAAAATACGACGGGAATGAATTTGTTCCACATTACAATGATGCTGGTGATGGGGGGGCTGAATGCATGTATGAAGATAGCGATGGAAATTTATGGTTCGGATTGTATGGAGCCGGGATATGGAAATTTGACGGGACAACCTGGACAAAATATACTAAGGATGATGGATTGCTTGATAACACTGTGTTGTCCATTGGAGAAGATCATGCAGGTAACCTTCTGTTTGCAACATACGCAGGTATCAGCTCTTTTGACGGGACCAACTGGACCGAATATTTAGTAAATGGAGAGACAGTGGGTGGAATCAGTGAGATCTTTATGGACAGCCATGGTAACCTGTGGTTTACTTCGAGCCGGACATTCTATAGATTTGACGGGACTAACTGGTTTACTTATGGCGTACCGGAAGGAATTAACGGTACCGGTGAAGACATCCAGGAAGATGCCTTCGGTAATATCTGGTTTGGTGGAAGTGCAGGTTTGTATAAATTTGATGGAACTAACTGGACCAATTTTTCATCTGCCGACGGACTGGTAATAGATAATGTGTATACCATTGCCATCTCACGGGATGGCGATATATGGGCCGGAACATACAACGGGGGACTCTCCAGGCTGGATATGCCTGCCGCTGTCTGGCTGGATTATACGGTCACGGATGTATCCACATTTGGCGGAAACGACGGAGCCATCGATCTGATAGTTAATGGCGACTTTTCGCCTTTTACCATAAACTGGAGTAACGGGGCCGTAACGGAAGATCTTACGGGCCTGGCTGCCGGTATTTACCATGTTACCGTGACGGATAACAACTCATTTACTGCTTCAAAGACAATAACCGTTAAACAGCCCGGTCCATGCGATATGAATCCGGATTTTGCATTTGATGTCACAGGGAACATGGTTGATTTCACAACACTGACTTCCGGCAAGGGATATTTCTGGGATTTCGGCGACGGAACCAGCACCAATGAGCCCAATCCATCCCATTTGTATGCCTTCCCGGATATATACCATGTATGCCTCACGGTCTTTGATTCGGTTCTGAACTGTTCCGAAGAGATATGTTATGAGATCACCGCAGGTACAGTTGAGTGTGCCGCTGAATTTTCGTTCATTCCCGACCAGAGTACGATGACAACTATGCAATTTACAAATGAATCGGCCGGAACTGCCAATAATTATTACTGGAACTTCGGTGATGGTGAGTTTTCAGAAAAATCGGATCCTGTTCACAAATATTATCAGCCTGGTATATATGAAGTATGCCTCTATATCTTCGATACAATATCAGGATGCCAGGCGGAGAAATGCCATATCGTAGATGCCGGTTTTGTTAACCTTGCTGCCGATTTTGCATATGTGGTTGATCCGGATACCAGGAAGGTAAGATTTACAGATTACTCATCCGGATTGATCGACTCAAGGTACTGGACTTATGGTGATGGTACCTATCATATAGGAGGGGATACCAGTCATGTATATGCGATTCCCGGATTGTATGAAGTATGCTTAATGGTTATGGATGAAGCTACGGGAGACCTGGCTGAGGTTTGTAAGAAAATCCAGGTAGGAGAGCCCTCCTGTGGCCTGGATGCGAATTTCATAAGTTTTGTCGATCCTTCAACGAAGAGCATTACTTTCGCCGACAGGTCGATTGGAAATGCGAATTCATGGTTCTGGAATTTTGGCGATGGTACCACCAGCTCCAGGCGAAATCCAATTCATGTATATAAGAATGCAGGAATCTACGAAATACGACTGTCCGTCAGGGACACTATCAAGGATTGCTCTGATTTTATTGTGAAGCAAATCCAGGTAGGGGAGATTGATTGCTTTGCGAAGTTTAGTTTAAATGTTAATATGAAAACCAGAACGATAAGTGTCGTAAACAGTTCGAGTAGGAACATTGAGAATTATTTCTGGACATTTGGGGACGGTGATTATTCAACAGATTTTGAACCGGTTCATCAATTCGATAATCCGGGGCTATATAAAATCTCACTTACGGTATTGGATTCAACCGGCCTATGTATGGATTTAGCAATGAAACAGGTCCAGGTGGGTACGATCGAGTGCAATGCCAGGTTTTCTTATTTCATTGATTCAATATCAAATACTGCACAATTCACAAGTCATTTGATCGGAGATGCAACAAATGTGCTCTGGTTCTTCGGGGATGGAAGCTCCTCAACAAAATTAAATCCAAAGCACATATTTACTGCACCTGGATTCTATGTTGTCGGATTAAATACTTTTAATAATGTGACGGAATGCATGGATTATTATGAAGAAGTTGTCCTGGTTGGCAGCAGCGGGATTGATTGCAGGGCCAGCTTTATCTATTCTGCCAACAAACTGAACAGAAATATTGCGTTTACCAATCGTTCAACAGGAGATATTTCAGAATACATCTGGGATTTTGGTGATGATTCATTGTCATTCAAAAAGAACCCGGTCCACAATTATATGAAAGGAGGATATTATTATGTGTGTCTTACTGTTGTAAACTCCTTTGGTATCTCAAATACCTCCTGTGATTTTGTACAGGTTGAGACCGACCTGACAAATGATTGCCTGGCAAAGTTTATTTATACTACAGATTCATCGGCCAGATCAGCTTCCTTTACAGACCGGTCATTTGGGAAACCGGTGGATTGGTTATGGAATTTTGGAGATAAAAATACATCCCTGAAGAGGAATCCTTCACATCTCTACGATGAACCCGGAATTAACCTGGTAAAAATGGCGATCACTAGTTCAGGGGGGTGCAAGAGCACGGCATATGCCCTGGTAAATATCAGTGCCGGAGATAAGGGATTGTATGCAGGATTTGGCTATGCAGTGGATTCCATAAATCTAAAGGCAGATAGTTATCCTGTTGATTTTATCGGTGTTTCACTGGGCGATTCCAAGAAATTCAAGTGGAGCTTTGGCGATGGCAAGGTAGATTCTACCAGCATGAGACCAACGCATACTTATACCAGTCCAGGGATATACCCGGTATGTTTTACCGTGACTAATCCGGTAACCAGCGAAAGCAGTACTTCATGCGATACAGTTTATGTTGGAGTTGTCGAGCCATCATCCGTGATGCCGTTAACCGGTCAAGTGAGCATGATAGTGTTCCCAAATCCTTTCAGGGATATAACAGTTGTGAAATATTATCTGCCATTGCAAACATTTGCCGATCTTTCCGTCTATGATATAATGGGCAGAAAGATCAGCGTATTGAAAAGAGGCACAATCAGTGCAGGAATACATGAAGCCATACTGGAGCGGGATAACCTGAAAGCAGGATTATATTATATTGTATTAACCACACCGGAAGGTAAAGCTGCCCTGAAGGTGATTATTGAATAAACCGGCAGATTAATCGCATGAAGAGGCTGTCTCAAAAGTACCTGATTTCAGTGGAATAGTCATTCTGTCCCGCCGTGCCCCCCCGGGCACTCGGGATAAGAATATTGTTATCAGGTTGTTACAGATCCTGAATCAAGTTCAGGATGACAGGTAACCGGCTTTTGTGACAGCTTCTTTTAACCTTTTACCTGTCAAGAAATTATTTTAATATTATTTATAGAGCAATACAGGCAGGGGGCGATTTATGGAACTTACAGAAGTTTGTAATTTAGATCTCAGACTATTCTCATAAAAATATTTTATCTAACTATATGATTATTAGGATTTAAAAGCTTAAATTCGAAAAAAATACCCTAAATTATTAAATTAATGAGAACACTATTTACTTTCATTTTAATTTTTGCAGTAACTCTATTACTGCAGGCCCAGGACAAAGCATTGCAAAGGCAGAATAATTCATCCCTTAACAATCGCCTGATGTATACTAGCGATGGGGCAGCTGATCTGCTTGATGATGCGTTGAGTAACTCTATTAAGCGATTAATGAGGAATATTTATGATTATAACGATAGTACCCGGAACTATGCAAAATTAGGACAGGACTTGGTTAATGGCAGAACTGATGTCTATGGAGATAATGATCCGGAGACTGATGCTCTGACGCAGGGCAGCTATAAAAATGATTCCATTGTCTATTTTAATGCCGGCCAGGAATTGAGTTGGGTGAACATGGAACGGCATACTAACATTTATGACTTAAATAAGAACGTGACAGAACAGCTGATACAAACTCCGGATTCGATGGGTAACTGGAAAAATTACAACCGGGTAGTAAATAATTATAACGGAAATTTAAAACGGGTCAGATCGGTTTTACAAACCTGGGTTGACAGTTCAGGAACCTGGGTAAATGTATCGTTGATGGATTCGAGTGTATATGATCCGGATGGTAACCAGGTGGAGCAATACCAGGCGGTATGGGATGCAGACACAGCCAAATGGGATTTTACCGAAGCACATTTTAAAGCCTACGATACCAATAACTGGATTGTATCCGATACTGTCAAGACATTCAACCAATTTACCCAGTTATGGACAAATAATAACAGGAAAATCTTTTTTTACTATACGGATGGCCGTATTGATTACATAAAAGAAGATAGCTGGAATGGAGCTGCTTTTGATCCGTTGTACATGCACTACCATTACTATGATAACGAGGATTACCCGGAAGCCCTGACTGAAATCTATACAGGTCAGTGGAATGGAT
Organism: uncultured Bacteroides sp.; assembly: GCA_964477295.1. Lineage (GTDB taxonomy): Bacteria > Bacteroidota > Bacteroidia > Bacteroidales > SM23-62 > CAYZEZ01. The sequence goes on along the minus strand of CAYZEZ010000092.1, from coordinate 8,628 downwards.
CATATTATCCAGGATACCAAGAGGTTCAGTATGGATATGATACCTATGGAAACAGGAGTTCACAGATAAACAGTTATTATGATGGCTACAGCTGGGTCTACACGGACAGGATGTTCTGGAATTATGATTATCAGGGCAGGCTGGAATACGAAATATCCCAGTATTATGATTACGATTATTATAACTATGTGAATGACACCCGGACCACTTATTATTATGATCAGGGTGATGGTTATGCCAGGTCTGAGGAAGAGGAATGGGATGACTACACAGGGGAATGGCAATTTATCAGACAAAATCTTTTTTCATATGACCAGAATGGTAATGTGACTGAGCAAATTTCACAGGAATCTGAATTTAATCCTGTTTTTACATCCAATGAAAAGGAGGTTTATTATTTCGATCCCTATGGTATGCTGGTGAAAGCTGTTGTTTATGAAAAAAGCCTGGTTACCGGTAAATGGAAAGTGTCGATAGGGATTGTTCTCAGTTATACCGATAAAGGACAATTCAAAGACTTTGTCTACCAGTTGTGGAGCAGTTATCTTAATGACTGGCTTAATCTTCAAAAGACCGTCTATCATTACAGTTCAAAGGGTGATAAAACAGAAACTATCATTTACAGGTGGAATGAAAACACGGATCAATGGGAATTTTCAGAGCGGGAAGTTTTTGTCTATAATTCGAATGGGCAGAGGATAAAAAAAATATCCTCATATTGGGACGAGATTGATTTTCAAGAGGACAAATTAATTACTTATGTCTACGACGAGGCAGGCAACCTGGTGGTTGAAACAGATAAAGATCTTCGGTACGACGAGGGTAATAAAACAGACAGGATCTATGATTCAGCCAACCAGGTGATCATCCAGGTCGATTACAGTTGGTCGGAAGGGAACTGGCTACCGGAATACCGCACAAGGTTTACCTATGATTCGGTGGGCAGCATGGTGCAGGCAGAACATGAATATTATGATGCATCTGGATTTTTCTGGTATACTGACCGGATAGAGACATACATATATAATACAGACACTTTACTGACTGAAATACGTGTTGAAGAGGAAGGTGAAGGATTAATGCTGGTTGGCAGGACGACATTAGAATATGATTCATTGAATCTTTTGTCTGCCTTAACCGTTGAGGATTTCGATTGGGATATATGGGAGTTGAAGCTTGCGTCGAAAGAGGAACATTTCTGGACGGAGATTGAAAACCATTGCGGGCTTGCGGTATATGTTATCGACAGCATCCTTCCTTCCTGCACAGGAGATGATGACGGCGCAATTACCCTGCAGGCATCCGGGGGACTGGCCCCGTATACTTTTATTTTTGATGGAGGGGATGAGACCAGCGATACCGTGTTTACCGGCTTAAGTGGCGAGATATATTACCGGTTTACTGTAAAAGGTTCGGCAGGTTGTATATTAACCGACAGCATAAAACTGAGTGATCCTTCTCCCATCAGCATCACCATTGAAAAGCAGGACACATATCCTGGTGATGCAACCGGAAATGCAACCGCTGTTGTGAGCGGAGGAAACTCACCCTACAGTTATTTATGGACCAGTGGAGTGGAAACCGGAACAGCAGCAAACCTGGAAGCAGGGTTATATTTCTTAACGGTCACAGATTCCAAGGGCTGTACAAACAATGCAGTGGCCGCAATAAATGACCTGGGAGGCCCAACCATCCAGGTTAAGTCCATCACAGATGTTTCCTGCTTTGGAGCAAAGGATGGGGCCATTGACCTGGAGATAGTTGGTATGAATCCATATACATACACCTGGTCAACCGGTGCCCAGACACAGGATCTTGATAACCTGACTGCAGGACCCTATGAGGTAAGGGTTGCAGACAAAAATGGCCTTGTTTCTGTCAAGAGCCTCAATGTTCGCGGTCCGGAAAAAATTGAATTAAAAGTGGCTACCACCAATGCTTCCTGTGGAGTCAGCGATGGTGCTGCCACCGTGACCATTTCCGGCGGCAGCGGACCATTTACCTATCTCTGGTCGACCAGTGGAACCGGTTTAACCGAAACAAATATGGCTGCAGGTGCTTACGATTTCACAGTCACTGACCAGGATGGCTGTTCACTTACCAGGAAAGTGACCATCAGTGAGGCGGGTGCACCCTATGTCGTCATCGATTCCGTGTTAAATACCGGTTGCGGCCTGATGAACGGTGGTATCTTCCTGAGTGTGCCGATGGCAACCGACACCATTACCTACCTGTGGTCTGATGGTTCTGAACTGGAAGACCTGACTGGGATAGATCCTGGTTCATATTATGCAACCATTACCAACATTGCCGGATGTAAAACGGTTATTTCAACAGATGTTTATCAGGAAGATCCTAAGATAAATCCAATTTGCCTGGTGACCGTTGACAGCGTTACAGGTAAAAACCTGGTGGTATGGGATCGTGTTCAGACAGAAGGAATTGCCTCATATAATATCTACAGGGAGAGTAGCCAGAAGGATGTATTTTTCCTGGCAGGGACAATCCCGGCAACGGACGAGACATTATTTCTGGATACATCTGCTGATCCAGGCATCAGGTCATTCCGATATAAATTAACAGCCGTCGACAACTGCGGGAATGAGAGCGAATTCAGCGTCAGGCACAAAACAATGCACCTGACCCTGAACCTGGGGTTGGATAATTCAGTCAACCTGATATGGGATCTGTATGAAGGATTTGAGTTCAGCACATATGATATCTGGCGCTTTACTTCCGCAAATGGATGGGAATTGCTGGAATCGGTCCCCAGTAATACTACCTCCTATACCGATTTTTCACCACCCTTCGAAAACTTGTTTTATGTGGTTGAAGTAATACATCCAACGGGATGTACAACTTCAGAGTTGAAGGCCGGCACATTGAATTCCTCCCGATCGAACAGGCAGTCAAAGCTCCAGGAAGGAAATACTTCGGTTGCCTTCGGGCAGGTTGCAGATGAAAAGGTGAATGTTTATCCTACACTCACAACCGGGCTCGTCAATATTGAATGGAAAGAACTGGCTGGCAATTATCTCACCCTTGAAGTTCATGATCTGACCGGCGCCGTGGTATTCAATCAGAAATTTGAGCACCTGGCAGGAACTGATTTTACAGGCCAGATTGACCTGTCTTTTGCAGCAAAAGGATTTTATTTACTGCGAATGATAAGCAAATCAGGGTATTCAGCTGTTCAGGTTGTTATTGAATAAAACTTTACAAGGTTGTCTTAAAAGGTGCTAATTGGTCATCCTGAACCTGCCTGCCGGCAGGCAGGCAGGTTCAGGATCTATTAACAGATGACAATTAGATTCCGAAATAAATTCGGAATGACTTAAAATTTAGATCCAGTACCTTTTGATACAGCCCCGGCTTATTTTCTCAATAATTATCTTTATTTTTAGGTAACTATCCTTAAGCAAAATTATACTTGAATATGAAGATAATTTCAATCTATAGTGCACTTGTTATCAGTTTATTAACTGCTGCCATTTCCATTGCCCAGACAAGTGATACAGAGCTGCAAAGCTGGCTCGATCTCTATCTGGATACCGGGGATGATTCCTATAAACAATCAATTTCTGAGAAGGCTCCGGGATCGAAGTATGCAGATTTTTGTAGTGCCTGGCAATTGCTTGATGTTGATAACAAGACAGGGATTATTATTGCACGGCAGCTGGTAAAGAATTATCCTGATTTCCCGGAATCCTATTTTGCATTGGGCACCTTTCTGATTAACGGGTTTAAAAAATATGATTCAGCCATTATTTTTCTCGACCGTGCGATTGAACTAAATCCTGATTTCACTGCCGCTCACTTCCACAGGGGAATCGGAAAATTAAATAAAAAGGATTATACCGGAGCCTATACTGATTTTAACACAGTTCTCAAACTCGACCGAAGTTATGCATCTGCCTATGTGTTGCGTGCCGTTTCAAACTTTTACCTTGAGATCTATGATGAGGTCATCGGTGACATTGAAATCGCCCTTCAGATGGATCCGTATGTGCTGGCAGATCTTTACTACCTCCAGGTGCGAAAGACCATTGATAAGGCCATTGAATTGGCACCGGACAATGTTAACTTATATTATGGCAGGGGATATGCCAACTTCACTGCAGGCTATTACCGGCTGGCAGTTAATGACTTTGCAAAGGCCCTTGAACTGGTCCCGGGGAATGCTGAATTTTACAAATTATCGGGTGCCAGCAAAGTATACCTGAAAGATATACCTGGAGCTGAATCAGATCTGAAATTAGCCATGGGTATCAATCCGGATGATCCTGAAATCTATTATTATCTTGGCATATTATTCAATGATGTGCAGGACCAACCCTCCATGGGATATGAATATTTTACTACAGCCATTGAGCTGAATCCCTGGGAACCTGATTATATTTATGAAAGGGCCTGGTGTTCATATGAAATGGGAGAATATGAATATGCCATGGAAGACCTGGAACAAGCCATGGAAATGAATGATACAAAAGGGGACTATTATACATTGCGCGGATACCTGGTTTTATATGGTAATCTGGGAACAGAATATAACTATTGCCAGGATTTCAGGAGAGCCGAAGAACTGGGCACTATCTACAAACTGCAAAATCTTATCAGGAAGAATTGTGAGTAGAAAAAATGTGGAATTTGAAATGAGCTAGAATTTGGAATTAATTTCAACTCCCAAATTCCAAATTTCTTCAAAATGTCTTAAATTGCAGTTATGGTCAGAAAAGGACCAGAGAGATCTGATTTCAATAATTTTACATCTTGCTAATAATCAGAGCTGTATAAATTAAGATCAAATTATGAAAAGGATTATTTTCTTAATAATAATTTTCGGGATTTGTGGGGTAGGTATAGTACATGCCCAATGCGATCCTGATGAAGTTCTTGCTGGAATATCCCTGCTTACTGATGAATCTGGAGAAGAAACAACGTGGAGCCTTACCGGAATAGATACTTCCAATCATTATGCTTCCGGGGGACCTTATTTGTATGGCGCCCCCTGGATTTATAAGCAGGAAGTATGCCTTCCTGATACCGGGGAATATATCCTGGTAGTATATGATGATTATGGTGATGGTGTTGAAGATGGATTTTATATGGTTGAGCTGGGTGATTACGTGTATTATGAATCAAACGATTTTGAGTATTCTGATACGATGTGGATCTATACTGAACCTCAATGCGAGGAAGGAGAAGTAAATGTTGTAGTCAGGATCATGACCGACGAATACGGATCTGAAACAAGCTGGGAACTGGCAGGTACTGATTCAACATACGCCGAAGACGGGCCTTATGATCCGGACGATGACGGGTGGTCGACATTATATATTTATAATGTTTGTGTCCCGGATGGGGAGGAACTTTCATTTACAATGTTTGATGATTCAGAAGATGGACTGAACCCCGACCAGGGCTATTTTTCTGTTGAGGCATATAATCATACATATGTATACGGAGCCAAATTCGAAAATGAAATAACTAAAACATTTACCGTTGAACCATATGTGCCCGATGAATGTCCTTCAGGAGAGACCGAGGTAACTGTTACAATTCAGACCGATGAATGGGCAGAAGATGATGAAATTTCCTGGTCTTTAACTGGTCCGGGGGGTACCCCGGTATATGATACTATTGCGCCGGGTGATTATAGTAATAATACCTTATATGTTCACTCCTATTGTTTGTCAGAGGATGCTGAGTACATATTCAATATATACGATGTGGATGGTCTTGAGGAAGATGTGGGATTTTATACATTGTCATCAGGAGATAATTTTATTGCCTTTGGAGATGAATTTGTTGATAAGGAATCAGTGCAATTCGACTTTATGCCCCACCAGTTGGAATGCATACCCGGGGAAGTTGAAATAAAGATCACCCTTCACACCGACGAATATGGTGATGAAACATCCTGGGAGCTTAGCGGTGAGGGAGCAGTGACATATGCTTCTGCAGGTATTGGAACATTGATGAGTAATACTGTTTACACCGAATGGGTATGTGTTCCGTATAATACTGAATTAACATTTACCATCCATGATAACTCAGGAGACGGAATAGACGAAGGTTATTACCGGTTGGAATCACCCTGTTTTACGGTAGCTTCCGGGGCGGCTTTTGGCTCAGTTGAATCAAAAGTTTTTACCATATTTTCTCCGGTTGAAGAGGTGACTTTTGAAAAGATTATCGGGGATCAGGGAGCAGATTATTTGCTATTTGGGGAACAAACATGTGATGGTGGTTTTGTTATTGCAGGACATACCGACAGCCATAGCGAGGGTTATGAAGACATATTTATTATGAAGCTTAATTCGGCGGGAGATACTGTTTGGTCAACCAGACTGGGCACATCTGGCTGGGATGAGGTGTATGATTTTACCAAAACCAGTGATGAAAACTTTCTGATGCTGGCGTACTTAGATGATGATATAGGCTTTAAAGCATTCAAATTAAATTTCAATGGTGATACACTCTGGTCATGTGATCTGATGGATTTTGACGGAAGTGCCATAATGGAAACATATGATAATATGGTTCTGGTAGCCGGAACCTCAGGTACTGAACTCTACTTCGTCTTTCTGGATCAGGCCGGGGAACCAGGATGGGCAAAAGGATTTGACCTTAATGAGGTTTTTGAAATTAACGCTATTGATCAATTTGCTGACAATCAGCTAATAATGGCCGGGGGATTTTACCAGGAAGAATTGGAGTTTGCACATCCCGGAATAATTATAGCTGATTCTGCAGGAAACATGATCAATTCATTTGAATTAGATTTTGGAATCTACGAGGTAAAATCATTACAGTTAATTTCTCAAAGTGAATATATATTGGCCTGTAATGATACGGCTGAAAATTTATTGGTAATACATGCAAACACGTCAGGTACGATCCTGGATACTAAAACATTTGAAGGAACTCACGGCGATATCATAAGAACTGCTGATGGAGGGTATATGGCAGGTCTGGTTACCTGGGATGATGAGGAGAATGAGTATTTCACGCTGACCAAAACAGATGCAGCCTGGAATGTAGAATGGACAAAATCATTCAGAAAGGAGGATTATTACCCGGAATTCAAAAAATTGATACAAAAGGACGATGGTGGATATGTACTATTTGGTAACCTGTACGATGAGGTCAATGAAATATCAGACATCTATATCCGTACAACTGATTCTCAGGGTGAAGGTTGTTATTTTGTACCCTTTGAGGATGAGGAGATCTGCCTGGCCACTGTAGATATTGAAACAGGAAAAAACCTGGTAATCTGGGAAAAGACACCCGGCGAAGGGATTGAATATTATAATATATACCGTGAAGGTACCTCAGCGGGAGTATATGAAATAATTGAGAGTGTCCCATTCAATGATCTTAGCGTGTATGTAGATACTTCTTCCAGGCCCCGCCAGAGATCATACCGTTATAAATTGTCGGCGGTCGATTCGTGCGGTGAGGAATCCCAATTGAGTTATTATCATAAAACGATATTGTTAACTGTAAACCTTGGAGTGGGGACCTATAATCTGAGCTGGGATGATTATGAATATGAGGGAGGTGGTTTTACATTTGAGAAGTTCCTTATTTATAGGGGGGATACGGAGGATAACCTGCAGTTGATCGATTCAATCGCATCCAGTTTTAATGATTGGATAGATGATAATCCACCTGATGGGATACTCTATTACCAGATTGCAGGGGTATTGGCAAATCCATGTGATGCCAATGCAAAATTGAAAGCCGATTCCGGGCCATACAGTCATGCTTTATCCAATGTTGAAGACAACAGGCTCCAGGTTTCAGATAACCAGAAATTAGACGATGGCGTAAGCATTGAAATATTTCCTAATCCCGGGACGGGAAATTTTTACCTGCAAATAGAAAACCTGTCGGGCCAACGTCTTGAAATCGAGGTCTTTGCTATTACTGGAAGACAGATACTGAATAATGAAATATACCTGGAGAATTCGTGCAAATTATATGATCTTGACCTTAGTGATTTCCCCCCGGGGATTTATTTGTTAAAGGTTAACGGGGAGGCATTAAAAGTGACTAAAAGAATAATGATTCAATAGTTCCCTGCCATATTTCCTGTTATTTTGTTAAATTACTGTAACATATTGCCAATTCCCTCAAATGGTGCTTGAATAATTATTCTTATTGTATTATATTTCATGTTCGAACAGATGCAACTTGAAAGAAAACCCAAATTTTATACCATGAAATCATTCCACTTAATTAGAAATTGCATGTTTAGAATAGCTGCAATAGCTATTGCTGTTTTTCTCTTTAACTCTCAGGCCGGAGCGCAGCTTTCGGGTACCTATACAATTGATCCTACAGGTGGGGATTTTGGTGATGATAATTTTAAATCTTTTGGTGAGGCGGTTGATTCCCTTGTTTCACAGGGTGTTGGCGGACCCGTGACCATCAATATTGCGGATGGATTTTATAGTGGCCAGTATACTATGGGCGACATCCCAAATGTCAATTCAACGGACACTGTGCTTTTTCAGTCGGCCTCCGGGGATTCATCAAAGGTGACCCTCATTTACAATTATTTTAATGATGGCAATAAGAACTTTATCATCAAAATGGATGGGGCGGATTATGTCACAT
>CAYZEZ010000091.1:3458-16107 GCA_964477295.1 uncultured Bacteroides sp. | reverse complement strand
TGAAGTCAATTATAAAGATAATCATTGGGACTTTTGTCCTGTTCCTGCTAACCTTCTGCTCTTCCTCTACAGGGCCGGGCACAGCACATTCGGAAGATGATGTGGAGATTCATTATACTGTTTATGGTACATCGGGACCATTACTGGTCCTTATCCATTGCTGGTGCTGCGACCAGACCTACTGGGAGAACCAGGTAGATTTACTTGCAGAGCAATACCGGGTGGTAACCATTGACCTTGCCGGACATGGCATGTCGGGGACCAACCGAAAGGATTGGGCCCTACAATCCTTTGGGGATGATGTTGTTACAGTTGTGGATCAATTAAAAGCTGAAAAAGTCATCCTGGCCGGGCACTCCATGGGAGGATATGTCGCATTATATGCCGCAGTAAAATTGAAGAATAAGCCGGAAGGCATCATCCTGGTCGATGCCCTGCACGATATCTGGTGGCCTGTTCCCGACAGTACAGTCAGCAAGTCCATGGAACCATTCAGGAATAATTTTCGACAGGCAACATATAATTATGTCTACAAATGGCTCTTCCCGGGTTCGGCTGATTCTGTCATCAGGGATCAGATAGCCACTGACATGTCATCCGATCCGGCGGAAATCGGGATTGCGACCATGGCCAACTTAAGAAATGGTGATTTCAGCGACCTGTTAGAAAAAGTGGTTTCACTGGATGTACCTGTATGGCTGATGAACATAGAACTTTTCCCGACCGATTACAAAGCCTTGGATAGCCTGGGGTTCCACGTGGTTTCGTTGGCTGATGTCGGTCATTTCCCGATGCTTGAGAAGCCGGATGTTTTTAACAAACTGTTCCTTGAAACGCTTAAGGAGATCGAAAAATAGCCGTTAGCTGAATCCAACGGGTACATCAGGAGGTTAAATACACTACCCAGATCCTTCGGTTAAAACCGATGGCAATTACGTTGTGCTGAACTTTCCTATAAATCGATAGAAGAACCAAGGCCAGAATCTCTTAAAATGCGCCCCTATCAATTCCCATCGGCCGATCAACACGGAACGTTTTTTCCTGTAGATGGCATTCATGTATATTCTGGCGCATTTTTCCACAGGCATTCCGGCGGCGAGGCTTTTATCCATTTTGCCCTGTGGTTTTCCATCACTGGTCAGGGCATGGAGAGAAATGTCCGTCCTGATCCGGCCCGGATAAGCAATGGTAACAAAAATATTCTTTTCACGATACTCCAGCAGGATGGTCTCAAAAAAACCTTTCACTGCATGCTTCGCAGCTGAATAGGCAGATCTTAGCGGGAATCCAAACAGGCCTGTGAGACTGCTGGTGGCGGCAATCTGTCCTGCGCCCCTCTCAATCATATGGGGCAGTACTTCTTTAGTTATTGTAACATAAGAAAAGAAATCGATCTCAAGTATCTTCCTGTCGAAGTTTATATCCGTCTCATGGGTCAGGGAACGGTGGCTGATGCCCCCGTTATTGATCAGGACGTCGATTCCACCAAATCTCCCTATCGCCTGTTTAGCAGCTTGTACTATACTGTCTGTATCGAGCAAATCGAATTCGATGACGGCACTATCGCCTCCCATCCTGATACATTCCTGTTTTACTCTTTCAAGCTCTTCCGGTTCATTGGATGAAAGAATTGTTTTCGCCCCCTCCCGGGTAAAGGCATAGGCCAATGCTTCTCCAATCCCTGAAGAAGCGCCGGTAATCCAGACTACTTTGTCTTTGAATTTCATATCGAAACTAAAACGGTAAAGATAATACTTTGAAAATATCCAATTTATATTTATTCAATCCTGACAATTTGATACATTTATTATCAAATAATACTCTTCAAATATGGATAGAAGAAATTTCATTAAAACCACTGGTTATTGCACTGCTACTACAATGCTGGCAGGTCAGATCCTTCCTCACATTGCCATGGCAGCCACAAGTGATTTTGATTTCCTTGGTAAAGATATTATTAAACCCATCGATACTAAGCTGAGAATCAAACCCATTTGCTCCGGACGAGTTCACCTGGAAGCTTATGAGGGACCTTGCCGGTTTGCTCCGCTGGAACAGCTCACCACTGAAGCAGAAAGGCAGCAGAATATTGATAATTGCCAGGTTTTCATGGAGAATCTGAGAAACATGAACAATCCCAACGCAGAAATACTTGAACCGGCTATTGTGGAATTTCCGGAAGGCGACCAGATTGATCCTGCAATGTTTGCCTCCCTGGAGAAAGAGCTTCATGACATTGACCTGTTCGTAATAACATACCGGGTGCCCGGCCTGGAAAAGTTTAAAAAACCTGTGGCCATGGTGGGCAGGGGAGTTACTAATGTAGACGTTGCAGCCTATTTCAGGGACCGGGGGCTGGAAGGATATGCTCCGTATCTCTGGGATGATTTTTCCGAGCTGATCGATGTATTAAAAACCCGAAAAGCCATTGCACAAACCAGGGCTCTTGTCCTGACAAACAGACTCGACAAACCACCTTATGGCGTTTATACCAGCATCAACGACCTGGAGCATTTGCAAAGTAAATATGGGATCACCATTCAATCTATCTCACTGGAGGAATTTTATACTGAAATGAACAGGATAGAGTCTGACAAAGAGTTAAATAAAATTATCCATTCAAAGACAGGGCAGTTTACAGGCGATGCAGCTGCTGTACATATGGAGACCGAGACCATAGTCAGTGACATCAGGTTTTATATGGCAGCAGCAAACATGCTGAAAAAATATCATGCCAATGCTTTTTCGGCCAGGTGCTTTGAGCTATGTGGTTCTAAAGTTCCCTGGAAGAAGAAGTTTGTTCCCTGCTCTGCATTAAGTATGTTTAAAGACCAGGGGATCTCTGCTACCTGTGAGGGTGACCTGGCAGCCATGATGGCCATGGTTGTGGAGATGTACCTCTCGAATAAATCCATTTTTATGGGTAATCCGCTGGTTGAGGAAAACAATATCCTTAGCATGCACCATGATGTACCCGGATTGAAAATGAAAGGATTTGACCAGCCCGACCTTCCTTATGAGCTGGTGAACTTCACTGAAAGCGGATTTGGCGCAACAATACGATACGATTTCGCACAGGATACTGGCGAGCCGGTGACACTGGGCAGATTTGACAGATCGGGCAATAAAATGCTCCTTAAATCCGGGATTATTGATGGATCATTTGATGTAAGAACGGTGGGTTGCAAACTTGGCGTATATATCAAAATGGAAGATGTAATGGACTATTATGAAAAATCGAAAGAGTTCGGGCATCATTTATCAATGGTCTACGGTGATTATACCAAACAGATTAAAAGACTGGGACAGGTGATGAATTTCGAAGTGGTTACCTAACGCATAAAAAAACCGCAGAGTAACAGACTCACTGTCCTCTCTGCGGTTACTCAACACCGGCCTATCTACTAGCCACTCTGTTATCTATTAAACTCGCAGTTTCTGCCAGACGGATGAACTCGGTCCTGTATCCATCCTTATCTTCTCCTCTGGCATTTTTTGCTGCTGCAATAACATGATCATAGCTTGAATTTGCCTTGAATTCAGAATCCCTGAGCAGCATTCCAAATTCAGCAACGGATGCTGCAAAAACAAAGTTATCCGAAAGATCATCTTCCTTGATGTCCCTCTCCCTGATCTTTTGAACGATCAGGTTACTCTTATCCTCATCAGGCTTCTTGTAACGAAGCTTAAGGGTCATCAGGTTAGGGCTATTATTGGTTGTAACATTTTGATATTCAAGAGGATCACTGTTATTAACCTGTTCATCTGAATCGGCGGGAATGATCTCATACAATGCTGTAACTTTATGGCCTGAACCAATATCTCCTGCATCCTTAGTATCGTCATTAAAGTCCTCCCTGTTGAGCATCCTGTTCTCGTAACCCACCAGGCGGTATGCTTTCACATGGGCAGGATTAAACTCAATCTGGATCTTCACATCCTTGGCAATGGTATAGAGCGTTCCCCACATCTCTTTACCGAGTACTTTTTTCGCCTCAAGGATATTATCGATATAAGCATAATTACCATTTCCTGCATTGGAAAGTTTTTCCATTTTGGAATCTTTATAGTTACCCATTCCAAATCCCAGCACAGTAAGAAATACGCCTTCGTCCCTCTTATCTTCAATCAGTCTTTCCATAGCGGCATCTGAGCTTTCACCAACATTAAAGTCTCCATCAGTAGCCAGGATGACCCTGTTATTACCACCCCGGATATAATTCTGCTTAGCAATATCGTATGCCAGTTTTATGCCTTCTCCACCGGCCGTTGATCCGCCTGCTTCCAGCCGGTCCAGTGCACCTATGATGGTTTGCTTTTGATCACCGGGAGTGGATTGAAGTACTACTCCTGCAGCACCGGCATACACTACCATGGCTACCCTGTCTTCAGGTCTTAATTCCTGAATAAGGATTTTAAATGCTGATTTTAATAAAGGTAATTTATTAGCATCCCAGCCCATCGAGCCGGATACATCAATTAAAAAAACCAGGTTGCTTGGAGGAAGATTGTCCACTTCGATTATCTTTCCCTGCAAACCTATGCTAACCAGGTGATGTTCCTCGTTCCAGGGACATTTACCCATCTCCAGGTGAACGGCAAAAGGATGCTCATCGGTTGGTTGGGCATAATCGTAATCGAAATAGTTGATCAACTCTTCTATCCTTACTGCATCCACGGGAGGCAATGAATTATCATTCAGGAAACGTCTCATGTTGGCATATGAGGCCCTGTCAACATCGACTGAGAAGGTCGAAACCGGATTCTCCAGAACGAGTTTGAAGGTGTTCTCATCTATTTTATCATATGATTCAGTATTGAAAGGAACATTTGCATAATTATCACCTGATGTGGAGATGACACCACCTAGTCCTTTTACCGATTTTTTTCCTGTCATGGCTGGAGAACCAGCGAAAAGGCTTCTATCCTCCATAACTGATTCCTCCACTTCATACTCAACTAATTCAGCGCTCAGAGCTACGTTGATCACATTGGAGTTACCAATCTTCATTTCCCGGGTAACCATTCCCGGCATGCTGAATACCAGCTTTTTTGCATCATCGGTTACTGTTATTGTGTAGGTCCCGTCGATCCGGGACAGTGTAGAATTCTGTGTACCCTTTTCTGTAATAAGTACACCTGACAAGGGCAATCCATCAGATGAATCGGTTATCTTGCCAGTTATCGTCTTTGTTCCCTGCTCCGACAGATTTGCTGTGGTAAGGAAAACAAATGAAATGATTAAGGAAATTAATTTACTCATGATTATAGATTTTAATTAAATGCTGAAACGTTGGTGATCAAAAACCAAATTTGATGCCACGGATGGGCATTTAACATTCTTTAACCTTTGAAGAGAGTTGCTGGGTACTCACGCCACTATGTCTAATTTAAATTCAATTTAAATTAGACATAGTGGTTAAAAACTGATAAAAAGCAACTCATACAATTATCAACATATCTATTTTTGTACTTGGAAATTTACACCTCTGGGAAATCAGATGTCTGCAAAAGAGATACGACACGAAGGTATAGTTGAAAGAATTGATAATCATGATGTTACTGTTAGGTTTCTATCCAATTCAGCCTGCTCTGCCTGTCATGCAAAAAGTATTTGTTCGGTTCCCGATTCCCCGGAGAAGCAGATCGTTGTAGATACTCCGGGCAACAACTACAGTACAGGAGATAAGGTTGATATAATTCTGGCCAGGTCGCTTGGTTTCAAAGCCCTCTTTTGGGGCTATGTCTTACCTTTTCTTGCTGTTTTCATCACACTGGTTAGTGTTTTAAGCCTTACAGATAGTGAAGGACTGGCCGGGATTTCAGCACTACTGATCCTTGTGCCATATTACCTGTTGTTAAAAGTTTTTAATCACCGGATTACCAGAGAATTTGTATTTAAGCTCGGGAAAAACGAATGAATCAGGTTTTACTCTATACAATCATCTCCCTGAGCGGCATTGGTATCATTGCTGCCATAATACTCTATGTTGTTGCGCAAAGGTTTAAAGTATTTGAGGATCCAAACATTGATATCGTTGAAGATGCTCTGCCTGCAGCCAACTGCGGCGGTTGTGGCTTTCCAGGATGCAGGAATTTTGCAGAAGCCTGCGTTAAAAGCAAAGATATGGCGGGATTGTATTGTCCTGTAGGTGGAAATGACACCATGAACAGGGTGGCGGAATTACTGGGGAAACAAGCAGAAGAGCAGGATCCGACAGTAGCAGTAATCAGGTGTTCCGGATCATTTGAGCACCGTCCGCGAATTAATGTTTATGATGGGCCGGGATCGTGTGCCATTGCAAGCAGTCTATATGCGGGCGACACGGGATGTTCTTACGGGTGTCTCGGGTTTGGTGATTGTGTTGAATCGTGTGATTTCGATGCCATACACATGGATCCAGGGACAGGATTGCCTGTTGTCACCGATGATAAATGTACGGCATGTGGGGCCTGTGTTGAAGCCTGCCCGAAAAACATCATAGAACTCAGAAAGAAAAACAAACGGGACAGGAAAATATTCGTCAGCTGTATCAATGAGGAAAAGGGTGGAATTGCCAAAAAAAGCTGCAGTGTTGCTTGTATAGGATGCAATAAATGTTTTAAGGTCTGCCCCTACGATGCTATTACAATGGCGAATAACCTTGCCTATATTGATCCTGTACTTTGTAAGCTTTGCAGGAAATGTGTCGTGGAGTGTCCTACTGATTCCATACTCGAAATCAATTTCCCACCAAGAAAAGATATCACCGCAAGCACTGAAGAGGAGAATCCGGTTCCTGAGACCCTGACAAAAACACCAGATAATATTGGATCGAAAAACAGTAACCAGGATCAAGATGCTTAGAACATTTAAAAATGGTGGTATTCATCCTGCTGAGAATAAAATCACAGCAGGGTCAGGCATCACTGTACCTGCATTGCCCGAAATGGTTACCCTTCCGCTGCTGCAACATATTGGGGCCCCTTCAAAACTCATAGTGGAAAAGGGGGATGAAGTAAAGACAGGACAATTGCTGGCCAGGAGTGAGGGATATATTTCAGCCAATCTTCATTCATCTGTTTCTGGAAAAATTACCAGGATCGATAAATTTATTGATAACTCCGGGTATAAGCGCAATTCCATTCAAATTGAAGTATCTGGTGATAACTGGCTGGAAAATATTGATCAAAGCGGTACCCTGGTTAAAGAATTCGGGCTTTCGCAACCGGAAATTGTAAACAAGATCCATGAATTGGGAATCGTTGGCATGGGCGGTGCCACATTCCCCACGCATGTTAAGCTTTCGGCTCCCCGTGACAAGAAAACAAAGTGCCTTTTGATCAATGGCGTTGAATGTGAACCCTATTTAACTGCAGACCATGTTCTGATGCTGGAAAAGGGAAAAGAGATACTGGTTGGGATTCGGATCACAATGAAGGCTCTCCAGGTAGATAAGGCAATAATTGGTATAGAAGCAAATAAACAGGATGCCATTGACAATTTATCCTCACTTGCTGAACAATATGATGGCATCAGCGTACAGGGATTAAAAGTCAAATATCCACAAGGCAGTGAGAAGCATCTGATCAAAGCCGTTCACAATCGTGAGGTACCTTCAGGCGGACTGCCTATCGATCTGGGTTGCGTGGTATTTAATGTAGGAACAATGTTCGCCGTGTACGAGGCAATCCAGAAGAATAAACCATTAATAGAAAGAATAACAACTGTTACGGGACATTCATTAAAATCTCCTGCTAATTTTAAAGTCAGGTTGGGGACGTCAATTGCGCATCTCATTGAGGCTGCCGGGGGTATGCCTGAAGATACAGGCAAGATCATTTCAGG
The DNA here is from genome assembly GCA_964477295.1 of uncultured Bacteroides sp. Lineage (GTDB taxonomy): Bacteria > Bacteroidota > Bacteroidia > Bacteroidales > SM23-62 > CAYZEZ01. The sequence continues at coordinate 8,279 of CAYZEZ010000091.1, read as the reverse complement.
GGGACCCATGATGGGCAGGGCAATCAATGATCTCAATATTCCTGTCACCAAGGGAACATCAGGCGTTTTGCTTCTCCAGGAGGAATCTGCTCACCGTAAACCTGTCCAGAACTGTATCCGTTGCTCCAAATGCATTTCAGTCTGTCCTATGGGATTGGAGCCTTACCTGATTATGGCATTGACAGTAAATGAGAAGATCGAAAGGTTAGAAGAGAATCATATCATGGATTGCATGGAATGCGGTTCATGCAGTTTTATATGTCCTGCGAATCGTCCTTTACTGGATTATATAAGGCTGGGTAAGGTGAAAGTCAGGGAATTTAAGAGGAAGAACCGTGATCAATGACCGGTGATCATGAACAAAGACTAACAGTTAAACAGACAAACCAATTAAATGGATCTTTTAAAAGTATCACCATCACCGCATGATCATTCCAGGGAGTCAGTCAGTCGCCTTATGTATGGTGTGCTCATTGCACTGATACCTGCCTTTCTTGTATCGGTGATATTTTTTGGTCTGGGTACAATCCTGGTTACCGGAACGGCCATGATCTCATGCCTGCTATTTGAATACCTGATCCAGCGATTCCTTCTGAAACAGCCGGTACAGATCAAAGATGGCTCCGCCCTTATAACCGGAACCCTGTTAGCTTTCTGCCTTCCGGCAAATATACCCCTGTGGATGGTAATCATTGGGAGCCTCGTAGCTATCGGGATTGGGAAGATGTCTTTTGGAGGACTGGGCAATAATCCATTCAATCCTGCACTGGTAGGACGTGTCTTTCTGTTTGTCTCTTTTCCTGCATCTCTGACAAGATGGCCTGTACCTGGTCAGCACTGGGCGACATACCTGGATGCTGCTACCGGAGCAACACCACTTGCCATCATGAAAGAAGGGCTTAAAAATGGTGAACCGGCCTCTGTACTCATGGAAAAGATACCTTCATATCTTGACATGTTCATAGGGCGCATGGGAGGATCAGCAGGGGAGATCGCTGCAATCGCATTACTTCTGGGATTGGTCTTTATGCTTGTAAGGAAAATCATTACCTGGCATATCCCGGTATCCATATTGTTCACAGTAGTCGTTTTTACCGGCATTCTCTGGTTCATTGATCCGGAAAGCTATGCCAATCCCCTGTTTCATCTGTTGACAGGCGGATTGCTGCTGGGTGCCATATTTATGGCTACTGATTATGTCACTTCACCCATGTCAAAACGGGGGATGTGGATATATGGTATAGGAATTGGAATTATCACGGTAGTTATCAGGATCTTCGGATCCTACCCGGAGGGTGTGCAGTTTGCCATTCTCACCATGAATGCATTTGTTCCTTTAATCAATAAATATGTTAAACCAGCGCTGTTTGGAGAAAAACAACAAGATGAATAAGCGGGAATCAACATTTCTTAATATGGTTTTAACCCTTTTCCTGGTTACGGCTTTTGCCTCATCAGGACTCGGATTCATCTATAAGATTACCAAGGAACCTATTGCTGAAGCCAAGCGAATCAAGAAACTGAACGCCCTCAAATCAACATTGCCGGAATTTGACAACGAACCTTCCGAAATGATTAAAGCACTATATATCGATGGTGACTCGATATATCTCTACAAGGCATACAACCATGACAAATGGGTTGGAACGGCCATTGAGACCTTCTCCAATATGGGATTCGGAGGAAAGATCAGGATTATGGTCGGATTTAATCCCGATGGAAGCATCTATGATGTATCTGTTCTGGAGCATAAAGAAACTCCCGGCCTGGGTGATAATATTGAAAAGAAGAAATCTCTGGATAAGAAAACGGGTCTCTCATGGAGCAGTCAATTCAAAGGGAAAAAACCATCTCAAAATAAACTTAAGGTTACCAAAGACGGAGGAGAAATCGATGCAATAACTGCTTCGACGATCAGTTCCAGGGCATTCTGTGATGCTGTAAACCGGGCTCAGATTGCCTGGCAACAAATATCGACCGGAAAATAAAATGATATGAACCAATGGAATAACATAAGCAAGGGCTTTTTCAAGGAAAATCCTGTATTTGTTTTGTTCCTCGGCCTCTGTCCCACTCTGGGTGTCACCACTTCCGCCATTAATGGACTCGGCATGGGATTGGCTACAATGTTCGTTCTCCTGATGTCAAACGTGTCGGTCTCGCTGATCAAGTCATTAATTCCCGATAAGGTAAGGATCCCTTCCTATATTGTAGTAATAGCAGCCTTTGTAACCATAGTTGAACTCGTTATGCAGGCCTTCATTCCCGACCTGTATGATCAGCTGGGACTGTTTATTCCTCTTATCGTTGTGAATTGCATCGTCCTGGGGCGAGCAGAAGCTTATGCTTCAAAGAACAACCTTCTGACTTCAGCCATTGATGGTTTGGGTATGGGATTAGGCTTTACAATGTCATTGGTCATTCTGGGTGGAGTCAGGGAAATTCTCGGTAGTGGTTCGATATTCGGAATTGAATTTATCAATGGAGATGCAATGCTTGTATTTGTCCTTCCTCCGGGAGCATTTTTAGCCCTTGGTTATCTTATTGTAATCATTAACAAACTAAGAAAAACAGAGACATAGAAATGGAATATATTGTAATTGTCATATCTGCAGTCTTCGTCAGCAATATAGTGCTGTCTCAGTTCCTTGGAATATGTCCGTTTATTGGAGTATCAAATAAAGTTGAAACCGCTGCAGGCATGACCGGAGCGGTTATGTTTGTCATGGTTATATCCACCCTGGTCACCTACCTGTTGCAAGTCTATATACTGGTACCGCTGGGAATCACGTTCATGCGTACCATCACATTCATCCTGGTTATTGCTTCACTTGTCCAGTTGGTTGAAATTATCCTGAAAAAAGTAAGTCCGGCCCTTTACCAGGCCCTCGGTATTTTCCTTCCTCTGATCACCACCAACTGCGCTGTCCTTGGTGTGGCCATGCTGGCCGTACAGAATAATTATAATTTGTTGGAAAGTGTTGTGTTTGCCTTTGCCCATGCAATGGGTTTTGGGCTGGCATTGATCATTTTCTCAGGTATAAGGGAACAACTCGATTTACTGGAGGTCCCCAAACCGATGAAAGGTGTTCCAATCGCTTTCATTGTTGCCGGACTGCTCGCACTGGCCTTTATGGGTTTTACCGGAATTGTGTGACGGATTATTTTGTCTTTGCGCTCTTCTTCTCCATTTTATGCTGATACCTGGCAGCCAGTGCAGCACCTACCAGGCCTGCATTGTTTAGTAATTGAGCCGGTACGACTTTCGCTTTTATGGTCAGGTATTTCAGGAATTTTTCACCCTTTTTACTTACTCCGCCACCAAGTATGATAAGGTCGGGCCATGTTAGCAATTCAATTGCATGAAGATATTCATCAAATCTTTTTGCCCATTCCTCCCAATCCAGGTCTTCATTTTTCCGTGTGGCATCAGAACTATACTTCTCTGCATCCATCCCATGCAATTCAATATGCCCCATTTCCAGGTTGGGCACCAGCCGTCCGTTTGAGAATAACACTGTACCGATCCCTGTTCCAATCGTACATAGTAAAACAGTTCCTGGCACCTTACTTCCTGCACCAAATTTCATTTCAGCCAGGCCTGCAGCATCAGCATCATTCACAACAGTAACCGGTAGTCCGGTTACTTTGGAGAATAGTTTATTAATGTTGGTATCGACCCAGGATTCATCTACATTGGCGGCCGTCCTGGCGATACCTTGCTGGATCACCGCAGGAAAACCACAGCCAATCGGCCCCTTCCAGTTAAAATGCTTCACGATCTGATGTATAACTTCAGCAACATTTTCCGGTGTGGAAGGTTCAGGAGTGGGAATCCTGTGCCGCGATTCCAGGATAAGCCCATCCTTTACATTCACCGGTGCTCCTTTAATTCCGGAGCCTCCGATGTCGATACCCAGGATTTTTACGTATTTCACTCGTAAATATTTAATTAATTAATTGATCTTGTGTAACTTACCATAATAATATTTTCATTCCCTTTTGTGATATTAATGAAAATATTATCATGGACGTTTAACTCGTTTAAAATTTGAGAATCCGCCAGCTGGTAGGCAACCGTTTCGTTCTCAAATGAATGTTTCATCAAACCCTCCTTAAAGGATATTACAGGAATTATATATGAAATATTATCTCAAGGTTATCTGAGTTTTAAAGATAGGTAAATTTGATAATAAGCCAAACAGAAAGAATCCTTAACAAGCATTTTTCCTGCCTGATATGGACCATTGGATAAAAGAGGAAAAACACTATTTTCTATTGTTACATATTTTCTGTAAATTGTTTGTTGATCCTAAACGAAATTACTACATAAAAGTTTTATGGAACAATATCTGATTCAACTTATTAAGGAAAACAACAGGGTGATTATTCCTGAAATAGGTGCACTGATTACAAGGAATAAAGATCCCCTTGAAATTGGATTCAACGGTTTGCTGAGTTTTAATGATGGTCTGCTGACAGGACATATCATTCAGGTTGAGGGTGTATCCTTTAAGGAGGCCAATGATAAGATGGTGGCATTTAAAGACGAACTGCTGGATCAACTGAATAAAAAGGGCGAAGTAACCCTGAAGAATATTGGTACGATAACCATCGATGCGGAAGGCAATAAAACATTTGTGGGCTCAGGAGTCAGAAGTCAGGAGACAGGAGACAGTATAAAGAAGAAAGAAGAAGAAGAGAAGGAAAAAGCGGAGGCGGAAGCAATGAAGAAAACAGATGAAGAGAAGTCCAGGGCTGAAGCCGAAGCCAAAAAGAAAGCAGACGAAGAAAAAGCAAAGGCCGGGGCTATGAAAAAAG
>CAYZEZ010000091.1:0-3358 GCA_964477295.1 uncultured Bacteroides sp. | reverse complement strand
GAAGCCAAAAAGAAAGCAGACGAAGAAAAAGCAAAGGCCGGGGCTATGAAAAAAGATGAGGAGGAAAAAGCCAAAGCAGATGAGGAAGCCAAAAAGAAGGCTGACGAAGAAAAAGCAAAAGCCGGGGCTATGAAAAAAGATGAGGAGGAAAAAGCCAAAGCAGATGAGGAAGCCAAAAAGAAGGCTGAAGCAGAAAAGAAGGTCGGCGAGAAAAAAGATGAGCCAGGGGCAGAGAAACCGGTAGCGATAAAAGGCAAAACCGAAAAAGCATCTTTTACGCTGGACGAATCGCTGACCGAGGTCGATGTTGATGCCAGCGAGGATATGAAGGATGTTAAGGCGACAAAAGAAGATAGTAAATCAAAACCATCCTTTACCCTGGATGAAACTGATCTGATAACTGAGGCAGATCCTGCTGCAGGGTCTAAAGAGCCTGAGATTAAGGCTAAAACTGAGCCTGAATCAAAAACTGAGACCAGGGTGGGAACCACGCCAGTCGAAGAGAAAACCGAACCAAAGTATGTTGTTAAAGAATCCCGCACACCTAAATACACACCTCCACCACCTATTGAAGAGAAGAAGGTCCCGACAACGGCTCCTTCCCGAAAGAAAAAAAGAGTCTGGATCATCCCTGTAGCAATCGTCGCCCTGCTCATCTTAGCACTTGTGGCAGGATATTTCTTCTTCCCGCAACAATTAAACAGGATTCTCCCGGAAAAGATAGCCTCTATCCTGCCTGAAAGAGGACAACAGGCTGATGAAACCCTCGAGCCGGTTGAAGCCATCGTGGAAGAACCGATTATTGAGGAACCATCTGAAACTTTTGAACAAACGGAAAGCATTTCAGCTGAAACGGAAGAAGTCAAATCGCCGGCTGAAGAACCTGCGCAGGAAAAGCCTGCTGAATCAGTACCTGCAACAACCTCAACAGGAAAGCAATATTACATTGTGGCTGGATGTTTCGGGAACAGGTCTAACGCTGACAAATATGCCAGTGATCTGCAGCAGGAAGGATTTAATTCAAGGGTTTTCGGCACACGGCCGGGCAACCTGCATGCAGTATGCTTTGACTCGTATAACACAAAATCAGAAGCACTCGCTGAAATGAACAGGATCAGGCAGGAGAAAGAACCAAATGCCTGGGTGCTATACTACTAATGTATCTATTTCAAAGAGTAAACTGCTTTAAATTTAGTATTCTCCTCCACCTTTGCCCGGCTGAAATAATCGGGATGATATTCCCTGTTCACGTAAAGCTCCGACTGGTTGCAATAAAAATCACTGGCAGGTACTCCCGATACGCCTGTAGGAATGACTGTTAAGGATTCATCCCAGTCCCAGGTTGTAAAAATGTGACGTTGTGAGGCTCCATGATTTACCTTGTACGGATCATTAAAAGAATAGGAGGCAGGACAAACAGTATGATAACTTCCACCTGAGTTAAATGGCCCCCTATCCAGTCTAAAAACCAGTTTAAGGATATTTACACTTCCTAATGCATGATTGAACGTGAGCTGATGCATTTTGCCCCATCTCCACGAATCGATAACGGGGCCCTGTTTTTCTTCCAGAGAACCCAGTGCCCTTTCAAAACTGGCCAATACCACGTCTTCAATGGTCTCAACCTTATCCGTTGTGGTAACATCATCACACCAGCTGATGTCCTGTCCTTCGGCAATTCTGTCGACCACGTAAGAGCATAGCAAATCCTGCGTCATGAATTGTTTATAAAGTTCTTCACCCAGTTCATCCAGGAAAACAGAACGGGCCAATTCGAAATAAAATACTTCAAAAATAGCTGGCGCCGCATTTTCCGGATTGTATTTAGAATCCCAGCTGGTAAGAATATCGAGTGCTTTTTTCTCCTGATCATTCAGGGTGGCGCTTTCCAGCATTGGCAAAATTCTTCTAAGGATCTTCTCTGACCATTTTGATTGCTGGTCTGTCTGGATGGCCTTCATGTCTTCCACCCCCATTTCCTCCTTCCCGTCCAACATTTCTTTTATCCGGTTAAACCGGTTGGGCAGGTCATACCATTCACTGATCTGGTATGGATAATCCTGGTCGGTTGTCCTGTTGTTGGCAGAAACCACCACCCCAGCTTCAGGATTGAATGTATGAGGTAATTTATTGAAAGGAACCAATCCTTTCCAATCATAGCGGTCTGTATCCCCGGGAGCCAGCAAGCTTCGGTTGCCCTCCCGGATGGGGACTCCTGCCGCACAGTACAGGCCAATGTTACCGGATACGTCGCCATATACAATATTCTGGCTGATTGAAACAAACGTATTGGCGGCATGTTCAAAATCATCCCAGTTCTTCGCCCTGTTCAGCAGATACACCGTTCTCATCTCATTGCTGAATTCATTTCCGATCCAGCGCATTGAAATTACCTTGTCCGGTATGTCTTTAAATCCTGAGACAATTGGGCCCCTGTGATTGAATCGGTTATATTTTGTGATTGACTCACCTCCTTTAATGCCAATGGTTTCCTCAACTACTTTGAAATTTTTCCATTCCCCATTAAGCTTATACTGATTTGAGTCTTCCGGATTTATGGTTTCCAGGTAATAGTCAATGTCATCCAGCATAACATTGGTCATGCCCCAGGCAATACTATCATTATGGCCACAAATGATGAATGGTGACCCCGGCAGAACGACACCGGTTACATTTACTTTACCCGGCACATTCTGATGCATCTGGTACCATATTCCCGGTGCCATATCCAGTCCCAGGTGCATATCATTGGCGACGATCGGGTATCCTGATTTTGAGCGTGACCCGCTGATGGCCCAGTTATTGCTCCCTGAAAAAATTTCCAGCCCAAGATCCTGAAGTTTCTCTGTGGCAGAAAGCAATTCATTATTCATTGCTTCTCCCATTTCATTGGTAAATCCCGGGAAAATCGGCGCCTGGAGTGTGAGATCAGGAAAAAGTTCCATGAATTTATCCTCATCCACCAGTCCCTGGATTTTGAAAAGGACCGGTTCGATTGCCCATGACATAGACAGGTTCCATGCCATATAACCCAGTAAATTAAGGGAGTGCACCGGCTCCCATTTTTCCGGTTTATAACCAAGTACGGCAAATTCAAATGGCAGTTTCTTCTGGTGCGTTTCAATGAATTGATTTATTCCATCACAGTAGGCTTCAACGCATTGCATTATTTCAGGGTCGGTCTTACCCAGGAGCATTTCAGACTTTTCAGGAATTCTCAATGCCCTGAGAACCTGGTCGGCATCTACCATGTCCTCACCGAGTATCTCTGACAAGCGGCCCTGCGTAACCCTTCTCAACAGGTCCATCTGCCATAGCCGGTCCTGCGCTGCCAGGTACCCGACGACCCGGTACAGAT
>CAYZEZ010000090.1:0-16110 GCA_964477295.1 uncultured Bacteroides sp. | reverse complement strand
TAACTATTGACCGGGAGTTGCTTGCTTTGATCTTTTTGCAACCAGATAGTGCCCCACGAAAAGCAGCAACATTCCAATGCTCAAAGTCACATTGATGCTTTCACCACCAGGTCAGAGCCTGCCAGACAATAATGCATATTACGCCAAATTAAAACATTATTAGTCCGATCTTTTTCCTGTTCATTTTTCTTTCCTCCTTTGTTTAACAATAGTTCCGGAAATGGGTCCAAATGAGTTTCGTAAGGTGGGCACCAACTTGCGTTGAGGCTATCACTGAATAGGAACTCCAGATTTAAAGGTTATCTCCGAAGATCAATCCAGATCTTACCATAGTCTGCTGCATCTATTTGTATGGTATCCTGCAGGCCGCCCATACCTATAGAGTCCTTTGCCGGAGACTCCGCTGGCCAGGACACGGATGGATACAGCTTTTTCATCTCCTCCCGGGACAGCGCAAGAAGCTCTTCCTTCCTCGGGTCGTCCCTGGTAATCATGAGACCAGCACCAATACGGACACCCGGTATCTCTACGAATCGCCCCGAATCGGTTTTTAGCCCCAGCCAATCAAACGAAACTGCCAGTTCTGATTGCATCAAGTTACCCATCGAGGCAGTATTCGCCGCCCAACCGTTTTCGGCCAGGTATCCTGCAAGTGTCTCCTGGATGACGGCAGGTGACTCGTCTTGCAGACCCCATAGTTCATAGGCAAATGGTTTGGCAAGTGACTGTGTCAATGTATCGGACTTCATGTATTCCGCTGAGCCCAACTGAGCGGACCAATGGAGGACACGTATACCCTCATCTGTGTTAAACACAAGGTCACCTCCACCCGCCCGCACAGCGAAATACAGGTTAACACCGTCGTGCTTTATCCTGAACTGTTCGATCGTATCTGCCCGCGCAATCTCCGCATCGTCCCATTCCCCAGGATCAAATACGCCGTCAATTGTTGGTGTGCTTCCTAACCTGGCAATTAGACCTGTTGGCTCAACTTCGCGCTTAGAAGAACACGCCGAAAAGCAAACGAGCAATGAAAACACTAATGGTAAGCTTCTTATCATAATGTAATTTTAGCTATTTGTTGTAACTGCTATACCCAAATGACATGAGTTAGAAGACTGTTTTCCTTTTATATTCAGCAAAATTCGAATACTTTTTTCCAAGTTGTTTTTCTTCGATATATCTCCAAAATAAAACATTCAATATCCAGATTATCGAAGTCATTAATGTGTATTTTGACTGCTGGAATAGTGAATAGCCTACCAGCCAAAAAATAAATCCAACGTACATCGGATGCCGTGTAATCGAAAACAGGCCATCTTGAACTAACTCTCCTTGGTAGTTATCAAGAGTCCTGAGTTTAACAATAGTATACAAAAAGAGAAAAATACCAATGATAAATAAAACTAATCCAATAATTCTTAGCCAAAATGGGATTGAAATTTTTACTGGATCTACCTCACACATCATAAACCACGACGTCCAAAGCAAACACATGTTGATAAAAATCAAGCTAAATACAAATTTGTTAGCAGGAGTTGCTTTATTCTTAAACTTCAAAACTTCATAAAGTGATCTGAAAAAATGGCAGATTAAGCAAACAAGAAATAATATTTGATATTCTTTACTCATTATTATCCCTTTTATGAGTCGTTCCATTGGTGGAACTAAGCTGCAAAAAGCGGCACCAGGCTTGAGAAATTGCTACTAAACGCTCAAGCTGAAAAAGCAGCACCATACTTGAAAAATTGGCATTTGACCCTCACGCTGAATGAAGTACCATGCCCTCCCTTTTTTGTCCGCTTCAGTGAATTCTAAGATGCTTACTTAAATTATATTGCGAAAAGGATTCATTAGCTTCCACCAGACCTATCCTGCTTCCTTTTTTGATTTGCATCAAACATGACACCGATTGCAATTCCTATCGCAATTCCTATTGCTGATTTGTCCATTGCTACACCAATAGCAACCCCTATAACAATACCAAGCGTTAAACCATACCCTATCTGATATTTCTTTTTATTTAGTTTTTTTAATTATTTCTATTAATGCATCTAACATTTTATTCGACTGCCAACAGCAGCAGTCAGCTAAAGCAGACGGCAATTGAACCCGGAACCTAGTACCCTATCACCCAGAGTATCCGGTCCTCATCAATGCAAAAATCCACTATCTCCAGGATCTCACGGTTGATTTTGAGAAGCTTTTCAAGGTACAGGTGCCAGTGATCGGTCCAGCTTTTGTCATGGGCAACCAGTGCGAACAGAAATTCTTTGCCCTGGACCTTTGAATTGATATGAGTCTGGAATTCTTCCAGGGTCTGGATTTTCTGAAGGATGGTCAGGTTAATTAATAATCTGTTACGAAGAGGGACAATATACCTTGAATTATATTTTGTTGCTCCGTAACATTCATAAAGCCTGTTTGCTTTTTCGAAGCTATCGGCAAAAAGATTGAATATAGAGCTGTCGATGAATCTTGATTCCGGATCACACTTTATATACTGAGAATTATTTCCAGTAGTATTGAGTTCGACAAAATTCAGGCTTTCATGATTATATATTTCGAATTTCATACCTCCGATTTTTTTTAATCAATTGAAAATCATGCTCCTTTTACGATATCATCGTATTTTAATTGGCGAAAATACAAAAAGAACTTTTAATCATTCACTATATTGTGAAAGTATCATCTCAAATTACATGAAATCATTTGTTTAAATTTGCAGTTGGAAAGTATCGATAGTGATCGACAAGAAGATAAATAAGGCCCTAAGTGACGCCAGCTTCAAATGGATTGGAAAATATCCTGAGAAGATCCAAAAGCTTCCCCTTTCCGGATCAGTAAGGGAGTATTATCGGCTTATAACGGATAGCCGGCAGGTCATTGGTGTATATTCAGATCATCCTGCAGAGAACCTTGCCTTTATTTCTTTCACAAAACATTTTCGGGACAAGGGACTGAATGTTCCGGAAATTTATTTTGAAGACCTGGAAAATAATGTTTACCTGCTGGAAGACCTTGGAGATAAAACTCTTTTCAATGAGACCACTGGCAGAGATAAATCAGGAACTTTCCCGGGATCGCTTAAAAATCATTACAGGAATGCACTCGATCATCTTATACGTTTTCAGATGGATGGTTTCGATGGCCTCGATCTTTCTGTTTGTGTACCTCGTGCATCATTCGATAAACAATCCGTTTTATGGGATCTGTACTATTTCAAGTATTATGTGTTAAAACTATTTAATATTCCTTTTAACGAACAGAAACTTGAAGAGGAATTCATTCTGCTCGCCGAGCATCTCACCAGCCAGGAAAATAACTATTTTTTATACAGGGATTTTCAGACACGCAACATCCTGATCCATAACGATAACTTGTATTTTATTGATTATCAGGGGGGAAGAAGGGGGCCTCTTCAATATGACGTAGCTTCTATCCTGTTTGAAGCGAGAACTGACCTGCCCCCCGATCTGCGCGAAGAGCTCCTTTTTTATTATCTCAGCCAAGTGAACAGGAGAATAAAAATTGATAAAGATAAGTTTGCAGAATATTATTATCATTTTGTTTTTATCCGTATCATTCAGGCCTTGGCAGCTTATGGTTTAAGGGGGTATGTCGAAAACAAGGCACTATTCTTAAAAAGTTATCCTTTTGCTATAAGGAACCTTAAATGGTTATTATCAAATGGCCTGTTAAAATTGCCTGTTCCAGAGACAATTAAAAGCCTTGATCATGTACTGAAATTAAAAGACCTTCAGGGTAATACAGAAGAAAGTTCCGCACTCCAGGTTTTAATAAATAGTTTCTCATATAAAAAGGGAATGCCTCATGATATGTCAGGCCACGGAGGAGGTTTTGTATTTGATTGCAGGGCATTGCCCAATCCCGGAAAATCGGAGGAATTCAGAAATCTGACAGGAAAGGATCGACCGGTAATTCAATTTTTGGAGGAGAAAGAAGAGGTAAATGATTTTTTGAGCCATGTTTATTCCATTATCGACCATTCCATTAGTAACTACCTTTCAAGAGGATTTAACCACCTGATGATAAGTTTAGGATGTACCGGAGGACAGCATAGATCAGTTTATTGTGCGGAAAGATTAGCGCGGCTAATCAGAGATAAACATGGAATTGAACCAAATATTTTCCATAAAGAATTAAAGAGAAATGAATAGAATTTGGAATAAAAAAGATGAGTAGAACATTATGTGAATCCGGGAAGAAGGGAAAGAAGAAGAAAGATGCAAAATATATCTGTAAAAAATGTGGGGGTGAGGTGAAGAAAAAGGACCGGGTGTGCAAACCGTCAAAGATCAAAAACTGACAACAGATAGAAATGAAAGCAATGATACTGGCAGCGGGCCTGGCAACACGGCTAAAACCACTGACCGATCATACCCCGAAAGCATTGGTCAGGTTTAATAAAGAACCCTTACTCCACAGGGTAGTGAATAACTTGCTGGATGCAGGTATTGAGGCAATTATCGTTAATGTCCACCATTACCCTGACCAGATAATCAATTTTCTCAGGGAACAAAAAAATTATGGGGGAAGGGTGGTAATCTCAGATGAAAAACGGCATTTAATGGATACCGGCGGTGCAATAACCCACGCTGCCTGGTTCCTGGATGATGGCAATCCCTTCCTGGTTCATAATGTGGATGTCTATACTAATCTGAATATCAGGGAATTGATAGATTGTCATTTGAAAAGTGACAGTCTGGTAACCTTAGCTGTAAAGGACAGGCCAACCTCCAGGTCCCTGCTGTTCAATGACCAACTCCGGCTGATCGGATGGAGACATAATGAGACAGGTGAAGAAATATATATCAAGGATGAACAACAGGTAGCCTATTCCTATGGCAACAGTTGTGTACAGGTCATACAGCCTGAGTTTTTTAACCTGGTAAATCATGATAGTCCATTTTCCTTAACCAAATCCTACCTTGATCTTGCCAGGGATCATTTAGTTCGTGGACATGTGCACAATGACGATTATTGGTTCGATCTGGGCAGGTACAATAATTTCAAAGAGGCTGAAACTTTTTTTACCTCTTAATGATCCTTTTCGGGAGATGATTGTTATTACCTATAAAGCGTGCCTCGTAAATAACAGGAATAAACTGCCTTAAATGTAAATATCTTATGAATATGGATCAGACAAAGGTATTTAAGCCAATCATTCAACCTTTTCAAAGGTTCTTCAGCATTGAAGCCTCCAGTGGGATATTGCTGATCACAGCAACCATCGTGGCCATGATCTGGGCCAATTCCCGTTGGTCTGATCATTATTTCAATCTTATTAACGGGGACCTTACCATCCAGGTTGGATCTTTATTTAAATTGTCGAAACCAGTTATCCTGTGGATCAATGATGGATTGATGGGTGTTTTCTTTTTTGTAGTGGGCCTCGAAATAAAAAGGGAGGTGATGATCGGTGAATTGTCTTCACTCAAGCAGGCATCACTGCCCCTATTTGCGGCTGTGGGTGGGATGATGGTCCCGGCTTTTATCTTTATTTTGCTTCAAGGGAACCAACCCGGTCATGAAGGATGGGGGGTACCAATGGCTACAGATATAGCATTCTCCCTCGGGATATTAAGCCTGCTGGGAAAACGTGTACCTGTTTCTCTCAAAATATTCCTTACAGCCTTTGCTATTGCCGATGACCTGGGTGCAGTCCTTGTTATTGCCTTCTTTTATAGTAGCCAGATACTTTGGAGCATGATACTGATTGCTTTGGGAATATATGCATTCCTTTGGATATTAATGTATTCAGGATTGCGAAACTGGTTTGTGTTTTTCATATTGGGCTCGGCAGTTTGGTACTATTTCCTTAAGTCTGGAATTCACCCCTCCTTTGCAGGTGTATTGCTTGCCCTTATTGTTCCGGTTGGTAGAAAAATTAGGGTTCCGGCTTTCAGCAGGCTGATGCGTCAAAACCTTGATGTTTTTTGTGAAAATGAGTGTGAGGACCAGGTTGTTTTAACGAAAGACCAGATATCCTCGGTTGATAGTATGGAACAGTACATAGAATTGGTCCAGAGCCCTTTGCAGAGTCTGGAACATCGTATGCATGGTTTTGTATCTTATTTTGTAATGCCGGTTTTTGCCCTTGCTAATGCAGGCATATTCCTGGGTGGAGGAGAAGGTCCAATTATAACCGCTTTATCAATGAACTTAGCCATAGCTCTTTTAATAGGGAAACTGGTTGGTATAGTAGGTTTTAGTTGGTTGGGGACAAAACTTAAACTGGCAGTGCTCCCGGACAACACCCTTTGGATACATATTATCGGACTTGGACTGTTAGGGGGAATAGGATTTACAATGTCGCTCTTTATTGCAAGCCTGGCCTTCCATGAATCCATGCAGGTCCTGACCCAGGCTAAAATTGGAATTATCCTGGGATCCCTGATTGCAGGTATTTCAGCCTATCTTTTGCTGAGGTTCACATTAAAACCTTCAGCAGCGAATCATTCCTGAAAAATGCCATTATTGATTGTTGTTCTCATTAATTCAGTATTTTTGCGGTTTCAAAAGTGGGGATAAAGCTATGACAGCGGATGATAAAATATTGAAGAAAATTGATGCCTGGAACCAGGAATGGGCGGAAAAGGATGCTGAGCAGGTACTTGCCTTTTTTCTGGATGAGTTCAAAGGCAGGATCGTACAGGCAACCAGCATGGGAATTGAGGACCAGGTGATAACCAGGATGATTGCCGGAATTAATAATAGAACAAGGATAATCACTCTTGATACGGGCAGGCTTTTCCAGGAAACATATAACCTGATACAGCATACGATTGAAGAATATGGAGTAAATATTGAAACTATGTTCCCTGATTATGACAGTGTGCAGGAAATGGTAAAGGAAAAAGGAATCAACCTGTTTTACAAAAGTGTTGACAACCGGAAATTATGTTGCCACATCAGGAAGAATGAACCACTGAAAAGGGCTCTTACAGGGATGGATGTATGGATCTGCGGATTAAGAAAAGACCAGACAATTACCAGATTTTACAACAAGCTGGTTGAATGGGACGAGAAACACGGCCTGCTCCGGTTAAATCCATTGATTAACTGGACAGAAAACCAGGTATGGGAGTACATTCGGGAGCATGATATCCCGTATAATGTATTGCACGATAAAGGATATTCCTCCATTGGCTGTTTACCCTGTACCCGCCCAATTCAAAAAGGTGAAGATCCGCGTGCCGGAAGGTGGTGGTGGGAAAATGAGGAACATAAGGAATGTGGATTGCACTATCCTGACCAGGAACCGCAAACCTGAAACCTGCATTCGAGACGGCCATAAAACCGGGAGGGTATTATCAGGGAGATTATGAAATTGTACCTGAGCCTATTACTTCATCTCCATCGTGCCATGCGGCAAACTGGCCGGGAGTAATTCCCCGCTGCAACCTGTCAAATATAATATAGAGCCCGTTCTTTTCGAAATGAAGAGTGGCCTTTTGAAGGGGCTGCCGGTACCTGATCCTGACATTCATTTTAACCACTTCACCCGGATTGCGGCTCAGGTCGGGACGGATCCAGTGGATCTTATTTTTTTTAATAAATAATCCTTTCCTGAACAAGCCGGGATGGTCTTTTCCCTGGCCTGTATAAATCAGGTTTTTTTCAATATCGGTCCCGATAACAAATAAGGGTTCTTCTTTTCCGCCAATATTCAATCCTTTACGTTGCCCGATGGTATAAAAATGAGCTCCCCGGTGTTTCCCGATAATTATACCATCATCTGGTTGGTATTTAAATGGTTGTGCCAGGGCATCCAGGTCAGTTGAACCAGGATTAAAATCAAGATACCCGGTAAACCGGCGTGGTATTTCAATTACATCTCCTGTTTTCTGTTCAAGTTTTTGTTGCAGGAATGTGGGCAGATCTACTTTACCAATAAAACATATTCCCTGGGAGTCTTTCTTATTGGCAGTTGGAAGCTTTTGCTCAACGGCGATTTTTCGGACATCTGATTTTAAAAGGTGCCCTATAGGAAATAACACCCTGCTTAATTGCTTCTGCGATAACTGGCAAAGGAAATAACTTTGTTCTTTGCCCGGATCTTTGCCTGCCAGTAAACGATGGATCTCCTGTCCGTTTTTAGTTTTGGTTTCTTTCTGGCAATAATGCCCGGTAGCAAAGAAATCGGGATTGAACTGTTTGGTAGCCTCCAGGAATTCGTCAAATTTAATCTCTGAATTGCATAATACATCCGGGTTTGGGGTACGGCCGTGTTGATATTCATTGAACATGTAATCAACCACTCTTTTTTTGTACTCCTGGCTCAGGTCAAGCGAATGAAACGGGATGTCGAGTTTCCTGGCTACCAGCTGGGCAACGATCAGGTCATCCTGCCAGGGACAATCTCCTTCGAGTGTACCTGTTTTATCATGCCAGTTGATCATGAACACACCGGTAACATCATAACCTTCTTTTTTCAGAAGGTATGCAGCCACACTTGAATCTACACCGCCTGACAGGCCAACAACAACACGTTTCACTCGTATATATTTAATTTATTAAATAGGCCTCATGTAACTAATCATAATTATATTTTCATATCATTTTGTGATAATAATGAAAATATTATCATGGACGTTTCATGATGCAATTAAATTAAAAATGCAAAATTAGGAAAATGTATGGATATGAAGCGATTATTCAAACATGTCCAGGTCGGGACGCATTTTTATTATTCTTTCCTTTTCGGCCTCAGGTATAGGATTGCCTTTTAATCCAAGGGATGAAAGGTTTTTCATATTTATTACCTCGTCAGGTACCCTCTCTATGTTGTTGTCTTCAAGGTATAGGGAGTGAAGTGATTTTAATTCAGAAATCCACAATGGGATCTCATTTAGCTGATTATCAGATAAAAAGAGCATCTTTAGTTTTTTTAAGTTCGCCATTTCTGGGGGGAGTCCAGTCAATTGGTTACTTGTCAGGTCCAGGTATTGCAGTTTTTTTATCCTGCCCATTTCCGGTGGAAGGGAGGTTATCAGGTTATGGTCCAGGTTAAGATCATCGAGCTTGCGTAAATTCGCTATGGATGATGGAATTGCTTTGATGTTATTACCCATGAGGCTCAGGGTTACCAATTTTTTCTGTACCGGTATTTCTTTAGGTAAAAATTCAATTTGGTTCCCTTCAAGGGATACGTAATTCAAGTTAGGATGAGAAAACAAGTGAGCCGGAAGAGAATGGAGCTTGCATCCCATTATTTCCAGCATATCGAGTTTAGTAAATTGTGATATCCCGCCTGGTATACTTTCCAGGTCTGAACCAGATATTGACAGCCACTGCAGGTTTTCAAACTTACCAGGTTGAAAATGAAAGCAGGGCAACTTATATCCATAAATGTATAATTCAATCGTGTTCGTAAACCGGTAGAATTCTTCCGGGAACGATGTATAATGACTGAGGTCGAGGTCAAGGTAATCAACCTCTTCAAATGTCTCATAATCCTCCATTATATAATCTAAATCATATGCAACAGGTGAGATGGCCCTGTTATCCGATTCAAGCAGGGCATCCTCCTCCGTCCAGGTTTTATATACAAGGCGCCCATATGTATTGATCCACCCAGGAGATTCAATGATATAAACCTTCCCCAGTCCATTCTTAACAGGACTTGCATAATTATATATGAAGGGAACAATCTCTTTTCCGTTCCGGTCAATATATCCCCATCTGCCATTCATTTCAGCCGGTGCCATCCCTTCAGTTACTCTTCCAAGTTCAGAATAGAACAGGTGAGTGAGAAATTTGCCTGAAGTATCTACCAGGGCCCAATTATAGTTTAACCTTACAGTTGCTATCCCTTCGGAGATGCATGAAAACTCAGGATCCCAATAATATTGATCTTTATCCAGCAGAATTTCCTCGAAGATAAACGGAAGAATTGTGTCTCCTTTTTTGCTTACAATTCCGTAATATCCATCTCTTGACAAGTATGATAACCAGGGTTGTTCAAAAGATTTTTTTATATTTTCCGGATAACCCGCAATTCTGATGGTCCTGTCTTTGTCAACCCAGTAAGGCAGATCATACCAATCCCTGTTTACCTCTAACTTTAAGCCTGATTCAAATCCATACAAACCGGTGGTGAGCTTTTCAGGATCTTCAGTTATCCATTTGCCGGAGGCAGGATAATAAACCCTGGTTATATCATTCTCAATGATCCATACGCTTTCATCCATGATGGAAGGGAAGATATAATAATCGCCAACAGGAATGACCACATCCCCATCCATTTCAAGTAATCCGCACCTCCCGACTGATTCTTCAACAATAATATATGGTTTATCCCACCAATCGAGCGGGTGAATTTCAATGTAATCGGGCGGGATGATTGTGTCGCCCGACATATTTATCATACCTTCCAGTAACGTTTCAAAGTTATCTCCCCAATAATTCTCCTGCTTAGTCAATGAATCCCTGTATATAAACAGGTAGTCTCCGATGGCTGCCAGTGGATGATCGAATATCGGGTCCAGTATCCAGTTTTTTTTGCAGTCAATGATTCCCCAAAGGCTGTCTTTTCTTGCGATAAACCAATCGTAACCATGATAAACGATCTCGTTTACCGGTAGTTTTTCTAACTGTCCATTTATGTCGGCGAGGTAATAGGTTCCAGAATAATCCCCATTATTTTCCAAGTAATATTCTTCGTTTTGAACATACTCCTGTGCGAGTATCTTATTGCAACCATCTATTTTGGCCAGAAATATATAATTTGCCGGCAGAATTATATTACCCGAAGTGTCTATAAAACCCAGTTTAAATTCTGTTTCCAGGTTATTGAATTTACTGTCAGGAGGGATCCACTGTGAATTTGATAAACTAATATTTAAAATTCCTGCAATAATCAGGATCAGGAACCTGAGCATCTTCAGATGTTGGATCATGATTCTTGAAATTTTTATTTTATTTGATCGAAAAAGCCTGATGTTTCAGGATTGGAAAGAATATTGGCTACGATAGCATAGGCTGAATCGGATCCATAACTTTTGAGTTTAGTTATGAGGATCTGTTTTTTATCTTCGATTGTAATTTTTTCGGTTATGACCTTTTTTATTTCCCTGAGTTCAGATCCGGTGAGTTCATCTTCAAGCGCGGATATCAATACACCTAAAGGCAATGTTTCAGATGATATTTCAGCTGCCCCGAAAGCTTCAAGCTCAACAATAGCTGCCTCCAGGATTTCGCGTCCCAGTTTTTTGCATGATTCAACAGAATGTAAAAAACCGGTCTCGTCCCTCAATGTCCAGCTTCCCTGGTCGTAGTTAATATTCCTGATGCTGTAGATCTTTTCATTGTTAGGACCAAAGATGCGTTCCAGCAATACTATTGTAGTTGTTTTCCATGCGTTCAGATCAAACTTCTTTACACTCATTTTTTCAATCTGGTCCTGAAGTATCTTGGTAGCTTTCTTCGTATCCATCTTTTTTTTCTTAAAGTTATTAATAATGCAAGAATATTATATCAAATGCAATAATTAATTCTCCTGGTGTTCAGTAGCTTGTAAATTGTTGATATCAAATCCTTTCTCTGCCAGCCTTGAGGTAAAGTCCTGGTATACTGTATCCTCAATTTTACTCGTCCTTGCCAGTATCCATAAGTATTTCCTGCCTGGGCTCCCGACTGCAGCAACACTATAATCATCGGCCAGTTCAAAAATCCAGTAATCTCCCCGGAACGGCCAGAAGAACTGGACTTTCAATTTTGCGTTTCCACTGTTTTTAACAACGAATGCCTTTCCCTTAATGCTGGTCCTTTTGTTTTTACGTGAACAGCGGTTAATAACAACCACATGGCCTTTCTCAGAAATCTGGTATTCTGCCGTGGTGTTGGAGCATCCTTTTTCAAACCGTGTTGGGAAAGCTGCTATTTCATACCAAAGTCCTGAATATTTTTCCAGGTCAACATGCATAACAGTTTCAGGAGCCTGAGATTGACACGATGTAGTAGTCATGGTAAAAGAAATTAAGATTATAATTATTCGATTCATAGTTTAATAACGTTTTTTTCGTTCTTTAAGTTCCTCCTGGTAAAAGTAATTAATATCTAGCTTTGGATTACGGCAAAGGTAAACGGGCGTTCCTGATTGCCTTGCATAGGGATTGGTGATTCGGCCATAAACCTGAACATCGTTGTACAGGTTCGGTAAGTTGTCATCTTTCCCTATTTTTATCAGGAAATCAGCTGAAATGCTGTCCGGAGCCCAGAACAGGTAGCTGTCATTATAGCATATCACCTCGGGTAATGCATATTTCTTACCCAGATAGTTTACAGATCCTGCTTCCCCGTAATTATTAGCGAACAGGGTACATCTTTTCTGTTCATCCGGTGTAAGCTCCTGGAATGCCGAATGTACAATTTCCGTGAGTTCATTCCATCCGATCATGTCGGCATAGTCCTGGGGCAAATCATGATACTGGCCATCTTCCCAACGCTGGCTGTTTTCCATTCCGATTTGTTTCAGGTATCGAATGAATTTTGCAGGTTTTAAAACAGGCAGGCTTATTGGGATGAGTACAGCGGCAATGATAATATTCAAACCTATTACAAGATAGCTGATAAATGTGAGTTTGTTTTTAAACCAGACAACCAGAGCATATCCCCCAAATGCAAAGAGAGTGCTGTACAGACCGAGTGTATAGTAATGTTTTCCACTCAGGATGAGTAACTGAACGAGTACCAGAATATATATAAAACCAAAAATTCTGAAGTCTCTTGCAGATTTATGAAAAAACAAAAATATTAATCCCGGCATCCAGATAAATACAGCCGGCAGATTCATCAATACCTGTTCGAGCAGGAACAGGCCAGTCCTTACATGAACCAATTGATATTCAGCCAGTTCCTGCATGTGCAGGATCACCGGCCAATCGTGCCGGATTTGCCATATGATGTTTGGCAATGCTATAACCAGGGCGATACCCGCTGCCAGGTAGGGATAATATGTTTTCATCCATTTTCTCAATGGTGTAAAAAAGATTGAAAGGATAAAAGCAATAAGGAAAAATACCACCGAGTATTTATTGAGGAAAGCGAATCCAGAAACAACACCTATCCACAACCAGTATTGAGCCTTATTGGTTCTGATTAACCTGAATATCAGAAATGAAATCAATAACCAGTAGAATTGGTTGAATGATACAGGCTGGAACAGCGAGTTTGAACGCAGAAAAGCTGGAGAAGTCAGGTATGCCAGGCATGCGATGAAAAGGGCCAACCTGTTTCCTCCCATTTCCTTTACCATCAATCCAATTAACAGGATCGAGCAGGCGCCGATAACCGCCGGAAAAAACCTTAGTGCAAATGTTGTATCCCCGAAAAGGAACCTGGATATATTGGCAAATACACCGATTGACGGTGGCACGGAATGAAATCCCCAGGCAAGGTGTTCTCCCAGTGCGCTGTAAAGGAATGCATCCCGTTGCAATTCATAAATCGTATTGGTGGAGAAATGAATTACAAGCTTGGCAAGTATAAACACTATTATTACCCAGTATTCTTTCAGCCATGAATGTGAAAAAGGTTTCATATCATTTGATTATCAATCTGTTCACAGAGACAGGCCTGCTGTTTGAGAAGCAACGGACAATGTAAATACCCTCCGTCAGGTCCCCGGTTGGAATGCTATACTGGTTGACTGTCTCAATCATCTTCTCTCCTAGAAGATTGTAAACTTCTACCCTGAAAGGTTCCGGAATACCTGTCTTGACCTGGATATAGTTTGTGGCCGGGTTTGGGAATATATTAACCGTATTATTTGTTTCCCGGGTTTTATCAAGGTCCAATCCGGGAATAACATAAAGTACGGCTGTATCGCTACTGGCTGAACCGCAATCATTGGTGGCGATACAGTAATAATTCCCGCTTTGAGATGCCCTGGCCCCGACGACAGCATAAGAAGGCTTGGTTTCCGCTGGAATCACTTTATCATTGAAATACCACTGGTAGGACAGGGGAGCGGTACCTTCCGCCTGAACACTGAAAACAATTGTGGCCTGATTGTCGATTGTATCCGCTTCGGGCTGTATTAAAAAATTGGGTAACTTGTTTACTACGAATTCAACTTCATTGCTAAGGGTAGAGCATCGGTCAGAATATACTATCCTTCTTAATTTTGAGTCGGCTGAAAGTTCAGGTGGAAAATAATTCACCATAGTATTCATTCCCGGGGCCGGTTCATAATCCATTGAGTCCCTTATTTCCCATTTGTAGGAAAAGGAGCCTGTCCCTCCGGATACCTCCGGACCATCCTGTACCAGTTCACCAGGCAATTCATTGTCACAAATTGTTCCACCCCCGGCTATCTGGTTGCCCAGGATCTCAGGCAACCGGATCATCCATAGAATATTGCTGGTGTCGGACACGTCAGCAGAGGTGATTATCCTTCTAAAGTAAATTGAATCTGCATCTGCCTGGGGTAGATAGTCCTGCTGGTCGGATTCCCCATCTGCAATCGTCCAGGTAAACTGATCGTCAGATTGGATCCATTCAAAGGTATAATCTCCGTCTCCTCCTTTGGGAGCCGTTGCAGGCAGAGAGTGGTCGATTATCCCTCCACAATAAACATGTTTTTCAGCCAATGAATTAAATAAGTTCCCTGCCATCGGAATAACCAGGTTCCCGGTCATGGAACCGGTCCTGACCGACGAGGTGATAGCTCCTCGGGTTGAATTGGTAAGTGCGTTCAGTCCTGCACTACCGTTTAGCGTGTCAACCGGAATATGATCGGGCAGGCTGTCTCCTGAGAACCAGATAAACCCTCCCCCTCCGAAACCGCCGGGCCCGGTTTGCTCTTCAGCGCTGGTAAATCCGCCATTGCCACCTCTCACTTTCAACAAGAGCTCTCCTTCATATCTTTTTACATCGAGTATGATCATACCGGCAGCACCCCCGCCACCTCCTCCGGCAGTAGCTGTGTCGGTTACACTTTCTCCGTTGGCTATAATGCTGACGGATTGAGTGGTCGCAAGCGTATCTGTAATGAGGATGACAATACCACCCCCGTTTCCACCTCTGGTCGCAAATCTTGAGCTGTCGGGATTCTGGGTACTGCATCCTCCTCCGCCTCCCATATAGGCACGGTTCTTATAGGTATCGGTATTGGTGAAAAAACCGGATGGGATATATCGTCCATTTCCCCCTAGATTCTCGATGGGTGAGCAGATCCCGGATTCCTGGCCTCCGTTTCCACCTGTCCCGTAATGACCACCACCACCCCCTCCTGAATACCTGCCGTTACCTCCTCCTCCGGCGTTGGCCACATAACCAAATCCCCTGGTATATGGAAATCCTGCAAATACTATCCCTTCACCCTTCTTACCTGCACTGCTCACTGCATCATCCAGGTAAAACGTGTCCAGGGCAACTGAGCATTCTCCTTTGAAATAGTCTTCGGTAGGATCCTCTCCTTTAAATCCTTTCCCCGTGACATCAATTCCTTTGTTTATGACAATCTTGTTAGTAGCTATAAGTGCCAGAACTCCGCCGGTTCCGGCTGTCGGATCCCAGGCCTGGCAGGATACAGAAGAATCAAGGATTGCTGTCTGAACTTCGGGAACCCGGATGAGCTGGATGATTTCACCCTCTACTCCTTTTTTCATTGCGGGAAAGGATGAGGAGAGAATAATCCGGTTTCCGGATATTTGTGAAATAGTATGGACAGAGTAATAACCGGTATTGTGCATGTTAGATATTTTACCCCAGAAACCGGGTATTCCCGGCAGATTTTGCGGTGTATAGATCTCCGCCCCCTTCATAACCATTAGTATTACCCGGTCTCCTGTTGTAAAGTACTGGGGATCATTAACTTCAATCGTATCTCCGTCGGCAGGATTTGCATTATTAAAGTCAGTTACCCTGGTGTACCGGTTAATTACAGCCTGGGTAAAATGAGTCTGGGAATAGCTGATAGCTGATCCCGATAATATAATCAGGAACATCCCTGTCAGGTGCTTCAGCCAGTTAACATTACCAGTCATAAAGGGAAATGATATGTGATCTCAATCTCGAAGATAAATCTATGAAAAAATCGTGAATCGTGAAATGCGAAGCATTCGCTGAAAGCAAATGGTT
>CAYZEZ010000089.1:0-16263 GCA_964477295.1 uncultured Bacteroides sp. | reverse complement strand
TAATTGTGGTCCGGGCAATGTTAATAAAGCCATCCGGCGCTCGGGCGGAAAAACCAACTACTGGGATATATATAACTACCTTCCTAGAGAAACAAGGGGCCATGTGCCAGCTTACATTGCAGCAACTTATGTGATGAATTACTATCAGGATCACAACCTGGTGCCTGCCAGGATTGACATGTCCCTCGCCATTGATACCGTTATCATTACACAAGAATTACACCTGGAACAGGTATCAAAAGTTCTGGACCTGCCAATTCATATGTTGCGGGATATGAACCCGCAGTACAGGTATGATATCATTCCCGGGAAGGAAAAACCATACGCACTGAGATTGCCGGTAGAATCAATAATGAGTTTTATTGAGTTTCAGGATTCGATTTTTGCATATAACGATTCAGTTTATTTCAACAAGGATATCAAGACCAAGAGCCCCTCTTACTATGCTTCATCTTCTTATCTGCCTGAACCGCCCTCGAAAAACATGTCGAAACTATACTATACCATTAAATCAGGCGATAACCTGGGATTTATAGCAAGCTGGTACCATGTGAGGCTCTCCGACCTGAAATACTGGAATAACATTTATGGCACCATGATCAGGAGCGGGCAGAAGCTCGTGGTTTATGTCCCGAAAAATAAGGTCACGGAATATGCGAAAATAAACGATATGTCATTTGAAGAAAAACAAAGATCGGTGGGTAAAACCGTGTCTTCATCCTCAAACACAACAGATTCTGAAACTTTTAATGCAAGCGGTGAGTTTATCTATTACACGGTCAGGTCCGGAGATACCTTGTGGGACATAGCGAAAATGTACGACGGTGTTACCGATACGGAGATAATGCGGGTTAATAATATTTCAGAGGCAGGAAAGATAAGGCCGGGACAGGTGCTGAAAATTCCTGTAAAAAGATAAAACTTTATACATGTGAGACCGGGAAATGTCTTATTGTTTTTGATTTCTGTTTTGACCATTCTTTTTTTTGTTTCCCTCTTTTTCCCCGAAGACGGTATCAAAATAAATGATGAGCTAACCCTCCATTTCCTTACCAGGGATGAATTATTTGCCAGGGATACCTTTGAATATGCCGATATTTCTGGAATTATCAGCCAGAGCAATGCCATTAACGATTCTGTGCTACTGGCCGAAATGAATTATGAGCATGAACCCGAAGCGATTTTTGATACTGTACGGGCCAATGCCGACAGCCTCAGGGCTACCTTGCATCCTATCGAGTATGGCCCGGGCGACAGCACTGCTCTTTACCCGTTCTTCAGGCAACTTCGCAGGCTGAGGTCATCAGGGGACCTGATCAGGGTCCTTCACTATGGCGATTCTCAAATAGAAGGGGACCGGATAACATCGTATATCCGGTTTAAGTTACAAAAGCAGTTCGGAGGAAATGGGATTGGGCTGCAACCTGCGGTATCATTATACGGCTACCAGCTTTCCCTGAAACATACGGCCTCAGATAACTGGATCCGCTATACTGCTTTCGGAAATATCGATACAACACTGGAACACAATAAATACGGGGTGCTTGCCTGTTTTGCCAGGTTCTGTCCATACCCGAATGATTCGCTGCCGCCGGACACCTCTGACAAAGAGGCCTGGATCACCATGCAGGAGTCAAAAAGGACATACAGTATCACCCGGACGTTTAAACAATGCAGGATTTTATTTGGCGATAATCACGTGCCGGTACTCTATCAGCTAAAAGCAGACGGGGAATTGATCGATGCAGACTTCCTGCCCGTAGGGGATGGCCTGCAAATAAAAACATGGCACTTTGATGAATCGCCGGAAGAACTCACCTTTATATTTAAAGGAACGGAAAGCCCTGATTTTTATGGCATCGCCCTCGACGGGGACAAAGGCGTGGCTGTTGACAATATCCCGATGAGGGGCAGCGCCGGGCTGGTCTTCACAAGGATGAACCCAAACCTGCTGGCCCGGTTGTACGACACGCTGAATGTGAAGATGCTGATCCTGCAGTTTGGCGGTAATGTCGTCCCGTATATAGCTGATAATTACAGTTATTATGAGCAATGGTTCTACGGCCAGCTGAGATATTTGAAAAAACTGTTTCCTGATATACCCATCCTGGTCATCGGGGTACATGATATGTCGATCAGGGAGAAGGACCGGTTTGTGACCTATCCCAACCTGGAAAAGATTAGGGATGCATTGAAAAATGCCACCTTCAAAGCCGGAGGTGCCTATTGGGATATGTATGAAGCGATGGGAGGCCAGAACTCAATGCCAAGCTGGGTATATGCACAGCCTTCACTCGCCGGATCCGATTTTGTACATTTCAATCAAAAGGGCGCCAGGGTCATCGCAGAGATGTTTTATAATGCCTTTTATTACGAGTACGAGAAATACACAGGCAGATGAGGCGAACGGGTCTATTATTTCAGATGTTGTTTTTCGCTGTCTGCGTTTTTGCCCAGCCCTACGAATATCCTTACAAGATAGATCATTACGACTTCATCCATTATGAGCTGAATAAGTTCACCTTTTTTGATGACAGCACCCGTTTTAATGAATTATACAGAAAATATGATCAGCTGGTCAATAGGGGAGAAGGCAAGCTGAAGATTGTCCATATTGGCGGATCACACATACAGGCTGATATATATTCAAACAGGATGCGCGAAAGGCTTCAGACTTTCCAGCCGGGAAGCAATGGGGGACGGGGATTCGTTTTTCCATATACCATAGCCAAAACCAATAATCCATCCAGCTATAAAATAAAATATTCGGGGAGATGGGTGAGCTGCAGGAATGTCGAAAAAAATAAAACATGCACCCTGGGTTTATCGGGTATATCGGTAACCACCACCGATACAAATGCATACATTTCATTGAGCCTTGAACCGGGTGAGGTAGATTATGATTTTAACAGGGTAAGGATATTCCACCAGCAGGACAGCACGGTTTTCGACCCGGTGATTTCTGCAGAAAGCCCTGTCCTGGAGGTGCATAAAGATTACACACAGGGAATAACAGAAGTGGTATTTGAGGATTATATCGATCAGATCACGCTGTCTTTTCGAAAAACCGATTCACTCCAGAATGCTTTTGTGCTTTACGGTTTAAGCCTGGAGACGGATGATCCGGGGGTGGTCTACAATTCAATTGGTGTAAACGGGGCTAAATTACCCTCTTATCTGCGATGCCAGCTTTTTGAGGACCACCTGGCAGCACTCGATCCCGACCTTGTTGTATTGTCTATCGGGACCAATGATGCGTATACCCGGTATTTCCAGCCGGAGACCTACCGGGCCAACTACGACAGCCTGATTGAAAGGATTGTCAATGCCGTTCCCGATGCGGCCATCCTGATAACAGTTCCAAACGACAGTTATCTTTACAGGAGATACATTAACCATAATACCGGGGAGGTAAGGAATGTGATAAACAGGCTTGCAGCCCAGTATGATTGTGGCGTATGGGATTTTTACACCATTATGGGTGGATTAAATTCAATCATTGTCTGGCAAAGGTTCGGACTGGCCAGGCGCGACAGGATCCATTTCACCAGGAAGGGGTATGAGTTGATGGGCGACCTGTTATTTAATGCGTTTTTAAAGTCATATGATAACTATATAGATACACAGGTGAAAATGATCTCAGATTATTGATTAACGATCTGTGATTTTAGAAGAAGTAACAGATCATAGATCAAAAATCGTTAATCGTTAATCATAGATCACAACAGCCTGTTAGAAGTAACGAAACAACAGAATGGATTTAGTCAGGAAAATATTTCTCTATACCCCCGACGCACCCCTGCTTTTTACCCGGTTTTATTTCTGGGGCTTCCTGGCTGTTTCCCTGGCTATCTATTCCGTATTGTACAGGCACAGGGCGATGAGAAATGGATATCTTTTTCTGATCAGCCTGTTTTTCTATTATAAGACGAGTGGATTCTTCTTCTTCCTGCTGGTTTTCTCTACCATTGTCAACTATTTTTTCGGCCTGAGAATCTATAACTCTAAAGGCAAAACCTGGAAAAAAGTATTTGTAGCCCTCAGTGTTATTGTTAACCTGGGTGTTTTGTCATACTTTAAATATGCCTATTTCTTTGTCGATACCTTTAACCAGGTTTTCGGGACCGATGTCGAGGTAGTGAACTTTCTTTCCCTCTGGGCCAATAATATTTCGGGATCCCATTTTGACATTTCACGCATTCTGCTTCCTGTCGGTATTTCCTTTTTTACCTTTCAGACCATCAGCTATATTTTGGATGTATTCAGGGGCAAGTGCCAGCCGGTAAGAAATGTAATCGATTTCGGATTTTATGTTTCCTTTTTTCCACAATTGGTGGCAGGTCCCATTGTGCGTGCTTCGGATTTTGTGCCCCAGTTATATGCCAAGTATTCATTAACACGTGAGGAATTTGGATTTGCCCTTTTCATGATCATGAAGGGATTGTTTAAGAAGATGGTGCTCGGCGATTACCTGGCCGTGAACTTCATTGACAGGGTATTTGAGAATCCTGCCCTTCATGGGGGCTTCGAAAACCTGATGGCTCTGTATGGCTATTCCCTGCAGGTATATTGTGACTTCAGCGGGTATACCGATATTGCCATCGGGGTGGCCCTGCTCATGGGATTCAGGTTGCCGAGGAATTTCAACTCTCCTTATAAAGCGGAAAATGTGGGCGACTTCTGGCGAAGATGGCACATATCCCTATCATCGTGGTTAAAGGATTACCTCTATATCCCGCTCGGGGGTAACAGGAAGGGCAGGTTCCGGACCAATGTCAACCTCATGATCACCATGCTCCTGGGAGGATTGTGGCACGGGGCCAACATGAAGTTTATCATCTGGGGCGGGATGAACGGTGTGGGTCTGCTGATATATAAATTCTGGAAGAAGATAAGCCCTTACGAGAACAAGAAAAATATTTTCGTTCACATCTGGAAGATCTTCATCACCTTTAATTTTATCACCTTTACCCGGATCTGGTTCAGGGCAGATGATATGGACCGGGTCAATGCCATGCTGTTCCAGCTGACCCATAACCTCGATTTCAGGATCGCACCGCAGGTGTTGTGGAGCTATAAGCTGGTGTTTCTGATCATGCTGTTCGGGTTTGTTACCCACTGGTGGCCCTCGAAATGGAAAGACAGCTACATGAACTGGTTTGTCCGCATCCCGCACTGGGCCAAAGTGATCATCGTAGCGGTCCTGGTGTTCCTGATCTACCAGTCCCAGACCGCCGAACTGCAACCATTCATTTATTTCCAGTTTTAGCAGGATAGACCGGTTTGAAGGTTTATTATCCGGCCAGATCAAAATAGGTTCTCTCCTGACTAAGCTATACGTTTGCCATCGGATTTTTTAATTCCATCTTCATGCACCTTTAGAACCTGGTGTTGATCCTTTTTTCGACATCCGGGTTATCAATTATCGTTTCATACTTGTGATGTGGATTCAAATAATAAACCTGAGCATTGGAACATTAATGAAACTTTGATCGACCACATGGAGCTGAAATTGGTATTGCACCTGATGAACCATTAAAATATATAAGAAATATAAAATTTGTATCTTCAATCGGAAAATTTACCACAGGTTTGCCCGTTTTGATTTAATCAGGTATGAATCGTGCAATACTCGTCATATGGTTTTTGTTGACATTGACCGCCTGTTTCAGGATAATAACTGATATGGAGCCGGAGGTAGATGTATTCGACTTGTATGTTGAGGGCAGTCAGCAAGAATTATTATATAACAGCAGGGACTCAAGTTATTCAATAGAGGATCCGGCCCCGAAACTTTATTTTAATGACCAGTTGCTGGATTTAAAAGAAATCCGGATCAGGGGCAAAACTGCCCTCAGGTTCCAGCGAAAAAGTTTTGCGGTGTTCCTTAATGAACCCATAGTTGTGATCGACAGGTATGGAAAAAGCACAAAAGAGCTGAGGAGGTTCAAATTGCTGGCCCTTGTAACGGATTATACCTATATCGAGAACCGGATCGCATTCGGGATCCTTCAGGAAGCCGGTGTGATGCCACTCTTTTTTAAGTTTGTGCTCATCAGAATAAATGATGAATCGCAGGGAGTATATCTTCTTCTGGAAGATCCGGAACAGTATTATAAGGAGAATGGAAGTGAATACATCCTGCGAAGAGGATACAACCATAATATCGATGATTTCGATTATTCCCCTTCACTTTATTTGAAACCTGTCGAAGAATACTTGTCCCGTTTTAATGAAATATATAATCTTTTGCCTCAAATTGAGGGACAACAACTGTATGATGAGATCGCTGCAAGGCTGGACATAGAAAGCTATTTTCGAAAAATAGGGATTGACTACCTGATAAAGAATGGAGATTATACGGATGAGATCTATCTCTTTACACAGGTTGAACAGGATACCACCCGGTTTCATATCATTCCCTGGGATTATGATGATATTTTCAGTAAGTCCCCCCATGAAGTTGGGGTAAGCTGGGGAATGGGTACCATATTCGGTAAAAGGTATTATGGAACCAGCCAGGATATTTACGACGAAATTGGTGATAAACTGATCTTTTCCATTGAGGATGACCTTGATTACACTATAGCACGTGATCCGTATCTTTATAATCGTTACAAGAAGGTTTTTTTAAGCTTGCTGGAGATTGTTGATAAAGATCTTATCGAGCGGGTATTCAGGGAAACCAGTGAAGAACTTTCCACATTTTATGAATCCATTGCTGTGATCGAACAGTCAGGCTATGACAAGGATCCAACAAGCAAGGAACTATGGAAGCAGAATATGGATGATAAGAGATTATTTCTTTTAAACCGGCTGGAGTCTGTCCGACTCAAATTGAATAAATAAAATAAATGAAGAATCTCATATTTCCGGTGATGATATTTATTCTGTCTGTATATTCATGCAGGATAACCAATCAGGACTTAACTCTGGACGATCTGCATGATAAACAGGAGATTACTGGTGGTACGAAGATTGATTGTTCAAGGTTTAAAAACCAGGTGGTTGAGAAGGTATTTCTGAATGGGGAAGAATATACTAACGGACAGATTCTGGATTTATCTGAGGCCGGTTTTTACCGCATCGAAGTTATTTGGACAAATGCAGGAAACAGTAATTCTGATGTGATACGAATTGTAATCCTTGACAAGGAGCGGGGAGAAGCTGAATGGGGATTGAAAAAGTGGACTCCTGCTTCATTATCAATGGATATGATGGTTGACACTAAAATCAAATTAATCTATCCATCAGCTGCACCCGGAGATGTAAATATTCCCCTTGTAGTCCTGGTTAATGACGAAATTGGCAATTCGACTTCTAATTATAATGCTTCCCTGGGGTCACTGAATTTTAAAATCAAGAGGGGAATCGGATCAATCCAGATTCCTCCGGAAGATCGCGATGATCCGAACCTGGACATAGGGAACCGGAATTTCATGGTGGAAACCACGACTACGGAGAAACCACCTATTCTCCTTCATGGTGTATACTCTGAGGATATCAGCATCCCCGGAGGCAGTTTAGTCAGCATCAGCTCAGATCTGACTATGCAGGAGGGAACAACATTGACCATAGACACCGGTTCATTTGTAATTATTTCTCCGGCAGTCAATCTCTATATTAATGGTACCCTGCTCATCCGGGGTTCCCCGGAAGATCCTGTAACGATAACCTGCAGCGATCCTGCAGGGTCATGGGGAGGAATAATAGGGAAATCATCCAGCCACCGGATCGATGCATGCAATGCCATATTCTGCCAGAGTGGGTACCATTCAGGGGAGGGGTATAATTATGGTCATGCCAAGCGCCAGGCTTTGTTCTATTCTGAAAATGGGATCCTCTCGTTCAGCCATTGCTATATGATTGATCATGCCGGCCAGGTTTTTTATCCGGTTTCATCTACTCTGAACCTTGAGTATTCCCTTGTGCAGAGGGCTAAGACAGGGGGACAGATCAACTCCTCCGAGTTACAGATTAATCATTGCATCTTTACGGATTTTCCGGATGATTCCTTTGCATACCAGGATGAAGATAACGATTGCCTCTACCTGTCGGGAAGCAATGCCATAATAAACAAATCACTCTTTATGTTTGCCAAAGATGATGGTCTGGACAGCGGAGGAGACGGAGGAGGTGATATAAGGGTTATGGATACACGGTTTGAAGCAATTTTCCATGAAGGAGCGGCACTATCCAGCGGAGGAACCACGACAAAATCACACACGATCTCGGGTTGTACCTTTAGCAATTGCGGACAGGGTCTTGAACTGGGTTACTCCAGCCCCAACCACCTGGTCACAGTAGATTCCTGTTTGTTTTTTGAGAATGGTATCGGAATCAGGTATGGCGATAACTATACTTATCAGCACCAGGGTCAAATCACTGTTTCTAATAGTGAAAGCGTATACAATATTGACAGGGATATCTGGAACATGGTCCGGAATACCTGGAGCGCTGACACTTTAAAAATGCAATTTAACAATGTATCGGTTTCCAGAGAAGTACCGATGTACCCCAATCTTTTGATTCATGAATAAACTAATCCGGGGAATGAAACGTCAATGATAATATTTTCATTATTATCGCCAAAGGAAATGAAAATATTGTCGTGGTAAGTTACACGAGGCCAATTAAATAAATAAAATATTTTCTCGTGAAATTTCAAATTTATACTTTACCTGTCATATTGGTTTTATTAACCAATCTCAATCCTGCTATGGCGCAGGAAACAAAAACAGTCCGGGATTTGGAGCTATGGACCGGTGTGGAGCTTGAGAAATCATTCCTGAAGAACTGGAAAGTCTCTCTGAAACAGGAGTTTCGATTCAGGAAGAACATTTCAGAGATCAATAACTATTTTACGCAGGCAGGATTAAGATACAGAATAACCAGGAATTTCGCACTGGAAGGCAAATACAGGTATATTAGAAACAGGAAATCTGATGGTTTGTATGAAAACAGGAGCCGGTATAATTTCGATTTGAACTACAAAGGAAAGATTAATTTCATAACCGCAAATTACCGCCTGAGATACCAGAAAGGGGTTGAAAGCATGTACCTGTTGAGCAGAACCGAACCTTATGAAAAATACTTCAGACACAGAATTGTCATTCAATACAATGATTTTAAGAAAGTTGAGCCTTTTTTATCTGCCGAAATCTTCCAGCTTCATGAATTATATCAGTATCCGGAGTGGCATTGGTTCCGTGCAACAGCAGGTATTAGCTATAAACAGAAAAAGATAGGGGAATTTAAATTCGCCTATGGATTTGACAGGGAACTTAACAGTACGGTACCCTATTATGGCTTTCTGATCAGGATTAATTATACATATGAATTTTAGGTGAACTGGTCCGGGAAAATATGGAAAGGCATTCTTGCCGGAATGATTATGCTTATGATTAGCCATGGCTGTTTTAAGGAGCAAATCATTCCTGTTGATAACCAGGTGAACAAGGATTCCGTGGTTCTCAGGATCAACGGGGCAGATGGATTTGTTGATGTTGCTGACCGGATCATCATGTTCACACTTAGTATGGATACGCTGAATTTTTTTGCTCCGGATATTCATTTTAACTATTATAGTTCCATCCAATTCGAAGGCAGGGATCTTATCAATAACCAGGTTAATGAATTGGGTGAGGTAATGGTAAACCATCCGTACCAGATCGTAGCCGGCGGTATGGACCACCAGTCAGATACATTCCAGTTGGTCTTTTCATCGCTTCCCCTGATGCAGATCATGACCTCTGAACAAATTCCGGACGAGCCTAAGATTCTTTCCCGCATTTCATTGCAGAGTTATGATGAACACAATCCGGATAACCTGATAACCTCATTTAATACATTTGCAGGAATTGAAATTCGCGGAGGCACTTCACAGCAATATGATAAGAAATCTTTCGGCTTTGAATTGTGGAAAAACATGGAAGGAGAAGACTATAGTTACGCCTTGCTTGGGATGCGGCCATGTGAGGACTGGATACTGGATGCCATGTTCATTGATGATCTCCGGATGCGAAATAAGATTTCCTTCGAATTATGGGAGAAAATAAGCAACACCCCGAAGGAGGATATGAAGCCACATGTTTTTCCAGGCATTCACTGCAGGTATGTAGAGCTATTTCTAAACAACAGGTATCATGGTCTCTATTGTTTAAATGAAAAAATGAGTAAGAGATTACTCTGCTTTGCTAATGATCAGAATGAGCAGGGGGGTGTAATATATAAAGCCATTAAGTGGTCTGATGGATCCACCACTTTTGAAAAATATCATTCTGAACCCCCTGAAGACTATATCTGGGATGGTTGGGAATTGATCTACCCAAAAGATTTTACAGGGTGGGAATCTCTCGATGAACTGCGGCAGTTTGTCGTTTTTAGTGAGGATGAAGAATTTGAAAACCAGATAGGATCGTTTATGGATCTGGATAATGCTATTCATTATTATCTGTTTTTAAACCTTTTACTGGCAAGTGATAACTATGGAAAGAATATTTACCTTTCAAGATATACAGATGGGTCTCCTTTCTTTTTCATGCCCTGGGATATCGAGGCTACCTGGGGAATTTCATGGGAAGGAGACAGGATAGATCCTACAGCAGTTATTTCTAATCACCTGTTTGAAAGATTGATTAAAACTGATGCAGATAACTTTAAGGGAAACCTGAAAATCCAATGGTCAGAATTAAGAACAGGTAACTTTTCCGAGGAAGTATTATTAGATCCAATTAATGATTATTACCGGATGTTGAAGGGTAGTGGAGCCATTGACCGGGAGAATGCAAGGTGGGAGGATATCCGGATCGATCTGGATGCAGAATACGAATATATTACAGAATGGATCAACAACCGCATCTCTTATCTGGATGAGCAATTCAAATGACAATGGTCCGGGAAACTTTTCCTGTGGTCTCCGGATCACCATCTCAGATGCTTAACGGATTGTTTGTTGTCACGCAGTACTCTCAGGGATTCGATTCCGATTTTCAGGTGAACATCCACAAACTTTTCCGTTACGGTACGATCACTTTTCAGCGTTTTTATACCCGATGAGATCATTGGCTGGTCTGAAACAAGCAGTAATGCCCCGGTTGGGATCTTATTGGCAAAACCAACCGTAAAAATAGTAGCAGTCTCCATGTCAATAGCCATAGAACGTGTTTGCCGTAAATATTTTTTGAATTCTTTATCATGTTCCCATACCCTTCTGTTGGTTGTAAAGACAGTTCCCGACCAGTAATCGCGTTTGAAATCACGGATGGTTGATGAGACAGCCCTCTGAAGGCTGAAAGCCGGCAGTGCGGGCACTCCCGGAGGAAGATAGTCATTGGAAGTACCTTCGGCACGTATAGCGGCAATAGGGAGGATCAGGTCACCAACCTGGTTTTTCTTCTTCAATCCTCCGCACTTGCCGAGAAACAGCACTGCTTTCGGATGAATGGCGCTCAGCAGGTCCATGATTGTTGCGGCATTGGCACTGCCCATACCAAAATTAATCACAGTAATGCCATCGTAAGTGACACAGGGCATTCGATCGGAATCACCAACAATGGGAACCTGGTTCATTTTGGCAAACAGATCCAGGTAGTTATCAAAATTGGTCAATAATATATACTCGCCGAATCGCTCCAGCTCTTCACCTGTATAACGCTGAAGCCAGTTCTTTACTATATCTTCCTTTGATATCATATTGTAAATATGTCATGCTGTCCAACCGTGTCCAACCGTGTCCCGCCGTGTCCCGCCGTGTCCCGCCGTGTCCCGCCGTGCCCCGCCGTGTCCCGCCGTGCCCCGATTGCTCGGGGATTGCTCGGGGATTGCTCGGGGATTGCTCGGGATCAGCATCTGTCAATTCCCGAAACCCTGACCTGCGGCGGGGCAGGCAAGTTCGGGATGACTACCCGACAAAGTATTATTTCGATATAGGCTGTGCAAATGCGATTACATCCTTGTCCGTTATCTCTTTATCACACAGGATGATCAATCGCTCAAGCACATTCCTGAACTCCCTGATGTTTCCCGTCCAGGTGATCTTTTTAAGTTCATCGATGGCTCCGGTTGTGATCTTTTTCTTTGCCATCCCATATTCATTGCAGATCAATTCATTGAAATGTTCGGCCAGGACAGGTATGTCGCCACTTCGCTCTTTCAGTGGGGGTACATTGATAAGGATTACACTAATCCTGTGATACAGGTCCTCGCGGAAATTGTTTTTTTTGATCTCTTCCTTCAGGTCTTTATTGGTGGCCGCAATGATGCGGACATCCACATCGACGAACTTGTCGCTGCCGACAGGGGAGATCCTGTTCTCCTGGAGGGCCCTCAGGACCTTGGATTGCGCCGAAAGGCTCATGTCGCCTATCTCATCGAGGAAAAGAGTGCCTCCGATGGCCTGCTCAAATTTTCCCTTGCGTTGCTTATGGGCTGAGGTGAATGCTCCTTTTTCATGACCAAAAAGTTCACTTTCAATAAGTTCTGAAGGTATCGCGGCGCAATTAACTTCGATGAAAGGTTGATCGGCCCGTTCGCTTTTTTGATGTAACCAGCGTGCTACAAGCTCTTTGCCTGTTCCGTTTTGCCCTGTTATCAGTACACGGGCATCAGTACCCGCCACACGGTCTATCATCTCCTTTACCCCTAACATGGATTTAGATTCTCCCACCATATCGTATACCTTGCTCACCTTTCGTTTCAGTACCTTGGTCTCTGTAATGAGTGTGGATTTGTCCATGGCGTTGCGGATGGTGATCAGCAGCCTGTTCAGATCGGGTGGCTTTTCCACAAAGTCGAACGCGCCCTTTTTAATGGCATCTACAGCAGTATCAATGGTGCCGTGACCGGAGATCATGATAACCGGGAGATCGGCTTTCATCTGCTGGATTTTTTCAAGCACTTCAATGCCATCCATTTCAGGCATTTTTATATCACAAAGCACTACATCGTAGGGATTTTTCGGGATAAGCTCCAGGGCCTCGGTACCATCGGGTGCAACATCAACCTCAAATCCCTCATGCTCGAGGATATCTTTCAGCGTACTGCGAATACTCTTTTCGTCATCAATAACAAGTATCTTAGCCATATGATATAATTTATCCTTTATATCGAACCCATTTCCACATCTCCTTGTAACTGACCTTCTTCCCATACATCAATATCCCTGTCCGGTAGATCTTCCCAGCCAGCCAGACCATTCCTATAAAGGAACCGATCAGTATGGCACCCGAAAGAAGAACTTCCTGAATGGGAACTCCAAACGGTATTCTGGCCATCATGATAATGGGAGAGGTGAAAGGTATCATGGAGAACCAGAAGGCAACAGGACTTTCCGGTGTATTGGTTATGCTGAACAGGATAATTATGGATAGGATTAACGGCAGTAAGATGGGTAAAACGAATTGCTGCGTTTCTGTTTCCTCATTTATGGCAGCTCCCACGGCGGCAAACATTGCTGAATACAGTAGAAATCCTCCAAGGAAATAAAACAGGAAGGATCCCACCATCACGGTAAAATTGATGTTCTTGAGCGTGGAAAGGGCAGTTTTTAATTCTGCCATTTCAGCGCTTCCGGAAGGGGCATCCTGAACCGGCTGTGAAGTCATCACATCCTGCGCAACCACCTGCTCTGTAGGTGTGAGATTTAATTCAGGAAAAATAATCGACTGTGCAATGGAAACCAGGATAATTGTGGAAATGGTCCAGATCGCGATCTGCGTCAGCCCAACCAGGGCGATCCCGATGATTTTACCCATCATCAGCTGAAACGGCTTGAGCGAGGAGATAATGATCTCCACGATACGGTTGTTTTTTTCTTCCACCACACCTC
This sequence comes from uncultured Bacteroides sp., assembly GCA_964477295.1. GTDB lineage: Bacteria > Bacteroidota > Bacteroidia > Bacteroidales > SM23-62 > CAYZEZ01. The sequence continues at coordinate 2,435 of CAYZEZ010000089.1, read as the reverse complement.
GCATCACCTGGGTTCCCAGCAAAATCAGGAAAAGGTACATCAGGAATCCACTAATGTAACCCAGTGCCATTGAAATTCCTGTATTGCTCTCTTTCTCTTCCCCGCTTTCTGATAGTTTTATTGTCCTGACATTCACGGTTGTTTTAACCGATTTTAAAATCGAATCAAGGTTTTCAATGTTATACGTTTTCAGCTTTTCATCCTGCAGGTAGTCCTCAAGTGCATTGCTTATGTATTCCTTGGTACCAAAGCTGGGTTGTTTCCTGGAATAGAGAACAACGGAATTGGGATCATAAGTAACGATGGGAGCAATATACAATATCCCATAGTACCCCAATTGGTCAAAATTGTTTTTCAGGTCTGAGATGCGAACATTGTCAAGGTATTCAAATTTCATGTATTCGGCATCCGGTATGACGTTTGTAAATACATTTGAACTGTCAATAACAGCAAACTTCCTGACCTCTGTTTCTTCCATACTGGACAGCCAGGCCGGAATGATCATGAGGGATGCAAACAGCACCGGTCCCAGGATCGACATAATAATGAAGGACCTCTTCCTGACCCTGGTGGTGTATTCGCGAAATATAACGAGTCTTATCTTCCTCATGCCTCAAATATTATTTAGGTGGTTGCCGCCTGTGCTTCTTTAACTACCCGGATAAAAATGTCATTCATGCTGGGCAATACTTCATTAAAGGATGTGATCCTGACTTCAGGGATAATCAGGGCAATCAGCTCGTTGTTATCTTCTGGGCTGTTGACCTGGATTTTAACTTTAGTAATATCATTTTCAGCCTGTTGATCAAATATTTTAAACCTGTTGTTCAGCGCTTTACGGATGTTTTGAATATCACCGGCAAATCCCACCTCATAAACATTGGTCCGGTACTCCTGGCGGATAGTGTTTATTTCTCCTTCTATGAGCTTTTTACCGTTGTCGATCAAAGTGATATGATCGCAAAGTTCTTCCACCGACTCCATATTATGGGTAGAGAAAATGATGGTAGCCCCTTCCTCTTTTTTGATCAGGATTTCTTTCTTAAGCATCTCAGTATTTATGGGATCGAATCCACTGAAAGGCTCGTCAAAAATCATCAGGCGGGGATTATGGAGGATGGTTATTATGAACTGGACTTTTTGTTGCATCCCCTTTGATAGCTCTTCTACCTTCTTATTCCACCAGGCCATGATCTCAAACCTGGCAAACCAGTATTTCAGCCTTTCGGATGCCTCTTTTTTTGATAATCCTTTCAGTTGTGCCAGGTACATGGCCTGCTCACCCACTTTCATTTTTTTGTACAAACCCCTTTCCTCGGGAAGGTAACCAATGTTATATGTATCGTTGGGAGCCAGTTTTCGTCCCTGGAATATAAGATCACCCGAATCAGGTGCGGTAATCTGGTTTATAATACGCAGCAGGGTGGTTTTTCCTGCGCCATTAGGACCGAGCAGTCCATATATTCCAGCCTCCGGAACAGTGATTGAAACGTCATCAAGCGCAATCTGTGTAGCGAATTTCTTTACTATATTCCGGGCTTGAAATAATGCCATAAAAAAAATGATTTGATATCAGTGGGTGAAGTTATTTAAAATATCCTTTCATCCTGTCAAAGATGTTTTTTTCTGAGTTGCCCGGATCGGGCATGAAACGGCTTGATTTCTTTAAATCCTCCATGAGTTGCTGCTCTTCCTTGCTGAGGTTGTCCGGGATCCAGACATTAATGCTTACCAGCAGGTCACCTTTCCCATAGCCATTAACAGAGGGTAAACCCTTGTTTCGCAGCCTTAGGATTTTTCCCGGTTGGGTGCCGGGTTCGACCTTAATTTTAACCTGTCCGTCAATCGTGGGTACCTGAACTGTGTCACCCAGGACTGCCTGAGGTACACTGACGAAAAGATTATATAATAAATCATTCCCATCCCTTATGAGCTCAGAGTGCTGTTCTTCCTGTATTAAAATAAGCAGGTCGCCATTAATACCACCCCTGCGTGCAGCATTGCCTTTATTGCTTATTGTCATCTGCATGCCTTCACCAACACCGGCCGGAATGCTGATTGGTATTATCTCTTCACCGTTAACGATCCCTTCTCCGTGGCAATCCAGACATTTTTCCTTGATTAATTTTCCTTCACCATGGCAGGTGGGACAAGCAGAGGTGGTCTGCATCTGTCCCAGGAATGTGTTGGAAATCCTTGTTACCTGGCCTGATCCCTGGCAGGTGGAACAGGTAGTAAACCCGGAATCTCCACGTGCCCCCGTACCACTGCAGGTATTACAGGTGACATATTTTTTTACTTTTATTTTTCTCTCCGTCCCGTGTGCAATCTCCTTAAGGTTTACCTTGACTTTGACCCTGAGATTCGAGCCTTTATTCACCGTTCTGGATGGCCTGCGGCTGCCCCCGAATCCGCCAAATGAACCGAAAACATCT